>JAGXOS010000040.1 GCA_023659775.1 Methanomicrobia archaeon LH_S14 | reverse complement strand
ATATATTTATATACAATGAAAAATAAAAACAAAAATAGAAACTTCCTCCAGGACGAACGCGCAGTGTCCACGGTGATTGGCTTCGTCCTGCTCATGGGTATCCTTCTTTCTGCATCAACCATTTATTTCTCCTCGCAAATCCCCGCGTGGACGAAGGATTTTGAAGCTCGGCATACCGACGACGTCACAGACGACTTCGCGGAACTCAAATCGCTCGTTGATGGAATAAAGGGGAGACTTTTGAGAAGACTACACCCATAAAAATGTCGCCTGATAAAGTCCCTATCCTCGGTATGTCCCCTTCGGGCTCGAACCTGATCTTTAATCATCAGGATGAAAAAATCACGGTCGTAGTCCCTACCGCGGGGGGTGGCGGAGGTGGTGGACCATGGGAGCAGAATGCAACTACTGGCTTTCCTTATATAGATGTCTATCAGGTGAGTAACGCCTCTAACGAGGTGAAGCTTGCAAGGTATGCACCTGAAGGGGATTTGATTTTAGATGGCGATAATATACAATTAGGGGATGAGTATTCATATAATCAGGTTAAAATCAAGAACAATAGCACTT
The DNA here is from genome assembly GCA_023659775.1 of Methanomicrobia archaeon LH_S14. Classification (GTDB taxonomy): domain Archaea; phylum Halobacteriota; class Syntropharchaeia; order Alkanophagales; family Methanospirareceae; genus JAGXOS01. Next base: position 12,018 of record JAGXOS010000040.1, on the reverse strand, counting down.
TGTCCGTTTCTCATGTTACTGGATTTTTGAAAATACACGCAAATAACATCACCGTAGATCCCAGCTCAACGATAACTGCCGATCGTGTGGGGTATTCAGGTGGTACCACAGATAGAATGGGCTTTGGTCCGGGTAAAGGGACGAATGGATCCGCTGGTAGCGGTGGCGGTGGCGCGGGATACGGTGCTCCCGGCGGTGACGGTGGTGACAGCAAGGATTCAGGTGGAACAGGTGGAAGCGAGTACGGTAATGCAACTTCTAAATCCATAGAAATAGGCTCTGGAGGTGGTGGCGGCGGCACTGGTCAATCGGGAGGAGGAAGTGGCGGAAGCGGTGGTGGAGCAATCTGGCTGGATGCCGAGAAAATAAACATCGCCGGGAATATTTCTGCTGATGGTGATTATGGGCTATCTGGAGCAAAGCCAAATGATGGAGGAGGTGGTGGAGGCAGTGGTGGTGGCATTTTGATAAAAGGGAGAAATGTTACAATCTCAGGCTCAGGCACACTTTCCGCAAAAGGCGGTGATGGAGGAGATAGTCAAACTGGAGAAGGAGCAGGAAGTGGAGGTGGAGGTGGAGGTGGAGCAGGTGGAAGAATCAAGATATTTAATGAGTCAGGTTCTGTTCCCATAAGCGAAGGAGATGCTGGTAGCGGCGGAGACGCAAATGGAGGCACAGGAGGGGCTGGAGGAAATGCTGGAATCTACCAGCACCAGGAAGACTACGCCTCCTCTATCACGCACTACTCATCCGGTTACCTCGTATCTGAGGTCTATAATACGACAAGCAAGAGCACGTGTTACGGCGAAATGACGTGGGACGCTACTTTGAACGGGCAGACGCTTGTGATGAAAGTCAGAACAGATATGTTTGATGACATGCGTGCCGCTCCCGATTGGAAATACTGCCCCGCAGTATCAAATGGTTCGGACGTCTCCGGGTTATCCTCTGTATCTGATGGACATCGCTACGTCCAGTATTGTGCGGAATTATCCACCGAAGATGACTCCACGACACCGGTTTTGCACTGGGTAAAAATCAATTACACCTTATCCACGGGAAGTCCTACCGTAGCAAACTCATCCGGAAGCATCAAGTTCAAGTCCAATTACCTCTACTACCCAAATCAGGAGATTGTGTATGAGCACGGTGCGGTGATTAAATGGCAGCGCGAAGGAGGATTTATGCTTCAATCTCCTCCTATTAATTTCATTAACGAGAGTGGCATCCCGGCAATAGAGATTTCCATGGTTGATTTGACCGGTGCCAACCGTTCTTACTCCGGTGCAACTTCGACGTCTTTGAAAACCACTTACCAAAGCTACAATTTGCTCGTTGACAATTTGAAATACCCTAATTTGACTATCAATGTCACCACAGAATATCCTTCCGTCTGGGGTAACTGGTTTAATAAGACGCTTGATGAAACTACCTTGACCACTCCTCATGACTATAATGTCAGTGTTGATGACACTACAAATACGGTGTCAGTTGAGTTTTATGGATACGTGGATGGTGTGGAGTTGTATCTGGAAAAGACCGCGGTGGAGGTGGAGATATAAGTAATAAGGGTTCTAGTGTAAGTAGTCATAAAACCACCTCCACCTGAGGCTTCATCGTATCATATAGTGACCTCACGAGTTCATCGGTCGCCTTCCATTCCGCCCCCGTCTGGGTGAACCCATTCATGATATTCTCATCAAACCATCCAATATCATGAGGAAGACCCTCCATTTTTAGCGTTCATCTGTCTATCTATCCTATGAAATCATTTAAATGAAAAACTATAACTATCTGGCTTCGGTTCCAAGGAGATGATAAGGCACCCAGGTTATGAGATTCAACCATTTTGTTTCAAACCTCTTCGTATGATGCTATCAATGGGGGCATCGCACTGGGTGTAACCCCACACCCTCTATCCCGTCCGCCTCTGCTTTCGCAAAAGCTTTTGGGACTGCTTTTCTTATTATATTATATGCTGCGTTCACATCTGCGTTTATGATTATTCGCTTTGCGCTTCTGAACAACCCTCTGCTCTTTCGTTTGCCAACATACTCTTCGTGATGCTCTATTGGTTCGTTATCTAAGAAGCTGCACTTTGATGTATGACTCTCCTCCTGCTCCTTTACCTCTATCCCTTTCTCTTCTGCTTTATAGCCTATCTGCTGGATTAGTTTAGCAAACGGCATCTGCACGAAAGTCTGATTGTTTCTTTTACTCAGTTCAACTTCCTGCTTCCAGTTGTCGTTATGCCCTACAACTACCATTCCAATCTCATGGTCTACGCACCAGTCCACAACGAGGCGACTAACCTTGTGGAAGAAATCATTTAGTTTTCGCTCTCGCTTCACTGATAGCCTCTTTACCTTCTTCCCTTTTTTTATCCCCTGCAAATCATATGCGCTCCGCGCTCTCGCCTTTTCCTTATTATAGAACTGGTTGATGCTCTTCGCAACTCCACCCTTAACAACAATCGGCTTTTTACCGATGTTATTTACCATAGTTATGAGGTTGCGAACTCCGATGTCTATTCCTGCTATTCTCTCCTTGTTTCGTTCTATAACCTTGATAACCTTATCATATACAATTTCGAGTATATATCCCACTCCTTTTGGGATAATTCTCACTTCTCTTAACCCTTCTTTTAGCCTCGTTTTTACTTTAAACCCAACCTTCTTCGGTAGAATAAGCCAACCGTTCTTTAGCTTCGCTTGCTGTTTCGTGAATACGAGAATGTGTTCTCCATTTTTCTCCTTATAACCTGGTATTCGCGGCCGTCTTAAGAACTTCTCTGGATGGACTTTCCATATCTTAATCGCTTTAAAGAAGGATTTCCATGACTTATCAAGGAGCATCAGTACATGTTGCGCCGTCTGAGCAGGTAAAGCCCTGTAATTCTCGCTTTCCTCCAGCAGCAATTTATTCAATTCGTTATACCGTATCCACTTACCTTTTTTGAAGAATTCCTGGCGAATAATGTAGTTTGCTTCGTTGTAAAGATTTTTGGAAAGATGTGCAAGAGAAGAAAACGTTTTATTATCCTTTAACCAGATGTGTTCAACTCGCTTAACTATCTTTTTCGCATCTTCTATGATTCCTGAACAACAGTATCTCATTCCCATCTTCACAGGCACCTATTATATTTATATTTTTTTAGTATATAAACTTTAATAGAAGGGGGTGGATGTGAATTAACCATTCACAGGCACCCCACCCCCCTCTAATACTATCAAATAATAGAAAAATGGACAAAAAGTTCATATTTTGTCATCATACCTATAATCGGTAGAAATTTCCTGATTAGCTAACGAGCTGAACCGCTAATAAACTAAACCTCTAATTCCGCGTTAATCTGTGTCCATAAAACTTCCCTGACCTGACCTAACCTGACCTAAACCGGCATAAATTTCAAAATCGCAAACAGTCCGAATGCCGCTGATGCTAATACCACCGCATGTCTTATTCCCGCGATAACTTTTCCTTCTCCTAACTTACCTGCTACCAATCCCGAGCAAATACCCTGGATAACCGCGCAATGGAAGAAAATCATCTTTAGCATTTCCACGTCCACTCCTCTGATCGCTACACCTCCCCTTCCACCTGCTCCTGATTCCGCTACTGCTGCTCCTGCTTCCGCCATCGCCGGAATGAACGAGTGATACAGCACCAATAAGACGCCTAAGAAAACAAAGAAGGTGGCGTAGCAAACCATTATATATGGGCTCATATCCGCGATCCTTCTCTTCTCCAGCGATTGTAATTCCATAACGTCATCAGCAGCGATTTTAATAACTTCTCCTACCTCTCCTCCGGTCTTGTATCCCTCTATAATCATTTCTACGGAACGTTTTATTATTCTCGTGGGATACCGCCTTGCAAACATCCGCAGTGCATCCTCAAAAGGGACACCCCAGGTCAACTGTATGCCGATCTTTCTTATCCCGTCCGTAAGCACCCCGTATTCTCCTTCCGCGGTAAGCGTAACGGCATCTATCAGCGATAGCCCTGCTCGCTTCGCTTGCGCAAGGTCACGAAGCAAGTCCGGGAACGCTTCTTCCGCCTTCCTTATCCTCTTTTGCTCACTGTAACTGTAATATGCAGGTGGAACAAACGCCGCGATACCTGCTAAGATGTATGCATCATACGGTGCGACGAACTCCAACCCGTAGATATATGAAACGAGCATGAGACATCCGCCAATAACTCCCGATACGTAGCTCAATCTTACGGGTTTTTCCCAGATAAGCCCCCTAAGGTCTCCGAGAAAGTGTATCAGTTTCAGTTTTTTCTTTCTCTTTTCCAGCGTCTCCCGAATTTTATCCGATAAGAGATGCATTTTTATTCCTCCTTCACGAATACAGACCAATCAAAAAGATAAACCCCGCAGAGCCAAGCGGGATGATTATATACACAATCGCCGCAAGTGTTGACAGCGAAGCTGAGCCTAAGAAGCACATTATCGACATCACCACTATAATCATTAACGGCGCTACCACTAACCCTACAACATAAAACTCCGCAAACATGCCCAGCATCGAGATATAATCACCGTATTTCCTTCTCCTTTCTTCCATATACATCTTTGATGCATTTATGAAGTAGTAGCCCATTTCACCTCCGGTAAGCGCAGTTGTTACTGCCCCTTGCAAGAAAGACCTCATTTGTTGGGATGCCGTTACCGTTGCCAGGTTTCTTAAAGCGGTGATGAAATCAAATCCAAGTAGTTCCACGTCGCGCACTATCTGCTTCGCTTCCATGCTCACCACACCGTAGTTTTCCTCCATCTCCGATAGCTTCTTGAATATCTTATAAGGAATCACTCCAATTGCCGCCATCGAAGATATATACCCGATAGCATAAGGAAGAAGCTCTTCTATCTTCCCTTTCCTTTCCCATACTTTTATTTGCGGTAAGAAATAAAAACCGAAGAAAACCGAAAAGAAGGCGATTAAAATAACCGTGGGAATGAGAATAATGTCCGTTAAACCAAAAGCAGACTCAGATTTTAATATGAAAAATAGCATAACCTTCATCAGTAAATATATAAAGAGGGCAAAAACTACCCCTATAATAGAATAAAAAGCAGCATTTGAGAGCCATCTCTCCACGGGAACGTATATCCGCGCTTTCATAAGATTATCTCTTACTGAACCGAATTTCGCTCTTCTCCTCCTGAAATACGCGCCAAATATACCAAACGCTATCTCATTTGTATCCATGCTATGCTATGTTCCTCCAATTCTCTTCTCTATCTCTTCCGGGTTTATACGGTACTCAAATACAATCTTGCTTAGCGACTCGAAGTCATCCATACCTTTCGTTCTCATCCTCTCCAGAATCCTTACCCTGCGTGCAAACTCATTTTTTAATTCATTCTCGTTCATAATTAACTTATCCATTATCTCTACGAAGACGTTCGATTTTCCGGTGAACGTAAATTTATCTGGTCGCCAACTGAAAAGTTCGTTCGTTTTTAACGTGTCATTATCAAAATCAATGCCGGTTACTTCTACGATTTGCGCGCATCTCCTCACTCTTTTATTCCCTATCTTCACCGACCTCTGGATAGGTATTATGTCTAAACTATCAAGTAGCATCAAAGGAATATCAATTGGTGCTTTTGTCAGCCGTTTTACTACCGCATCCGCAGAATCCGCATGAACCGTTGATAAGGTGATGTGCCCGGTTGCCATCGCCTGGAAAAGTGTATACGCTTCTTTTCCTCGCACTTCACCTACCAAAATGTATTCGGGGCGTTGTCTGAGCGCAGCCTTCAGCAAATCAAACATTTCTATTGAGCGACCCCCCTCCTCTGCTTCCCTCGTGAGTGATGGAATCCAATTTTGATGCGATAGATTTATTTCTCTCGTGTCTTCGATGGATACGATTTTACTTTCCGGCGGTATGAACATAGAAACCGCGTTTAAAACCGTTGTTTTACCCGTTGCCGTGCCACCGGATATAAGAATGTTACTCCCATTTTCTACTGCCATCCACAGATAGGCAATCATTTCCACGGAGAACGTCCCATAATCTATTAGCTCTATCGGCGTAATAGGTATCTCCTTAAACTTCCTTATGGTAAACGTGGAACCTCTTGTCGTTACCTCGCTTCCTATGCTTAATTGTAATCTATCCTTATTTGGAAGAGAAGCATCTAAGAGCGGTTTTGCCATCGAGATGTGCCTGCCTGATCGCTGCGCCAATTTATAAATCATCGCATCTAACTCAGGCTTATCAAATTGTACGTTCGTTTCTATCGAGCCGTATTTTCGATGATACACGTACAAAGGAATTCCAGGACCATCCGCGGAAATGTCCTCTGCCATTTTATCCCGCGTAATCGGGTCAAACTTCCCATATCCGATGAAATCCCTCCTTACGTAATACATTATCTTATCCATTCTCTCAGGACTCAGACTTAGTTCCATGGATAAGTCCTTAAATAGTGCTTCTACCTTTTCCCTCAGGAACTCATCTGGTTCAGTAACACTGGCGAAACTCATGTCTATCGTCTCGTAAAGGCGGTTTTTTATCTCTTTTAATAGCTCTTTCTCACCGTTCGATAGTTTAGGCTCCAGAACTTCGTAAAGAGGAGGAGAAGTATCTATAATTCTGATATATGCATAAGGCTCATTGACGGCATATCTCTCTATCTCTTTCTTTTCTTCCTCTTCTATCGCTTCCTGGACCTGAAGTTCTATCTCCTCTTCTCTCTCTCGTGCTTTTCCTTCTTTTTCTTCCGGCATATTTACGTGAGCGAAAGAATAGCATCTAAAAGCTCTCTCATTTTTCCTGTCTTTTGTATTATTACTGACTTCAAAAGTACTGACTTCAAAAGGTAACTTTTAACATCCCCCTCGTAACTCTTAATTATATCGTCCTCCCTATCCGAACTCGTAAGAACTACCACGGGGATTTCTTTGAGTCCCTCTTCTTCCTTTATCTTCTTAAGTACCTCTATTCCATCAATCTTTGGCAGACGCAGGTCAAGTAAGATTACGTCTGGCTTTGGATAATCCGTATCTGCGTATTTTCCTCGCTTATAAAGGAAATCGAGTGCTTCTTCTCCATCTCGTGTTACAAAAAGCCTGTTTCTCAGCTTACTCCCCTCTAAAGCATTCTCTACAATAAGCACGTGCTCCTCCAAATCTTCTACAAGCAGTATCTTTATCTCTTTCTCTTTCATTTCTACTTCCTCATCAACGCACCTTACCTTACTTTACTCTTTATCTGTGCTGCTATCACTCCCATGAGCGAGAAATAGAGAATCGAGAATGGTTAACGGTTTCTTTAAATACCCTTTTGCCCCTGCTCTCACCGCTTTAACTGACAAATCCGACAAATCTAATGATTCATCTATTAACACAGTAACAAAAGCAGAAGGGTTTTGATCCATTATCATGCGAGTTACCTCGATACCATCTATTTCCTCTAATGCTGCATCTACAAACACCATATCAGGCTTCAAGTCCATATATTTATCCACTGCTTCCCTACCATTCTTTGCTGTTCCAACAACTTCAAAACCGAGCTTCTCCATCCCGGTAGTAAGCATAACACGGATGAAAGTGGAACTATCCGCGATCATTACCCTGTTCCTTTCCCTTTTTATATTCGTCTTCATGTTCTTAAATTTAAATTAAACCTTCTCCTATAAACAGTTCTTATTTCTCTTCGGATGCTGATTCCAGATAAGCCAATAAAATCCCAAATCTCGTACTATCGCGGAGAACTCACCGAAATCTATGGGTTTTACAAGATAACTGTTCACATAATTACTATATGCCTGGATCATATCCCCTTCACTTTCGGAAGTTGTGAGCACAACTACTGGTATAGTCCTTAATTCATCAGATTTTTTTATTTCCTTTAGAACTTCATGACCATCGAGTTTTGGCAGTCGCAAGTCAAGAAGAATTAAATCTGGTCGAGGACTTTTTCCTTTGTCTGCATATTCCCCACGATGGAAGAGATAATCCAGCGCCTCCTCTCCATCGCCGACACAACAAATTTTATTTGCCACTTTTGCATCTTCAAGCGTGCGTATTATAAGCATTGCATGCGCTTCATCATCTTCTACGAGCAAAATTACAGCGGGTTTTCCTTTCATTTTATCATTACCCCATTTTCTATTGAATTTGGCAATGTAAAACAAACACTGCATCCTTTTCCCCTCTCTGACTCTATCCACACACGACCCCCATGCACTTCGATTATTCGTTTCACGATAGCAAGACCTGCACCTGTTCCCTTATTCCTCTCTACATGATAAAACAACCCGAACACCTTCTCGTGCTGGCTTGGTTCAATTCCTATTCCATTATCCCACACAAAAAAAACGCTTTCACCGTCATCAATGCGATAACCAATATCTATTTTTGGATGCGATTGTTCGCCCATGTAATTTATGCTATTCTCAATCAGGTTCACCAGCACCTCGGCTATCCTCATGCGGTCCACGTGAACAGCAGGTAAGTCCTCAGCCACCGATACTTCAACCCCGCTCGATTTTATTTTAGCAGAGGTTCCCTCCAGGGCTTCCTGAACAAGTTCGCCAAACGGCACGTCTTCCGGCGGATTCACCACACGACCGATACGAGAGAGCTCAAGCGTGTCATTCAGCAGGTGTTCCATCTTTGTAGCTCCGTTTTCTATATATTTAAGGTCATCTTCTACTTTTTCTTTTTCATCCCGTCCCAAATCTTTTCGCAGCATGCCAGCAAACCCCTGAATGGTAACAAGCGGCGACCTTAAGTCGTGAGAGACGGTGTAAGTGAACCGCTCCATCTCCGCGTTCTTTGCTTTAAGCTCCTTAAGGAGTCGCTCGCGTTCCTTATCCGCTTGTTTATGCTTGGTAATGTCGCGGCTTATTGTTACGACATGAGTTACTTCGCCCGATTCATCAGCTATTGGAGCTTTTTTAACTGATACATAATGGCGCTTACCTTCAAGGTCGGTATAGGCTCGTTCAGGGATGTACAATTCTTTTCCTGTTTGAAATATTTCTTTTTCTTTTTCCCCGTAGCCGTAGGCTGTTTTCCCAATTACTTCCTCCTTAGTATACTGTGATGTGTTACAATATGCCTGATTGACCAATACGAAGCGGAACTGTGAGTCCCTGATGGTGACTGTATCAGGAATGTTATCAATGATAGAGGCAAGGAACTTACGGGATTTCTCCACTTCTTCCTCCCTGCGCTTCAGCTCGGTAATGTCCTTTGAAATCACTGTTACAGCAGTTGCTCTTCCTTCAGAATCTTTAACCGGACTTAACGTTCGTAGAAAATACCTGCCCTCTCTTCTGCTTCTACGTTCATACTGGACACTCTTGCCGGTTTCAAATACTTCTTCCACTTTCTCTGCAAACTCTTTCGTTTCCTCTTCGGAATGAAAATCGTCATAACCCCTCCCTCTGACTTTGTCTATTGACAATCCAAGCCGGGATAGATGTTTATCGCTTATGAAGAGATACCTGCAATCTCTACTTACCATGTATACGGAATCTTCGGTAGATTCCACGAGGGAGCGATACTCCTCCTCGCTCCTCCTCAACTCCTCTTCCGCTCTTCTCTTATCCTCCAGCAACTGATGTTCAGCCGAAGCGTGTTCAATCGCTGCAAACAACTCTTCCATGTTCAGAGTTTTCTCGATGTAACAATATGCACCGACTTTAAAACCTTCTATTACCGTCTCCTTGGATGCAAAAGCGGTGATTATAATAGCGTAGGTATCTGGATTGAGAGCTTTCAGCCCCTTTAATACCTCTATTCCCGTGATGTCCGGGAGCTTCAGGTCTAATAAGCAAATAGGGAACTTTTTCTTTTCTTTTCTCGCTAATGCTAAACCTTCCTCGCCCCTTCCCACGGTCTTTACCTCGTAGCCTTTATCTGATAGTATGTCGCTTAATGTCTCGCACATTTCTGCATCGTCCTCAACCACGAGTATAGATGGCTTCTTCTTCTCTCCCATATCCATCAAACCAACCTTGTTCGCCTTTTAACTTATTTTTTCTTGTTATTCTTTTCCCTCGCCCTCACCCTTCACATCATAATCCACATCAACGTAATCACCTTCACCCGCTTTCTTCTCCTCACCTGCTCCTGCCTGTTTACCCTGTTTCGCCGCCTCCTCCGCAGCCTTCTTCTGCGCCTCCTGATACACCACCGCAGAGACCTCGTGCAGCGCTTTCATCAACTCGTCCGTATCCATTTTTATCTTTGCCACGTCCTTCGTTTTCAACGACTCCTTCAACTTATCCTTCGCACGCTCCACCTTCGCACGCTGCTCCTTACTTATCTTATCTCCAAGCTCACTTATCGTGCGCTCAGAAGTATAAACAAGAGAATCAGCTTGATTTATGAGTTCCACCTCTTCCTTACGCTTCTTGTCCTCCTCCCTATACTTCTCTGACTCTTTCACCATTCGGTCTATATCATCTTTTGGAAGTTTTGTTGATGCGGTTATTCTAATCGAAGCTTCCTTGCCAGTCCCCAAATCCTTTGCATTCACGTTCAAAATCCCGTTTGCATCTATATCAAACGTAACCTCGATTTGTGGCATGCCACGAGGCGCTGGCGGAATACCATCCAGATGGAACCTTCCAAGCGAGGTGTTATCCACCGACATCGGTCTCTCGCCTTGCGCGACGTGTATCTCCACACTCGTTTGATTATCCGCAGCGGTGGTAAATATCTGCGATTTCTTCGTTGGTATCGTTGTGTTCCTCTCGACCAACATAGTTGCAACGCCACCTAAAGTCTCAATGCTGAGCGCAAGTGGCGTAACGTCAAGCAAAACTATCTCTTCCTTCACCTGTCCGCCAAGGATACCTGCCTGTATCGCCGCACCTATTGCCACCGACTGCATTGGGTCAACTCCGCCCACCAGTTTCTTACCTAATATAGATTCAAATCGCGCTCTCACTACCGGCATCCTCGTTGGACCACCAATAAGTACTATTTTATCTATCTCATGAGGAGATAGCTTTGCATCTTCTAACGCTCTTCTTATCTGAGGCTCTAACTGTCTCAACGTAGGCTCAGCTAACTCCTCTAATTTCGCTCTCGTTAGTGTAGCCTCTAAATGCTTTGGCTCTCTTCCGGAAACCGTAATGAAAGGTAGATTTATCGTTGTAGACACAGAAGAGGAGAGTTCTATTTTCGCTTTCTCTGCCTCGTCTCTTATCCGCTGCATCGCGGTAAGGTCATTCCTCAAATCTATCCCTTCTTTGTTTTTAAACGATTCCACAAGCCAATCTACCACGGCTGCATCTATATCCGTTCCACCAAGATGCGTATCCCCGCTTGTAGAAAGCACCTCAAATACTCCTTCCCCTATGTCCATGATAGTAACGTCAAAAGTGCCACCACCAAAGTCGAGAACCGCAACTTTATATTCGCCTTCCTTTCCAAGCCCATAAGCCATTGCCGCCGCCGTCGGCTCGTTTATTATCCGTTTTACTTCAAACCCCGCAATCTCACCTGCATCCTTTGTCGCCTGTCGCTGGTTATCATCGAAATACGCAGGTGCGGTAATAACAGCAGCATCCACGGACTCGACCAAATATGCCTCTGCATCTGTTTTTATCTTTTGCAATACCATCGAAGAGATCTCTTGCGGTGTGAAATTCTTATCAATTGTCTTCACGTACATCTTCTCAGAAGTCCCCATCTTCCTCTTTGCCTCTCTTACCGTGCCTTCCGGGTTAACCACCGCCTGTCTCTTCGCCGCTACGCCTACCAACCTCTGACCATCCTTCGTAAACGCCACTACCGATGGAAACATCTTCCCACCGTATGCACTCCCTTCTGCACTCGGTATTATCTTTGCATCACCACTTTCATCTACGAAAGCAGCTTCTGAGTTCGTCGTTCCAAGGTCAATGCCTATTATCCTTCCCATTTTTATCTGCCCCTACGTTTCATTTAAATTCAATTTAAATGACTTTTTGAATTTTATAAATAATAAATAAAAAATAAAAAAGAAGGAAGAAAAAAAATTAGTATTCGCCCATTC
>JAGXOS010000003.1 GCA_023659775.1 Methanomicrobia archaeon LH_S14 | reverse complement strand
GAGGTGGAAGGCACAAAAATACTCCTCGATTTCGGCATGAGCTTTAAAATCGCAAACACCTACTTTGCCGAGTTCTTACAACCGAGAAAATGCTCTGCTTTAGCCGACTTTTTCGAATTAGGTCTTCTTCCTGATATCAAAGGCATTTACCGGGAAGATTATCTCAAGCACATGGACCGTCCAGAAGAGGAGAAAAGCGTAGATGCTGTTTTTCTTACCCATGCACATGCTGACCATGCACAATATATCCATTTTTTGAGGACTGATATCCCTATTTACTGTACAAAAGCAACAAAAATCATTCTCCAATCCTCAGAAGAGACGGGAAGAAATCCGTTATCAGACTTAATTACAGCCTGCGACGCTTTTACTTTTTACACGAATAAAAAAGGTAACTTAAGCAGAGTTACAAGGAAAAATACTGATTTTGTCCACGAGCGAATTTTTCATGTGATGGAACCAGAGGATAAAGTTACAATTGGCTCGTTAGAGGTTGAAATGGTTCCCGTAGATCATTCTCTACCCGGAGCATGTGGCTACATTATTTATTCTGAAGAAGGAAATTTAGTTTATACCGGAGATATTCGTTTTCATGGTTCCAATCAAGAGTTAAGTAAGAAATTTGTTGAAAAAGCGAAAGCTGCTAAGCCAAAATGGCTATTATCCGAAGGAACAAGAATTGATAGCACACAAAAAGACAGCGAAGAAGGAGTAAAGAAAGAAATCACGCAGTTGATTGCCGCTAAGGCAAAAGGATTGGTCTTTGTTGAACATCCAATGAGAGATTTAGATAGAGTAAATACTATTTTTGAAGCTGCCGAAACAAATAAGCGGGAATTTGTTGTAACCTTAAAACTTGCACACCTTATCGAAGCGTTGGGAGATTTATGTCCCTTCTCGCTCAGTGACGTGAAGATTTTAGTTCCTAAGAAGGGTTGGGGTTTAATTTGCAAGGACGGAATTGATCGTACATTGGTCGAGCAGGATTATGTAAATTGGGAAAAAGAATTTATCAATAGAGAGAATTCAATAACCTGCAAAGCATTGCAGAAAAATCCAGAAAAATATGTGGTCTCCATGAACCTCTGGGAAATAAATCAACTTACAGATATCCAACCAAAAGAGGCTATCTGGATAAAATCTTCCTGTGAACCATTCTGTGAGGAGATGGAATTAGATGAGGAGCGAAAAAGGAACTGGTTAGAACTTTTTGGAATTAAAGAATATTTTGCTCATGCTTCTGGACATGCTTCTGGAGCTGAAATAGGGGCAATTATTGAAGAAATAAATCCCGAAAGAGTATATCCCGTTCATACCGAACACCCGGAGATGTTCAATGATTTTTCAAAGAATATAAATGTGGAGATAGTTGAGCAGGGGAAGAAGTACACACTATAGAGAGGTGGTTGATGATTCAATTATAAATTAATCATGGTGTTCTGTCTTTCTATGAGGTTCCAGTTTATAGCACCGCACCCGCAGCGGATGCTATCGCTTTCTCGATCTACATGGGTGATATAAATAAACCCACCGCAAGAAGAGCATCTAAATAAACCAAAGAGGTCTTGGAATGCTTCGACGACTAAACGGAAGTCGGGTTCTGAAAAGTCTCCCCACTTATTATAATGAACGTTTTCGTTTATTGCCCACTGCTCCACTTGAGACCTCGTAATTATCTGCTTTGCCACTGTGTCCAATTCATTTAACTGCTCAAAGAGCTCCTGATTCTTCCAGCTTTGGGCTACCTTTTTGGCTTGCTTCAGATATTTCTTGTAGGCTCCAATAGCTCCTGAAAGGTAGTCTGCCAGTTCCCAGCGATAGTCACCACGATACGCAATGGGAGCACAAAGACGATCACACGCCATTTCAAAAAAATACTCTGCGCCACGTCGGAGCCGGTGGGCAGCTGAAGGAACCTTATTGTTGTATAGATCGACTTTTATCTCCTTCCAGAAATCAATATCGTTTGAAAGTAGCGGTCCAGTTTCAAGAGACCATCGCCTGAACTCGATGAGGTTTTTGCTATTTACGATGCCTTCTGTTCTGAGTTGCCGTGACCACGTTTTGTCATGAGTTGTTATAATGAATTGTCTATCCGGGAATTGCTCTCTGAGTAGTTTACAGAAGCTTCTTCTGTGATTGGCGTCTACTGACATTACCACATCATCAAGGACAGTCAGATTGACAAGCCCCTCATCAATCCGCCGGATTAACGCCAGGTACAAGCAAATGCCCATGCTATCCTGGTGCCCTTCGCTGTGTAACGCAAGAGGCGGAAACATGCCACGTCCATAAAAGTCCACCTCAAACAGTAGTCCTGCACCGCGGGGCTTAAAGGATGCTTTAAAAGACTTTTCATCTTCGGAGTGCATTTCCCGATAAAAGGCAGAGAACGTGCTTTCTATGGAATCGTAAAGTTCTGTTAAAACACCGTTGCGGGCTTCTAAGAATGCAGTTAACATGGCATCAGCTCGCTTCTTGAAGCGGCCAGCGCTTCGAGCGGCATATCGTGCTTGAATAAATTGTTTCCAAAAGGCTTCCATTCTGGTGAGGGTATCCCACGCAGTCTGTTCGGGAGAAACAATCGGAATCAACTTCGTTACCTTATCTTTTATGGACTGTAACATCTCGTTGATATTTTTTGGAGCTAAAAGTCTCTCGATGCCTTTTGCAGGCTGAGTTGTTATCGGATATTGTGTAAGCGGGTCAGACAGGATTTCAAGCCATTTCTGAAGTTGCTCTTTCCATGCGTGGAAGGCTCCGACCAACTCCGACATTTTTAGCAGCTGAGTTACTGCGTCCTCAATTCGGCCGACATAGTCAATTGCGGTCTCTAAAACAGAGCCCACTGCTATTGCTAAATCGTCAATAGTTCTCTGTTTCTCTGCTGCCTGTACAGCGTTTGCAAGGCGTGTATCCAGATGCTTGCGAAGTTCTTCTGGAGGCCAGGGTTTCCCGCAGAGGGGGCATGCTCCCTCTTCATCTAATAACGTTAGACCCATCTCTATAAGTTTTCTGGAAGTTAATTCTCGACGGAGATGCTCGTCTTCTCGAAGCTCTTTCACGAGCCGGCGCAAATCTTCGTCTTTCTTGCTAACAAAAGGTTCTACTGGTTTGATGAGTTCCATGAGCGCGTTAACGTCACTTTTTACCAGCTCGGGATTTATTCCACTTGGGGATGGGCGAGCCGAAGGGGCAGTTATCCCCGCCTTAAAGGATGAGATAGTGAGTTTTGTGAGTGGCCCTCCACCTAACACCTTCCTGAGCTCGTTTATTTTATCAATAACTCCACCCGTAGAGAACGAAGTTAGATTCAAAGTTGTTTGTACGTCCTTTTGGCTTGCTTCTACTCGAATTCGAGCATTATTGTATTCACTGGCAGCAGTTCGCTGGATTCTACCAAGCGCTTTACGAATATCTTCTATTTCGTCGAGATTCAAGAGAGCCTGGATTGCGGTAGCGCGCCTACCGGGTTCAGCAGCTACGTACTTGAGAATTTGACGGCGTGACAAGACGTTTTGACCTCGTGCTGCCACTTCCAATATGGTTTTGACTCGTGCCTTGTATTCTTCAGGATACGAAAGGCGTTTAGGAGAGGACATCTTGCGTTCTAAGTTGATGGGCTCATCCACTCCGTCCATTTTGATTTTCGCGCGGACAAAAGCATCCACTGGTCGCTGATCTATATGAGGACCATGATTTTTAAGTGTTATTCCCGCTGTACCCGCACCAATTAAACTCGATATTTGTCCTGTGAATAAAAAGTCAATTGCATCTACAACAGCACAGCACTCTTCCCCGCTCCATTAGGTCCCCAAATAACCATATTTTCGCCTTTTGGGATCAGAAGAATATGTTTCATACTTCAAATATTTTCAAGCTGTTCAGCGTTGCATTCTTCAGTTTCTCATTCTCATCTCCTTCACCGTATCTCGGACCGACGGCATGAATCACGTATTTCGCTTTTAAATTGCCACTCCCACTAATAACCGCTCCACCAACAGGACATCCACCAATTCGATTGCATTCCTCCTGTATTTTTGGTCCTCCTTTTTGGCGTATTATTTTTAGCTTCATATCTTTAAACCATCAACACTCCTATTGCTGTTTTTCCATCCTTTATTTCGCCGTTTCTTATCTTCGTCAATAACTCATTCAACCGCACAAACCGTATCGGAAGTTCGGCTTCAGCGTCAGAAACTTTCTTCAGTCCGCTCGCTACGAAAATGTGTATTATCTCGCTGCTAAAACCCGGAGATGGATAAAATTCCATCAGTTTATCCAGTTTCGATGCTTGAAAACCCGTCTCCTCGATTAGTTCCCGTCTCGCACATTCTTCAGGCGACTCCCCTTCCTCAAGTGTACCTGCGGGTATCTCTAAAGTTTTACTTTCAATAGCTTTTCGGTATTGCTCTACTAACAATACCTTTTCACCATCGTCCATCAAAGGAACAATAGCTGCCGCACCCGGATGAACGACAATTTCACGTATTTTTGTCCTACCATCCGGCAATGAAACGGTATCAACCCTTAACTGAACTACTTTCCCTTTGTATATCTGCTCGCTTTTAATTGTCTTTTCTTCTTTCATACTTCAATAAACCTTTTCTTAGAAAGAAAAGCTTTACCAACAAACTTTCTTTCACAAAGAAAGTTTGATCAAAGAAACCTATATTTTTTAGTAAAGGTTTTTGCGAAGCAAAAAAGTTTTAGCACAGGTTTTCTTTTTGTGAAAAAGAAAAAGTGTTGTGTCTATCTTGTGGAATGTCGTGGTTTTTTACCTGTGATGTCCAAGAACCAATATCCATCTTTCAATATCTTTTCGCCATTAACTATCCTAAATCTTATCCGGTTTTTGAACATAGGTCCATCAATAACGAATGTGTGGTATTCACCAAATTGAATTCTTCTTCGTATGACATAAAATCTATGTAAAGAATTGGAATTTCAACCGCTTGTGATTGTGCAGACAGCAGCTCTGGATTTATTTCATGAGATCCGCTTCTCTTCATATCTCTAAAATTCAAGAGATATGCGACATCGAAACCTTCTGAAATTGCTTTATAACAGGCAAAACAACCGTCTTTTCCGCCTGTCCACGAAACCACAACCTTGCCCTTCTTTGGCTTATTTAAAGTGGTTCCGGTTTTCGTTTTCTTCATTTCACTGTGAATAGAATATGAATGTGTTTGCTATACCTTTTTAAAAAGCCACATACCGCTCCATATAACATAATCCCTTGCATGGTCTTTGAAAGGGAACTCTTTACCATTAAAAACTGTGCTATCTAATCCTGCTTTCAAATTTCTATCCCCCATCTATGGGATATAACCTCAAAAAAATCAGTTTTTGCTTCTTCGATAATCTTTGCCCGCTGTGCCAATCGTGTGTTTGAAAGATTATAATTCAAGTTTATATTGATTTCTATACCTGCCCTGATTATAACATAAAATTATATCCAGACAACTGATATAAAAGCTAAAATGTAAACGTTCCTTTTATAAATCGGTAATTACAGAAAACTATATATGGCCTACGAAATTGTCATCCCTGATAAAATCCAGCGCATAATTGATAAGAAGCTTTTAAAACTTGAAATTGCACCGCATTCTTATGCTAAGCCATTACGACATCCTCTAGCAGGAATATGGGCAATCTATTTTGAGAAAAGGTGGAGAGTGCTTTTTGAGATAGATGAAAGCGAAAATATAATTATTTATAATTGTTGGATTTAAGCATAAAAAGGAAATGAGTTAATCTTTGCTCTCGCTTTCTTTTAATAAGTCCTGGAGCTTTTTGAACCTCCCTGCTTTGAAATCTTCTCTGCTCTCTTTTATTTGTTCCATTAATTCAGGCTCTGAAAGAACTTCAAGCGTTGATTTCATAGACTCGTACTCATCTGAAGATATGGTTATCCAATGCGCTTTATGCTCTCCGAATGCTTCTATTTCATTCATGTTCCCAATAACAATTATTACTCTGAACTATATTATATTTAAATGTTTGGTTGATTGAAGTCTCAACCATTCCAAACCTGATTTTTACAGAATATTGCATTTAACTCATGCTCAATCAAAAAAATAGAGCAAAGAGCAGAGCTACTTAATACGAAGTCTCTATCCCCATCATCTCAATTGTTTTCTTAATTTGGCTATAGATCGACAAGCTCTCGTATGCTCCATTTCTCTTCCAAAGATTTGTTGGGCCAAAGCTCTTTTTCCATCATGGGTCTAATCTCTTTATGGAGACTGCAAATATATCGAACTCTATCTGGGGTTAAATTAGTATAGCTAGCTATTTCTATTGTGGATAATCTATAATTTCTTTTGCCGCCTCCAACACCTTCCCCCTGTATTTCGGCGAAAAAAACTAAGTGGTCACTTAGCAAAGAGACCGTATGTCTATCATGACGGAACCCATGCATTGTTACCCTATCCTTCTTCGCTTCCACTTCGCCCATCTCTCTTAAAGATAATCATTGAAAACGATAAAACTATACTAAAAACTTTTCGTTTTTTCACACGAAAAAGATATTTGTTATAACAGCTTCATTCGTTAAATAATGGAAAAAATCCGATGGAGTTGAGAAAACAAGCTCATTTAAAAAAAACGATCCGAAAATTCATAATATCCATCATAATTGGAAAAGAAGAAAAATATGAGCAAAGTTCCAAAAAGGGGAACGGAGAAAAAGAAATTTTAACCACCCTCCTGAACTTCCTTCACCTTCTCCTCCAATATCCTATTTATCACCTTCCCATCCACTTTACCACGCAATTCCTTCATCACAACGCCCATCAGCGGTCCCAATGCCCTTGCGCCCTTCTCGCGTATAAAATCCTTCTTAGAATTCACTATATCCTCTATGAGCTTCTCCACCTCCTCTATGTTCACCTTAAGCCCGATTTCTTCTATCGCCTTATCTACACTCATCTCAGGCTTGTTTGCCAAAAATTTCAAAATGTCTGGTACAGCCTCCTTCCCAAACGCATTCGCGGAAAGCAGCTTGAAGACATCCATGAAATGCTGGTCTTCCAACTTTTCCACTTCTACTTCTACCCCAACTCCTTCTTGCATCAACTCGGCTAACGTATCCGTAAGAGTCCTGACCACCAACGTTGCTGGTATGTTCTCATACGATTCCATTATGCGTTCAAAAAGCGAGAAATTAGGATTGCGAGAGATTTTTTCCGCGAGTTCGTTATTTAAGCCGAACTTTTTCTTATATCTCGCTTTTCGGTGCTCAAACGTCTCAGGAAGCTTGCTTCTTATTTCTTTCAACCTTTGCTCATCTATTTCTACCGGCGGCACATCTGTCTCCGGATACATCCTCGCAGCACCAGGTAAAGGTCGCATATAAGCACTGCTTCCGTTTGGCAGCGCTCTTCTCGTCTCTTTTGGTATTTCTCGCATCGCTTCTTCCGCCCTTCTCAGTACTGCATTTAACGCTTTCTCCGCACGTTCTCTCTCCGCTGCAACTATCACCACGCAATCATCTTCAGTAGCGTCAAAAGATCTTTTCAGTTGCGCTACCTCTTCCTCACTTATACCATACGCGGGAAGTTCATCGGTGTGCATCAAACCTGCACCATACTTACTTGCGAAATCCGCTAATTCGCTGCCAAACCCTCTCCCGGGTTGTATTTCTGTTCCGAGGATACCTGCGAAACCACGCAGGCATATTCCAAACACTTCTCCTCCTGCTTTTTTTATTACTTTTGAAGAAGTGCCTTCAAATATGCCCGATAAATTTTCAATTAGTCTCTCAACCTCGGCTCTTCTCCTTTTCAACTCCTCTCTTAGCTCTATAAGCTTTAACTGTCGAACGGCTTCGTTTTTCACGATTTCTCCTATCATCCTCAAGTTCTGAACGCCCTTTATCTCCACACGAGCACCGCCTTCTATTGAAATGTTTATGTCCTGCCTGATTGTTCCTAATCCACGTTTCACCTTACCTGTGGAGCGCAATATCATGCCTAATTGCTCTGCTACTTTCCTCGCCTGCTCTGCCGTTCTTATATCAGGAGCAGTACCTATTTCTACAAGCGGTATCCCCAGCCGGTCTAAGGAATAAACAACGGCGTCACCTTCTGTTTCGATCTTCGATGCCGCATCTTCTTCCAGGCAAAGGGAATCAACGCCAACAAAACCTTCTTCTGTCTCTATCCCGCCATCCGTTGCTACTAACGCAGTTCTCTGGAATCCACACGTGTTAGACCCGTCTATAACAATTTTTCGCATCGTGTGAACCTCATCCAGGGGATTCATGTTCAGAAGCAGTGCTACTTCTAAGGAAATGTCAATAGCTTCTCGATTCAATTCTCCCGGCGGCTGTTCGTCATTTTCTACCAAACAGGTGCTGTCATATCCCTTGTAAATAAAAGTCCTGCTATATTTCTCCTCCTCAAGCGCAGCTTCGTCCACTTCGCCCATTTCGCTCTTTGACGCTCTCAGATACCGTTTAAAGGAGAAATTGGATTCTTTCTTGTCTCTTAGCATGGTGGGGCATTTGCAGAAGAGTTTGGTTTTCGTATCTAACTGCTGGTGTATTTCCAAACCTGCCTTTAGTCCTATTTTATGGTAGTCCATTTCCATACGTATGTTAAAAGAGATTGCAGCTTTATATTCCTAAGCATTCCGAAAATTATAACTTGTATAACCACAAGATTACACAGATTTTCACACAAACTTTCTTTCACAAAGAAAGTTTGATCAAAGAAACGCATATTTTTTTGGTAAAGCTTTTTGCTTGCAAAAAGGTTTGTGTTAATCTTGTGAAATCTCGTGGTTTAATCTCGGGTATTTCGGGAATATAACGTTTGCACTCGCATCAATCGCTATTTTTACAGGGAAAACAGGCAACGAGGAAATTATAATGCTATTTCCCATCCCCGCTTCCACTATTTTATGGTCTTTACTGAGCCTGACGTCAATCTCCACGGCGTCAGCATCACACTCAAAAGCCCTCTTGATTGCTCTGAGCGTGTTCTCAGGCTCCTCCGCCCTTGCTCCTCTATGAGCTATTATTTTCATTAAACCTTTTCTTAGAAAGAAAAAGTGTGCATAGACTTTTCTTTAGAAAAGTTCTATTTAAAAATATGGGCATAACAAAAAAAGTATGGATAGATTACTGTGATAAGAGTAAGAAAAAACTGAAGGAGCCAATAGCAATAGTAGGCTCATTGGGGCTGCGGTCTGTCGGGAAAATTGTAGTAGACGAGCTTGTGGAAAAAACACACCCCCGATTATTTGCGGAATTATATTCATACGGTTTCCCGGCCATTTATTATGGGCCTTCTTACCTTGGGACTCCCAGCGCCGTAGGTGTAAAAATAATGAAAGGCAATGTAGTTCAACTTCCAAGCGTGGAATTTTATGCACTTGAAAGGCAAAAGCAGAATCAGGACATTATAATAACAAGAGGTTACCAGTCCTATAATGCTCTTAACCAATATGCGGTCGCCGATAAGGTCACGGATTTATTTAAGGAGCTTCAAGTAAAGAAGGTGATTTCGCTCGGTGCACAAGTAATAGAAGAGGGGATAACCAGTTGTGCAACCGATTTGGAATTATTGGAAGAAATGTATAAATTCGGGATTAAGAGAACAAACGTAGATCGCTTTATCGGTTTTTCTGGACTTGTAGTTGCAATAGGGAGACAAAAGGGGCTAAAAGGCGTTTGTCTATTTGCAAATACCTCCCAAAATTTGGCAAATCCCGAATATCCTGATTTTAATGCGGCAAAGGAACTGTTGGAGAAAGTCGATGAAATATTGGGAATCAATGTTGACACATCGGATTTAGAAGAGAGGAGAATGGTGGAGCAGGAGCTAATGGAAGAGATAATAAAAAAAGAGGAGAGGAGAGAAAAGGAGAGAAAGAAGGAGCAGGAGAGAGAAGAATTAAGAGGATATGTGTGAGATGGCAGGAGCTGCACTCGAAGTAGAAGTCGAGGCTAAGGCAGAAGCAAGGAACTATGAATTAGCATGTAAAGAAATAGCAGAGATCATAGCGGAAAGTGGGATAAGCAAAGCAGAGAGCATAAACGAACTAAAAAAGGAGATAAGCGGGAAATATGGGTTGTGTGGCGTTCCGAGGAATTCCGATGTGCTGAAATCGAGCGGTGATGAATCAAAACTAAAAGAGAGATTAAAGAGAAAAAGAATGAGAACTGCTTCTGGCGTTGCTCCTGTTGCTGTGATGACTTCCCCTTATCCATGCCCGCATGGTAAGTGCATAATGTGCCCTGGTGGCCCGGGCTCCGATTTCCAATCGCCACAGAGTTACGTAGGTAAGGAGCCGGCTGCTATTCGCGCTGCTCAACATGGTTTCGACCCCTACGAGCAAGTGAAAGTGAGGCTACATCAACTGGAAGAAATAGGTCATGATTTCGAGAAGGTTGAGTTGATACTGATGGGTGGCACGCTGACTGCGAGACCGCTGGATTATCAAAGATGGTTTGTGAAAAGGTGTTTGGAAGCGATGAAGGAGTTTGGAGAGGAGAGAAGGCGGGAGATAAGAAACACAGGCATGACTTTCGAGACGAGACCCGATTATGCGAAGGAGGAGGAGATAGACCGGATGCTGGAGATGGGCGCCACAAAAGTCGAGTTAGGTGTGCAGCATGTCAATAACAAGATATTGGAAAATATAAGTAGAGGGCATTCAGTGGAAGATTCGATAGAGGCGAACAGAAAAGCGAGAGACAGTGCGTTAAAAGTAGGGTTTCATGTGATGCTCGGTTTGCCTGGCTCTACTCTGGAAGAGGATAAAAAGATGTTTGAATGCATCTTCCGCGATTCACACTTCAAGCCTGATTATCTAAAAATATATCCCACGCTGGTGGTTAAAGGGACGAAGCTGTATGAAATGTGGAAAAATGGAGAATATGAGCCGATTCGTGAGGAAGAAGCGATTGAGATAATCGCGGATGCGAAAAGGATAATTCCGACGTGGGTGAGGATACAAAGAATACAAAGAGATATTCCAGCGCAGTTCATAGAAGCAGGAGTAAAGAAGAGCAATCTAAGACAATTGGCGAAGGAACGGCTGCACGAGATGGGCTATAAATGCCGGTGTATACGGTGCAGGGAGGCAGGTCTTTCTCGTTTGAATGGTAGAGTCGCTGACGATGCCAATATAAAATTTTTATCCAAAAGATACGAGGCATGCGGTGGTACGGAATATTTCCTCTCTTACGAAGACATTGAGAAAGACATTTTAATAGCGCTTTTGAGGTTGAGGTTTCCATGCGAACCTCACCGGGAAGAGTTGATGAATGCCGCTCTGGTTCGTGACCTGCATGTGTATGGTGAATTAGTGGGTTTGGGCGAAAGAAAGGCGCATAGCTGGCAGCATCGTGGATATGGAGCACATTTGTTGCGAAAAGCGGAAGAGATGGCACTTGATAATGAATACAGTCGAATAGCAGTGATGAGCGGGATAGGTGTGCGGGAGTATTATGAAAGGTTTGGCTACAAGCGTGAAGGACCGTTTATGGTGAAAAGTTTTCGATGGAACTGAACGAGCTATTAGGAATAGGGGATTTTATGCTGGTAGAAGAGAGTTACGCAAATCAAAAAGGGATAGGCAGAACGCTTGAATATCTGGGTAAGATAGAAGAAGAGGATGTAGTAGAAGCGATAAGGATATTTGCAGAGAGCAGAGGTAAAAGCAAAGATAAAGAGTTGATCGGCATTGCCATATATGACAAAGATCTGGGCTTCTGGATTATCTTCACGGATGTTATCGCGGATAGGAGAAGTAAAGAACAATTTGAAGCGCTTGCAAGTGAGATAAAAGGTGCTAAGGTAAGAGAAGTAGAGGTGAAGCGTGAAAAATTTCGTGAGGGGATTATCGAATTTTATTCCGTCGGATTAGTAAACAGACTATTTTGCGATTGCAATTTAAAGGAGGAGAGTTTTTATCCGAGGGAAAGGACAGAGGCATTAAAGAAGGTATTAAGCGAATTTTTTAGAGAAAATGATATTGACTTAGACATAGAAAATAAGAAAACACTTGAGCTTGGATGTGGCAACGGCGGTGCAACTATTGCGCTGCACGAATCAGGTATTTTTCCTATTACCGTGGATATAAACAAATGTGAAATTTGCAAAGGATTAGAAGAAGGGGTGTTAGAGCCCAAGGAGAGCATTGTATTGGATTGCTCCGTGCTGTCAACCTTTTTTGGTAAAGAATTTGAAGTCGTGTTTGGATTTATGATTGGTAAGCTCACGCCTTTTAATAGATTCGAGTGGGAAAAGGTGCTAAGAGAAGTGCTGAAGGTGCTAAAAAGTAAAGGAAAGGTGTTATTTACGGTTTCGAGTGAAGAAGAAGCGAGGATTGTGAATGAGATATTAAAAGATGAATTTGAGGGGGAGATAAAAGAAAATGAAGATAGCGATGGTTATCTCGACCACTGGATCTATACTGGTGCGCTAAAGGAATAGCCGTGCATTCCAAAATGAGGAATGCAAATTAAAAAAAATTTGACAAAGAAAGCTTTCTTTTTAAATAAAGAGAGTTTTATTTTCGAAATTTGCTCTGGATTTGCTCCATTCTCCCTTTACGCCTCTCTTCTAAATTCGTTATCCATTCCTCATGCTTCTTGTGTATGTATTCTTTTGCCGCCAACAATTTCTCTTTAGAACTCCCTCGCAACACTATACTCGGCACATAATCCTTCGTTGGCAAATCGGTTCTTGGATCAAAAGCATCTTCTGGTGGTTTCTCCTGGTCCACTTCCAGCCCAAATATCTCTGCGGCTTCGAATATTATACCGGTAGTTATAGCCCGAGGGATGCGCAATTCGTATTTTATCTCCTCCATTTTATTTCCTCCCCGTCCTTATCCTGCGCCAGCACCTTCTGCGGCTCCCATGTCCATGTCCTTTTCCAATGCGTCTGCATAGCAGTCGGCACAAAGAATTCTCCCTTCAAACTCTATGAATTCACCTTCTTCTACATCTTTACCACAACTTGCACATTTCGCTTTCTTTGGTCTCCTCTCATCAGCTTTTCTTGCTTCCCTCTCCATCCACCTTTCTCTTCTCTCTTGTGGACTTTCCTCTTCTTCTGCCATTTTATTAATGATTATATTTAACCTATTCATTTTATATAAAGGGTGATGATTGAGATGAGAATAAGACTCAAGCGAACGCCAAAAAGGTATTTCTTTGATACACATCGAGCTTTAATGCCTGAGGAGACTCTGGGAGAAGTAGAAAAACTGAAAGAAAAAGTAGGAATAACAAAAATGGAAGACATTACAGCACTTGATAAGCTCAACATCCCTGTCTATTCCGCGAGTAGACCGAGAGCTAAAGAAGGGGCTGTTTCGGTTTATACAGGAAAAGGTCTAACGAGAGAGCAAGCAAGAGTGTCAGTCATCATGGAAGCGATAGAACGGTACTCTGCGGAAATAAAAGATGAGGATAGGGCTAACTTTTTGTTTAAATCATACGATGAGAATAGAAACGAGGAAGAAGGAAAAGAAAAAGTGGACCCCGCCGCACTTATATTGAGCGAGCTTTCTACTATCGGCCCGGGTTCGAAATTAGAGTGGTGTGAAGGTTATGACCTTTTAAGAGAGGAAGAGGTTCTTGTCCCTGCGAATTCTGTTTTTCATCCCTACGTATCCAATAGAGGAGGAAGGCTATTTAGAAGTGACAGTAACGGCATAGCCTCAGGGAATAACCTTGAGGAAGCCATCTTTCATGGGATAACGGAAGTGATAGAGCGAGATGCGTTAAGTTATGTAGAGTTGAAGAAGAATGCGGGTAAACAAATAGAAATTGGTGAAGACGATGGAATGATATTTGAGTTGAAGAGGAGATTTCAATCCGCGGGTATTGTCCCCTATTTCTGGTATATTCCCTCAGATACGGGATTTACAACGGTTGCACTGGCTTTAGACGCCGAATCAAAGGATGCTTCCTTGCTTGTTTATGGTGCAGGGGCGCACAGTGACCCGGGAATAGCGACGATAAGAGCAATAACAGAAGCTGCGCAGTCCAGGCTTATGCAAATAGAGAGTGCGAAGGGAGATGCGATGAAAGCGGCATCGGCGAGGGTAATGAGCTACGAGGCGATGAAGAAGAGAAATAGGCATTGGTTTGAAGACAAGGGCAAGGATAAAGGTGAAGAAGAAAAAGTGAGGTTGGATGAGCTTCCCGCTCTGGCGACGGATACAATAGATGGCGATATAGAGATAGCACTTGAAAAACTGAGGCGGGTTGTGAACCGGGTAATAGTAGTGGATTTAACGAGGGAAGAGGTAGGTATTCCTGTTGTAAGGGTGATTATTCCGGGATTTGAGGTATATGCGAGGAATCCGGAAAGAATAGGGAATAGATATAGATAAAACATTGAAAAATGCAAAGTGCAAAAGTCAAAATAAACCCCTCCTTAAGTGTTTTTCTTTTAGCACAGGTTTTCTTTTTTGAGTTCGTCGCTCAGTATTTAATGTTACGATTGTTTAAAAAAATCGGATAAATTAAATAAATACGAAGTTTTTGAGCATCTCACTATTGGAACGATTGAAAAAAACGAAAAATTTAAATAAACATAAAATCTATAATTTTATTGGAGGTGAAGTGGAAAAAAATGACAGAAGGGCGTTGTTATGTGTGCAATCAGATGTTTACAGCAAAGGACAAGGACGCAGTAATAGATAAAATAGTGGAACATATGATGGCTCCTGCTCCTGGCGGGCATCATGGTTGGCTCTGGGGGGATGCGATGCAGACGAAAAATACGCTTGAGAAATGCCCGGTATGCGGCGCTGCTTTGGGTAAACTTTATGCCAACTGCCCCAGTTGCGGTGCGGATCTCATAGAGCAATACGCGAGGAAGGCAGCTTCGGCATACATACACTAAAATAGAGAGAGGAAGTTAAGAGAAGTGAGCTTCCCAAAAGCTCACTTATTTTTTCCCTTGTAACCTTTAAATTTAAATTTAAATTTATAATTATTTATTTTGCATTTTTCAAATTAATAGTTAAGACGTTAAAGTTTATTAATGAATATAAGGAGGAATAAAATGGATAAATTAGATAAGAAGATATTGAAAGAACTCCAGTTGGATTCTCGCAATTCTTTCACGAAGATTGCGCAGAAGATAGGGGTGAGCACTGCTACGGTAAGCGAAAGAGTGAAAAGGCTGACGGAAAAAGGCATTATTCGTGGTTATACCGCGATTCTCAATACCTCTGAACTCGACATGGTCACGTTAATCACAAAGATAAAAACTAAGCCGGGATATAATAGTATTCAAGAGGTGGGGGAAGCGGTGGTGGAAATGGCAAAAAGTTGTTGCGTTCACCAAGTAACTGGCGATTGTGATCTGATTGTCATCTTTAAGTGTGTTGGTTATGAAGAATGCGGAATTATTATCGAGAAGATAAAAGAAATCGAAGGTGTGGAAAGCATGGATGCAGAACTCGTGCTAAAAACGATGAAGGAAGAGCTCAAGGTTGAGTTGTGATGTGAGTAATTAGATTGCTGTTTCATCTTCTACTCCTCTATCCTTTTCTTCATCTCAAAAAAGAAACTTTTTTTTTACCAAATATTTGCTTAGCAGTTGATGTTACGAATATTTTTAAAAATCCGATAATTTAAGTAAATATAGAATATTTCTGCATCTCACTATTGGAACGATTGAAAAAAACGAAAAATATAAATTGACATAAAATCCTGAATTTTATAGGAGGTGGAGAAAAAAAATGGCAGAAGGAATTTGTTATGTATGCAACCAATCATTCACCGCCGCGAACAAGGATACAGCAATAGATAAAATAGTGGAGCATATGATGGCCGCGCATCATGGTGGGATCTGGGGAGATGCGATGCAGTCAAAAAATGCGTTCGACAAATGCCCTGTATGCGACGCTGATATAGGTAAGCCTTTTGCTAAGTGCCCTGGCTGTGGTGCGGATCTCGTAGAGCAATATGCGAGGAAGGTAGTTTCGCGTTACGTACACTAACTAAAGTAGAGATAGGAAGTTAAGAGAAGTGAGCTTCCCAAAAGCTCACTTATTTTTTCTCGTTTGTCACCCTTTGTCTTTCTTAAGTATTGAAGAGGGTTAAGATGAATGTTGGAGATGTGATGAGAATAGAAAGAAGCGCACTAATTAATCATTGACCTCAATCTTATTCTTCATCTCATACAACTTATTCAACGCTTCTATTGGTGAAATTCTCTCCAGATTTATTGACTTCAACTCCTCAACCACAGGATGCGTTTGCACCACGTATTCTTTCTTCACTTCCACTTTCTTTTCTTCCTCTCCTCCTCCTCCCTCCCTCTTCAGTCCTTCCTTTTCTACTTCACTTTCCATCCTCTTCAAAACGCTTTTTGCTGATTCTATCACCTCTTCAGGCAAGCCTGCGAGTTTCGCAACCTGAATTCCATAGCTTTTTGAACCTCTTCCTTCTACTACCTTTCTTACAAAGAATATCTCATCACCAGCTTCTTTTATCGAAACATTGTAACAGTTTGTGCTATCAAGAGCATCAGCAAGCTCCGTTAGCTCGTAGAAATGCGTTGCGAACATCGCCTTCGCTTTTAGCCTCTTATTAACATATTCTCCCACAGACCATGCTATACTGACTCCGTCCAAAGTGCTCGTTCCTCTACCAATTTCATCAAGAATTACCAGGCTTCGTTCTGTCGCATTATTCAAGATGTTTGCAGTTTCGCTCATCTCCACCATAAAAGAACTTTGTCCCATCGAAAGGTCATCGTAAGCGCCAACTCTCGTAAATATCCTATCCACAACACCTATTTTCGCTTCGCGTGCTGGCACAAAAGAGCCAAGTTGCGACATCAGCACGATTAAAGCTGTCTGGCGCATGAAAGTGCTTTTTCCGCTCATGTTCGGTCCTGTGATAATCATCAACCGGTTATTTTTGTTAAGTCGAACATCATTCGGCACGAATCCTTCCTTTACCTCTTTTTCTACTACTGGATGCCTGCCTGCCTTAATCATAATCTCATCACCCGCATCCATTTCCGGGCAGCAATATCTGTTTTCCGACGCAACATCAGCGAAAGCCAGAAGCATATCCAGTTCAGCAATCGAATTCGCAGCTTCTTGAATTTCCTTTGCTCGCTTTCCCACTTCTTTCCTTATCTGCTCGAATAACTCGTACTCCAGTTCCTTTATCCTTTCCTCTGCACTCAACGCCTTCGCCTCATAATCCTTTAATTCCTCCGTTACATACCGTTCTGCTTCTGTAAGCGTCTGTTTTCTAATATAAGAGGAAGGTACTTTCCCTGCCCATGATTTCCTTACTTCGATGTAATACCCAAAAACTTTGTTGTAACCTACCTTGAGTGATTTTATTCCAGTGCGGGCTTTCTCATGCTCCTCAAATTCCGCTAACCATTTCCTTCCTTCGTGTTTTATTTTTCTCAACTCGTCCAATTCCGCATTGAAACCCTCTTTTAGCAGCCCTCCTTCCTTTACCGTTGCCGGTGGCTCCTCTATTATGCCATGTTCTATCAAATCCACAATGGCAGAGAAGTCCTTCGACTTTAACACCTTCAAAATGCTTTTTATCTTTTCTGCACGGCATTTCTTTAATAAGTCACGCAAGTCTTTTATTTGCAGTAGAGAGCGCTTAAGCAAGACCAAATCCTTTCCATTCACATTTCCAAACGATACCCTGCTTATTATCCGCTCTATATCATATATCTCTCTGAAGACGTCCTTTAACGATTCCCTTAGCAGTATGTCCGCGTAAAATTCTTTTACCACTTCTTCTCTTCTTTTTATCTCGTCGGTGTCGAGCAAAGGAAACCGTAAATTCTTCTTCAGCAGTCTTGAACCCATTCCGGTAAGTGTTTTATCCAGCACATTGACAAGCGTCCCGCGTTGTGTTCCATCTCTTATGTTATTAAATATTTCCAGGTTTCGAACGGTAACACTGTCCAATACCATGTAATCGGAGACGAAGAAAGTCTTGAGCGGTTTTATGTGCGACAGCACCTTTTTTTGTGTATCGCGTAGATAAGAAATCACCGCACCTGCTGCTGTTATCCCTGATTTAAGCTCACCGCATCCAAAGCCATCGAGCGAGATAACCCCAAAATGGTTTATCAACGTGGTGTATGCATTTTTATAATCAAAATAGTAATCGTCATATCGTGAAACGGTGCAGGTATCCAGCTCGAATCCGAGTTCAAGCGATTCCGGTAGAATTATCTCCGCAGGCTTCACCCTGTCTATCTCGTTCAGCAGTGGGGAATGCGATATATCGTCTTCTAACTCGGTTAATAAAAACTCGCCGGTAGAAACGTCAACGATTGCAATACCTATCTTGCCATCCATCAAGTTCACACACATCAGATAATTGCTGATTCTCTCCTCTAAGAAAGAATCCTCAATAACCGTACCAGGCGTAATTAGCCTCACGACCTCTCTCGTTTCTACATCCTTCCTCTCTTTATCCCATATCTGTTCGCATATAGCCACTTTATAGCCCTTCATTATCAACTGTCTTATGTAGGGTGTCACGGCATGGAAGGGGACGCCAGCCATAGGGATTCTCTTAGCTGCTCCTTTGCCTCTACCGGTTGCGGTTAAAGCGATGTTTAACTCCTTAGATGCTATCCTCGCGTCTTCACCAAAGGTTTCATAAAAGTCACCGACACGAAAAAGTAAGATTGCATCGTGGTATTTCTCTTTTATTTTATAGTACTGCTGCATCATTGGTGTTATTTCAGGCATTGATGTTTTCCTCCTCCTAATTTTATAAGTGACCACCACTATAAAATATGTATAGAATGGAAAAGAAAAAAGGGCTCGTGGCTTAGCTTGGATAAAGCACCGGCCTTCTAAGCCGGGGATCGCGGGTTCGAATCCCGCCGAGTCCGCTCCAAATATCACTTTTCCTTAGATACCGTATGGGAAGAAAGTGATTCAAGTTGCTCTAAGGACAATGTTCCAACTAAGGAAAGATAAGCCAGATAAAGACCTGAGAGTTAGGATTGCCACCATTGATAAACTAAAACACTGTAAATCCAAAAATTGGTTTGAGGTAAAGAATAAATAAATGTAATTAGATTATATAATAGAAATAATTTTAGAAGAATGATAAGACATGTAAGGGAAAGAAAGGAAGAAGAAATGCTAACTATAGACGAAGTAGACAAAATAATAAGGGAAAAAAAGGTCCCTCATGGCTTAAATGTTACTTTTACAGAGGAGATAGATACTTCTTCATGCACAGATTTCTTTGGGAAAAGATGCCCTTATAATATTCATGTAACCGGAATAAATAGAGCGCACAAAGATAGAGTAGATCCAACATACGATTGGAAAAGACACTTAGATGAGGATGTAGGGATTCCCCACGAAGTAGTCCCTCTCAGCATAGGGGCTGGTGCAGGTTCTGCGATAGGTGCACTGGTAGGGGGTAAACGCGGAGCTGCTATCGGCGCTATATTAGGATCTCTTGCAGGTGCATTTTTTGAGATAGTTACGAAAAGGGATTAGTTTAAATAATGCGATTAGAAGAGGTATAAGAATAAAGAAGAAGAATCGTTCAAATGTATGTTTTATGCAATTTGTTGCTAAAACAGAAGAGAGGATAAAATGATTGAACAACTGACCGCTTTTATTGAAAGTCTGAAAGCCAATCCGAAAGTGTCTACCTACGATGAAGCAGCAACAAAGCAGGCCATAATACTTCCTCTTCTTTACCGGCTTGGATGGGATACTTCTAACATTGATGAGGTTTTCCCGGAATTCACCGTTGAGAATAGACGAGTTGACTACTCTCTTCGGTTGAACAACTCAAACGAGTTTTTTATCGAGGTCAAAAAGACAGGCGAGGACTTGGAAGAATATCAGGAGCAACTTCTTGATTATTCATTTCGGCAGGGTGTCGAGCTTGCAACCTTAACAAATGGAATGACTTGGTGGTTTTACCTTCCAACGAAAAAAGGGGATTGGAAGACAAGAAAGTTCTACACCATTGATATCATTCAGCAAGAATCTAATGATATTGCTTCAAAATTCGTTGACCTGCTTTCGAAGAATAGCGTACAATCAGGCAAAGCTGTGCAGGATGCAGAATCTATTTACAAAGGGCGACTGAAAAAGAAGACGATAGAAGATACTTTGCCTGAGGCTTGGAACAACATTATCACGGAATCAGATACTTCGCTTATTAATCTCATCGCAGAGACAACAGAAAAAATTTGTGGGTTCAAACCAGATAACGAACGGGTTAAACGTTTTCTCGGATCTCACGAGGCTAAATTCCTTATTTCGCCCGAACCACTTGAAGGGTTAAAGCCACCAAAACGTCCTCCTATGCAGGTTCCACCTGACAATAAAATATCTCAAGATGACCTTATGCCATATATTGTTGACGTATTGCGCAAACATGGTGGAAGAGCACGAAAGGATGAGGTTGAACAAGAGATATTAGGCTCTCTGGTATCTTGCGTGGTACTTAAATATAAGTAAAACAAGCATTTATAATCGATTAATCTGCAAAGGAGAGAATAAAAATGCACAAAATCGAAATACCGCTTGATATTGTGGACGTCGAGATCGAGAACGTTGAGATAAATATATTATTATCACGGTAAAGTTCTGAGTACAGATAAGGATACACGCTGCCATAAATGTGGCAGAAAGATTACCAAACTACATGGACACGACCGAGAGATTACACTACGCCATTTGTCAATTTTGGGCAGGAAGGTATGTATACATTCGTATTCGTCCTGCAAGATACCAGTGTACGCATTGCAAAGGTAATCCAACTACGACACAGAAATTGACGTGGTACGAGCCGAGAAGCCCGCACACGATCGCGTATGAAGAGCACGTATTGCGTGAATTAGTGCATAGTACGGTATTGGATGTCAGCATTAAGGAAGATTTAGGCTATGAAGCCGTGATGGGCATTATCCGGCGTCATGTCCAGACTGAGGTAGATTGATTGGACGAGATAGGAATCGATGAAATCTCGCTGAAGAAAGGGCACAAGGACTTTGTAACGATCGTAACTGCGCACACAGGGGGCAATATAATAATCCTAACGGTACTCAAAGGCCGCAAGAAGAGCATGGTGAAGGCGTTTTTATCGAGTATCCCCAAACGATTGAGGAAAACAATTCTAACAGTGTGTTCAGATATGTACGAAGGCTATATCAATGCGGTGAGAGAGGTTTTCGGGGATGACATTCCAATCGTACTTGACCGTTTTCACATTGCTAAATTATACAGAAAGGGATTGGATGAACTACGAAAGAGGGAGATGAAACGTCTGAAGAAAGAACTACCAAAAGAAGAATATAAAAAACTCAAAGGAGCAATGTGGATATTGCGCAGGGATATAGAAGAATTGACAGATGAGGATTTAGAAGTTTTGAAATGGTTATTTAGGTACTCTCCAATATTGGAATTGGCATACAAACTCTGTAATGAGTTGACTGCTATTTTTGATGGTGATTATTCTAAAAGAGAAGCGGAGCGTAAGATCAATCGTTGGAATAAACGAGTCATAAAAAGTGGATTGACTTGCTTTAACAGCTTTTTAGTTACGTTGGATAAGTGGATGGATGGGATTACAAACTACTTCATTAACCGGCAAACGAGCGGTTTCGTGGAGGGCTTTAATAACAAGATTAAGGTGATTAAACGGCGTTGTTATGGAATTCTAAACGTTAAACATCTGTTTCAGCGCATACACCTTGATCTTGAGGGATATTCTTTTTTTGCTTGATTTATCCGGGAGATATGTTCAACGCAAATTACCAAAGAGCCTTATTTAGTGTCTATTATCACCTCGATATTGTAATATTCTTCCAATTTGTTTCTTATATCCTTTTGGTTTTGATCAGTACCTTGAAGAATCCCTACCAGCTCATTGAAACAGTCAGAATGCCTCTTATTTTTCTTCAATGTAAATATCGGACCTTCGTTTATCGCACATTGAGCATAGTTAATCCACAATCCAAAGCTTGGTGTTGCCCTTGCGCTGAGAGCTATTGCAATTTTCTGTTCATCAGGCGATAAATCCCCTTCCCCTATTCCAAGATGACGGATACTCGCTTCTTTGAGATCCTGGAGATTTGGTTTTTTCCAGTTACTTGTCGTTGGGTGGAGATGAATATGTTTGAACGCGGTTGTACCACAAGCCCTAATGTAAGAATCATCGGTTGTTCTGCCGTCCCTACTGAATATGTTTAGCCCGCCAAACTCAGTCTTCACAATAAATTTATCGGTTCTGCCATCATCGATTTCTAAGTTTACATTGGTTTTTTCATCGTTAAGTGTTAGTGAAAGAGAATTTGTTTCACTAGTTATTCTTATTGTCTTGCCGTCATCGTTTTTCTTAATTTTTGCTGCTTTCACCCATTCGATATTAAAGTTCTGCATCAGATATTCTATAAGTCTTCCGGTATCGTTTCCTGGGATTTTTTCCCAGCTAAACAAACACCTGAGGTACTTCTTAGCACCTTTCAATCCTAGCCGATGCGAGCGGATAGACCTCGCTAAACGAGAAGAATATCCATCGGGATAGTGAATATCAAAGTAATATAACTCATGTCTAACCGGGTGGATGAAGAAGAGTAAGTACCAAATCGTATCACGGGCAATTTGGGCCTCTGATAGATTCTGAAACCATTTATCAAATATATCTTCCATCCAAGCCATACAGTATGGAACTAATTTATATAGAGTGGGGACCGTTATAGAGTTCCAATCGCTGGAATGAAGCTTGAATGGATCCTGTTTTCGGCATCTACTGACATCTATCCCATGTTCTTTCAACCAATTAATAACTTCATTATGGTTATCGAACTGCTTTGCCCAGTCATGATATGCTTTCTGAACGCAGGAGAAATCCCATGCCAGCTCTTCAATAGTCCCTTCAAGATCCAAGGCGTGTGTGTTAAGTTTGCGTAGATTAATAAGCTCGTCTATTACTTTCGTTCCTGATTTTGATTCCCAGTCATAATCTCCATGTTTTATCCTTATCAAGGGCACTCCGTTGCGTGCAGCAGATATGTCCCGGACACTGTCGTAGAATGCCCTCTGTTCATCGCGATATATGGGATCATTGTCGGTAGCTTTGATATTCTCGCATGCTTCGCGCCATTTATCTTTATCAAAGCGGAGATTCAGATTAGATGGATAGTATGCAAGTGATTTCGCCCTCTGTTCCGTGAAGTGTTGCCTCTCATCGTACTCGATGATTACATTTTTCGTGGGTATAAAGAAGTCACAAGCGAGTTTGTATCCAGGATTTGAAAAACCGCTATAATTACGCATTGCTTTGAGATTATCATATATCTCTCTCAAAACATCATCCATTGAGATATAGTCGGGAGCCACCAACCAATCAAATTTGGCTTCGGTCATAACACACCCAAATCGTTGCTCTAAAAGCTTCTGCAGAAAAATATTCTTCTTCCTTCTAGATGAACTTTTCTCTTCTTTGGTATCCGTATCAGGGATTCTGTCTTCGCGCTTCTGGTCCGATTCATGGTTATATATCTCATCACTGACTTTCCCGTTGTATTCAACCGAAAAACCTAAAGCTCTAAAAAATCGCACTGTCTCTGTCCCACCTGAATAGTCACCCGAACTCAATTTATGCCCCGTTGCGATTTCGTAAGCCAATCCACGAATGAACTTAGCAGGGTAGCGCGTACCCCCAAAGAGCAAAAAGGTATTTTTTGCAGCTCGTTTTGGGAGTCTATCACTTCTATCATATAAAGAGCACGCCTCTTTTACATCTGCTTCTTTAACCTTTGACCAATCAATAGGGACTGGATGTCGCATCATTTTTAGCAATCCTCTACGAATTTAAGCGCTTTAATATAATCCTCACTCCATGGACCCGCAGTTACACCTTTCTGCAGAGCAGTAGCCAAATCTTCTTTTATATCCTTTAAGATATGGAGCAGTTCATGGCAAAAGTCGGGATTGGATGCGAGATATTTGGTAACATTTCCCGATGATAGAATTTCTATAGCCTCAATCATTTCTAATTCTGCCCCTATCCCGTGCCCGCG
Source organism: Methanomicrobia archaeon LH_S14 (assembly GCA_023659775.1). Taxonomy (GTDB): domain Archaea; phylum Halobacteriota; class Syntropharchaeia; order Alkanophagales; family Methanospirareceae; genus JAGXOS01. The sequence goes on along the minus strand of JAGXOS010000003.1, from coordinate 12,036 downwards.
CAATCTGCGATAAGTTGCAAATTTAAAGCCTTTTCGTAAGACTTCTTTATAGTTTGGTATCTGTTCGGGGATTTCTGGATAATCAACCACCACTTTCGTAAGAATTGATATTGCAATGTATGTGGGAAAAAAAGCAAGATATACACGAGCATCACTCGGCATGTTATTTGCGGACGGCGCCACACACCATGACCCAGGTTTCATAAGTCCCATATCATTTCTTTGACCATTGATAAGAGATGTGCAAAAATCTTTTAAATCCGAGTGCGTATAAGTATCATCATTCGGTATTTCGCCAGAAACCAATTTTTCAAGCAAATCTCGCATCTCATTAACGATATCTTCCATCTTTCTAACATCCACTTCATCCGTTATCCTGAATTTCTTAATCATGTTAATATTTCCAGCTAGTTTTTTTTAACATTTAGTTAAAAGGCACATATAAAGTTTTCCTTTGCCCATAATAATTTTATATACAATTAAAAATCAAAACACTATATCATCGCCTCTATCTGTGCATATATCTGCTCATCCTTGAATTGTACCATTGAAATTGCTCCGGAAGGACATGCAGACCCGCAGGAACCACATCCTTTGCATACCACTTCATTCACACGCATCACGCCCGCTTCGAGAGTGAGTGCATCAAAAGGACATACCGCTTCACACGTTCCGCACCCCACGCAAACAGCCTCATTTATACTCGCTACAAGCGGCTCTATCTCCACTTCGCCCTTCATCAAAGGTATCGAAGCTTTAATTGCCGCACCAACCGCCTGTGTAACGCTATCAGGAATATCTTTTGGCGATTGGCAGCATCCAGCGATGAAAATACCATCGGTGAACGTATCTAAGGGACGGAGCTTTGGATGTGCCTCCAGGAAAAATCCATCTGCACTTCTCGAAATCTTCAATATTTTAGCGAGTTCATCTGCATCCTTTCTTGGCACGATGGCATTAGCCAGGACTACCAAATCCGCTTCTATTTCCATCTCCTTTCTCTCGCATATCGTTCTTACCACTACTTTTTTCTTCTCTTCATTTCTTTTTACCACCTCTATGGGGTCTTCAAGCTCTTTTCTTATATATTCCACCCCCTCCTCCATCGCTCTATTATAAAACTCCTCAAACCCTTTTCCATACGCCCTCATATCGTTGTACACTACTTTCACCGTTGCATTCAGGATTTTTTCTTTCACCAGATGCGCCTGTTTCGCTATATACATGCAGCACACACGAGAGCAGTATTCACATTCATCTTCCTTGCGGGAACGAGAACCAACGCAGGAGATGAAAACTACTTCTTTTGGCTCCTTCCCGTTTATTAGAATCTTCCCGCCAGTAGGACTCGAAGCAACTGAAAGCCTTTCAAATTCCAATCCGGTCAGAACCTCATCGTATTTATAGCCATACTCCGGCTTTTCTGATGGGTCAAGCAGCTCGTATCCTGTTGCAACCACAATCGTTCCTACTTCTACTTCTATCTCTTCCTCGCGCTGCTCGAAATCAATCGCATCCGCGGGACATGCTTCTTTACACGCTGGATATTTGCCACATTTTCCTTTCGTCATGTATATACAACGTTCTGCATCTACGGTGTATATCAAAGGAACAGCTTGAGGAAAAGGGACGTATATTGCACTCCTTTTCGCCAACCCCGCGTCAAATTCATTTGGGATTCTTCCATAAAGCAGACATGCATTCGCACATTCTCCACATCCGGTGCATTTATGCGCATCTACGTAACGAGGTCTCTTCCTTATCATCACCTTATAATTCCCGATGTATCCATTTACTTCTTTCACCTCTGAATAAGTGAGCAACTGGATATTCTTGTGCCTGTCAACTTCCACCATCTTCGGTGTGAGAATGCAAGCCGAGCAATCCAAAGTCGGGAAAGTCTTATCAAGTTGCGCCATGTGTCCGCCGATAGAAGGCTCTTTCTCCACTAAATACGTTTCAAATCCTTTATCCGCAATCTCCAAAGCGGCATAGATCCCTGCTATTCCTCCCCCTATCACCAGCGCTCCTGGTATAACACCGACTTTTTTCCTCTCCAAAGGCTCTAACAACGCGGCTTTACTGACCGCAGAAGCCACCAAATCCTTTGCCTTTTCCGTCGCTTTATCTTTATCCGAATGAACCCATGCGCACTGCTCTCTTATGTTTGCCATCTCGAAGCAATAAGCATTCAAACCTGCATCTTCGCACGCATTCCGGAATGTAGGCTCATGCATCCTCGGAGAGCAGGAGGCAACAACAACTCTGTTTAACCTCTGCTCTTTTATATCATTCTTTATTAACTCCTGACCCGGGTCTGAGCACATATACTGGTAATCTCTCGCAATAACTACGTATGATAACTCCTTTGCAAACTCTGCAACTCCTTTAACATCCACCGTCGCTGCTATGTTCACACCACAATGGCAGATATAAACACCTATACGAGGAGTTTCTATTCTCATTTTTAATGTGTAAAAATCTTATATTTAACATCTTCATCCATTATTTCCTCTTCTATTCGCTTTGCAATTATCTTCTCAGGATGATGAAGCCCTTTCACTCTTTTCATGAGGTCTTTGAAGTCGGAAAACGCTCCTTTCTTCCTCTCCTCCAATATTGCCCACATCAATTTCTTACCTATCCCTGGCAGCAAATCAAGTGTATGCAATCTCGTAGTGATAGGTTTTGCTTCGTTGAAAGCCCGTATGAACCTTTTTTCATCCTCTTTTACTAATTTCTCCAATAAAAAAGAAAGTTCTAACTTCGCAGTCGGCGTTAATTCCTTATATCTCAACCTCTTGATCACATGGTCTATTGCTTCTCGCTCGCCTTCTCCAATATACACTTGCTCATACACCACCGGGATTTTATCTCTCTTCGGTGAAAGTTCCATTAAGACAAACGCATCCGTGCCAACAGCTTGAACGAGTGGCTTCTTCTGATATACCGGTCGAGAGTCATCGGGATGCCCATAGGGTAAATAATCGAGGACTCGAGCATAGGTCTCTCGTTTCTTTTCACTCACACTCTCCTTTTCCTTCTCTAACCTACCCTTCTTTTCATACTTATACCCGCTCATACCTTCTCCCCTCCATAAAGGCTCAATCTCAATCATTAATCAGGATTCATACTTTGCAACACAATCGAGTATTTTTTCTATGTTCGCCTCTGTAAGTGTGAATCTTTCCTTCGCGTATATTGCTCGAACCTCGTTTTTGCTCTTTGGCACCAGGTCAGCAATCCTCACCGCTGTCTCCTCTTTCATTTTCTCTAATCCTAAAAGCTCGTTTACAAGAGCCTTCGACTCTTTTGCTCCGAGTTTAGCAAACTTTGTTGTATGTTCGAAAGCTTTTCTTCTCTCATATCTCGTCTCCTCCTCTCCTTCCCCCTCTTTCTCTTTCTTTTCCTGTCCACTTTCTCTCTGAGCTTTTAGTACTTCCTTCGCTTCTGCAAGCGTCAGAGTTGTTTCATTGGTTATTTCTTTTACTATCATTTTTGCCCTTTACCCTCTACTCTCGCTATAACCATAAGAAAATAAAAAGGTTTTTATGTAGTAGAACCCATCAGTTTACAAACATAAAATAAAGGTGGCCAGATGAAAGATTATAGAGTAAAGGATATAAACCTTGCAGAAGGCGGGAAAACGAGAATAGAGTGGGTCAGTGGAAGAATGCCGGTTTTGGGCATGATAAGAGAGAGATACGAGCGAGAGAAGCCATTGGAAAACGTAAACATCACGGCATGCTTACATGTCACGGTGGAAACGGCAAATCTTATCCTAACGCTAAGAGCCGGGGGTGCGGAAGTTGCGCTTAGTGCTGCCAATCCCCTCTCTACGCAGGAGGACATAGCTGCTGCTTTGGCTTTGTCTGGAATAAGAACATACGCATTCAGAGGTGAAACCGAGGAGGAGTATTATGAGTGTATAGACGAAGCGCTTGGGGTGGAACCTGCGGTGGTGCTTGATGACGGCGGTGATGCTATTACAAGGGTTCATACAGTGCGTGAAGAACTGATGAAAAATGTAAAGGGCGCATGCGAAGAGACAACTACGGGCGTAATAAGGCATCACGCAAGAGCGAAAGAGAACAAGTTGGGCTTCCCTATAATATCGGTTAACGATGCCGAGACGAAGATGATGTTTGATAACAGATATGGCACGGGGCAATCCACAATTCATGGCATAATGAATGCGACAAATATTCTTCTCGCGGGCAGAGTTGTGGTGGTAGCGGGATATGGCTGGTGTGGACGAGGCGTGGCGTTAAGAGCAAAAGGACTTGGCTCATCCGTGATAGTGGTAGAAACGAACCCGAGGAAAGCACTGGAGGCTGTTATGGACGGATACAGGGTGATGCCAATGAGGGAAGCGGCAAAAATTGGCGACCTCTTTATCACTGCTACCGGAGATATTTCTGTTATAAGGGGTGAGCATTTTGGGTTGATGAACGATGGTGTAATTCTTGCCAATGCAGGTCATTTTAATGTCGAGATAAACATAAACGACTTAGAAGAGATGGCGGTGGCGAAAACCGAGATAAAAGAAAATGTAGTTGAATACCGGATGAGAGAAGGCAGGAAGCTATATTTACTCTCCGAGGGTCGAATTGTGAATCTCACCGCTGCATACGGGCATCCTCCGGAAGTAATGGACATGAGTTTCGCAAACCAGGCGTTATGTGTGAGATATATCATTGAGAATCACAAGAAGCTTCGTAAAGAGGTATATTCCGTGCCGAAAGAGATAGATGAGGAAGTGGCGCGGTTAAAACTGAAGTCAATGAGCGTGGAGATAGAGGAACTAACGGAAGAGCAGAAGAAATATTTTGGCTCATGGGATTTTGGGACGTAGGCAGTGGGCAATAGGCAATAGGCAATAGGCAATAGCCACTAGCCAATAGGGGTTAGGCTAAGGTCCCTATACCCTATTTAGGGATGAGGAGGAGAAAATGGAGAAGGTCGAAAAATTACAGAAGAAATTGGAACATTGGGTTGAGCATAATAAAGAGCATGCGGAAAGTTTCAGGAAGCTTCGGCACTATTAAAAGCGGCGAGAAAGGAATTATCTTTATTCAACTTATAATTTGTATCCCGGTATTGCTCTCAATTATTAACGCTTTCGCTCTTTTGTGTCTCTCCCTAACATCAAATGCGTAATCCAAGACGGCTTTCGTGTCAACATAATACATGGTTTTACTCCCATCCTTCTCTTACCGCTTTAACGGAATCAAAATCTTCGCTTACCTTTGGGCCGACACCTGATTTTAGCATTATCTCTACCATATAATCCACAAGCTCGTCGTCACTGAGATTATCTTCTCCTGTCCAATCCACGCGAATATTTATCCCCAAATCCTTTGTATCAATTTTATCTAAGAGTTTAAGCCAGCTTTCAAAAGCTTCTCTTGCATTTTGCGTTAATCCAATTCTAATAATATTTCCAAATTCGGCATCGTAACCATATGTAACCTTTTCTACTTTATCTCCAGAAATTATGTTTGCTACATCAAAAATAGTATCTATCAACTCGTCTATATGTCCTCTATAGGGTGCAACTCTATCACTATCTATTCGATTAAAAAATTCCTCCAAAACAGCAGTTCGGTTATTTATAGCTTTACGCCTTCTTCCTATATCACTCGGATTTATTTCTCTTTCAGACGGTAACTGTGTTACATCTTGTGATACTTTCCCATTTGGTTAAAACAGAGAAGTAGTGTCGGTCTCGTATCCCGCAGCCTCCAATTTTAATCTACGCAACACATTTATAAACTCAAGTTTCTCCCGGAATTCTTCATCTGACATCCGGAACTCCTTCAGTTTTTTCCTTTCTCTACGCCTCTCAAGCATCAAGGAACTGGGATTGGGCAAATCAACTTCGGCAATGAAACGTACTAAGACTTATATAAAATAAAATTATCTCTCACCCTAAAAGCATTTCGATTTTCACCAAAAATTTCACGTACCATACATCTTATAATAACCCATAAAATCCGACAATATCGGGACCAAATCAATACCTCTTATCCTGCCCAGACCGCCAGAAGCAACCGAAATCTCATCGAATTTATTTACCCCGTCTTTCCTGACTCCGTCCCCTTTTATAACCACGGGGACAGGGTCGCTGCTATGTCTTTTTATTGATACTGGCGTGCTATGGTCCGCGGTAATGATGATATACGAGTCAACATCCTCTATTCGTGCCACAAGCTCTTTATCTATCCGCGAAATCATCTTCCTCTTTCCTTCGAAGTCGCCTTCATGTCCACTGTTGTCAGTACCCTTCACATGAACAAAAACAAAATCATGCTCATCTAATGCATGCAAAGCAGCTTCTGCCTTATTATTTAAGTTTGTATCCGCCTTGCCTGTCGCACCTTCCACAGGAACGACATCCATACCGAGATATTTCGCAACGCCTTTATAGAGCGAAGCTCCTGCTATGCAGGCAGCGCCAAATCCATATCTCTCTTTCATCGAAGGCACTTCCTCATAGCTGCCCGCACCTCTCAGCAAAACGATGTTCGCAGGTGGTTCTCCTCTTCGCCTTCTCTCTTCATTTACAGGATGCTCATTCAGTATCCCATAACTCATCCTGACGAATTCATTTACGATGCCCGCGGTCTTCCTCTCATCCGCTCCTTCTTTAAGCGTAAGCGGTTTACAATCTTTTACTATGCCGCCCTCCTCATGCGTGTCCACATCTGATACGTATTTGGAGAGATTTTTACCTTTCATCACCACCGCACACCTGTGTTCCGTGGTATTTTTCAGAAATATCTTAATGTCTTCTATTTCAAGCCCGTTTAATGCTTCAGCCAATTCTTTACTGCCCTTCCTCCCTGCTCTTCGGTCTATGACTCGCATCTTATCGTCAACGGTAGCGAAATTTGCTCTGAAAGCAACATCTCCCTTATGCAATTCCATATCAGCACCAAACGCTTCGAACACGCCTCTGCCGGGATAATATTTGTACGGGTCGTAACCAAGAATTGCAAGATGTGCTGTATCGCTCCCCGGCACTATCCCTGGGGATATTACGTCCATCAACCCGTTTATCCCATCCTCACTTATTTTATCTATAAAGGGTGTATCAGCAGCTTGTAACGGTGTCTTTCCACCCAACGAGGGACGGTCTCCGAGACCGTCACAGATTAACAATATCACTTTATCTTTATCTTTATCTTTATCTTTATCTTTAGCTTTGTTTTTATCAACGCTTATTTTTGTGTTCATTTTTATCTGACAAACTTTCTTTATGAAAGAAAGTTTGACGGGTAAACAGCACAGGAGGGATTTTAACCCCTGGCTGATTAGGCTACGAGGCCCACTCCCCGCAAACCCTGAAAGGGTTTAATTTGGATTTGTTTAGGATTTAGGATTTAGGATTTCCCGTCTTTATAAAATAAGCGTTGTATCGAGATTAATATAGACGTTTAGCGTATCTATTGCCTCTTTTCTATCCCATTTCTGGGCGTAAACAAGTGTGTGATAAGCTTCATGAATAACAGTTGGGCTTGTAGCAGTATTAGGGATGGATTCCAGCCTTTTTGCTTCTGGATGGTCAGGATGTTGCTTGTCTAAGAAGGACACCAAAACGTTAGTATCTACACCCAGATACTCTTTATCTCCTCTGTTGTCGCCCATTTTGGTTTTCCTGTGCGTTTAGGACTCAAGCCACATAGGTCTTTTAAGCTGACTTTTTTCTCTACCACAGGTTTTAGTAGAATTTCATTATCTTTCTCTTCAAAGTGGATAACCGTCCCTTCTTTAATCTCCCATTTCTTCCTAACAGGCTCAGGAATCTTTATTCTACCTTCAGTATCTACAATTGTCTCCTCCATATATAAAGGTAAGTAAGACCATTTATATAAGTTTTTCTCCTTCTTAGAGATAGTCATAGATTTCTTCTCTTCTGAGTTTCCCTCTTACTTCCAAATATGTTAATAATCTCGCTCATTTCTACTTTCACTTTTTTTCTTTTAGCATATGTTTAGATATTTGAGTTTAGATATTTGGATTTGTTTTTGTACATAAAGTAACTTCCTTCTATTTAAGACGCTGATTAACACGGATTAAGCGAGTTTAGAGGTTTAGCTCGTTAGCAGCTCAGTCACATGACCAAACCGTCAAACCGCTAAACCGCTATATTATCATCTGTGTTAATTAAGCCCTTTCAGGGCTTGCGGGGACGTGGGCAGAGCCCACGAGCGTTAATCTGTGTCAATAAATTAAAAAACAAAAAAGGGGATATAAAAAAAAAAACCTCAAACTTTTGCGTTTTTCTGTTTGCTCTTTGCTTTGTCCTTACTTCCTTCTCTTCCTCAGCACGAGGTATGCGACTGCAAACCTTTCTTTAAAAAAGAAAGTAGACTTTACCAAAGAAACAAGGTTTTTCTTTTAGCACAGGTTTTCTTTTTTCTAAACTGTGTGCTATGACGAAACGAAGAACTTGTTTACCGCTTCTATAACAATATAAACGTCAACTCGGTGTGAAAAGAACGATTCTGATCTTTGTTTTCAGGTTCTGGGCGAATACTGCGGATTTACATTCCCTGAGGAATATTCTCGATGCGTTAATGATTTCAATATCCACTCAAATACACCTTTCATCTTTTTTAAATTCTCTAATTCCTCGTATGCATTTCTATATTCGATAGATTCCTCCCAATATGGGTGCTCTGGCAGTTTGGCATTTGCTAATTTCGCTTCGAACTCAGCGAGGACGCCATATTTCATTCTGAATTTCGCTAAAACCTCTTCATAGAATGCTACTTCAGATGCTATCATTTTATGCAGGCTATTTATATCCTCCTTGTCTACATCTAATTCTAATGCTGTGTCCCTCTTTATTACCGTGGTCATCTTATCAATCTCCTCTTCATACAAAATTTCTACAATTAATAATTAATAAAAAAACAAAAAAGGGGATAAAAAAAAAACCGCCCCCTTCCAAACTTTTGCATTTTTCTGTTTGCTCTTTGCTTTGTTTTTACTTCCTTCTCTTCCTCAGCACGAGGTATGCGACTGCTAACAAGCCTGCAATGGCAAATACCGCTTCGAAGCCTGGTGGTTCCGGTGTTGGTGTTGGTGTTGGTGTTGGTGTTGGTGTTACTGGTGGTACTGTCGGCGTTGGCGTTACTACTGGTGTTGGTGTTACTTCTCCTGTCGGCGTCGGTGTCGGCGTTGCTTCTGCTGTTAATATCTCCACCGTTGCCGTATCAGTATTCCCGTCACCATCATCTGCTTCAAGCGTGTACGTTCCAGGAACCGCATCCGTAGTGTCTATTGTCGCTGTGAACACACCTTCATCCGTAGTTGTCCATTCTACTTCTGTAAAAGCCGTAGGTAACTCCGTAGGTCCCGCAAATGTCGAAATCGTAATCCTTGTCCCTGGCTCTCTGTTTGTCACTCCGCTTATGTTCAATGGTTCTCCTGCTCCTACTGTTTCAACAGGGTTTAACTCTACATATCCAGACTCAACCTTGAATGTCAACGGCACAAGTAAATCATCACTTCCCGCTACGTCAATGGTCATATCCTGAATTATCGCTAAGATTTGATCTTGATTCTTACCATCAAGTCCTAGGAAACTATCTACTAGTTTTAAGCCACCTGCTTCAGCCCTATCTTGCGTTTCATACTTGCCATCACGTCCTGGTGATAGAACCAGTGCTATCCACCTGCCAGTGTCAAAACCTGCTCCGCCCATCTCTATATCTTCACTGATTTCATCATCGGTTACTGATGTCGAGAGTATCTCAAGCCCATTTTCAACGCCTAAGTCATCCTCATCTGCACCTGGAGGAAATCCCTTAGGTCCTATAAGTATTATATCTACATCATCCACACCAGTCGCCGTTCCTTCTATTGTGTAATCGTCATCCTCTGCAACTACATTCCTCAACTGCTTCGCAGTAAGTTCTCCCGTGAGTAACCTTATTGAAGTTGATCCATCTTCATCTTTATCCTCATAGTTCTCTGCCTCTTCAGTATCCACATCGCAATCAATATAAACATCTATCGTGTACGAACCCCTTGTCAATCCCGATGTATCCCAGTCCTCTTCAAATTCGTCGTTCTCGTCTACTGAAACATCGTCAAATACTGTGTTCGCATCCTCTATAACTATGTCAACTTTATCACCAGCACTTATAGCTCCTTTAATCGTAACCTCTTCCCCAATCACTGTACTCGCTGGTATATCAAAAGTTACTTCTGCTTCCACAACTTTTACGTCTACGTCATCGTCGTCTGCTGAATCTACAATCTTAGAATCTGGAGCGAACCCTGTTATCTCAGTAAGAAACCCTGAAGCATTTTCTGGCTTGTCATATACATTTATTGTGTAGGTTCTCTCGTCTGCCCCTTTTGTGCCAATCCTGACACCGACAGTACCGTCACTTCCGGTTTCTATCCATGCATACAACTTACATGGGCTTACTGTAACATCGGCTATATCTTTTATCGCTGGCTGCTCCGCTTTTTTTGGACCAACGCCAGTAATTCCAAGGTAATAGTAAGTCTTCGGATTCCCGTTAACCGTTATTATCATGTCCTCTCCCTTACCTACCTCATCTGCTTCAGCTTCTATTGAGAGTTCTTCACTGCGAACCGTGAACTCATACACATCATCCGATGGAGTGCCAAGCTCGTTACATGTGTCCTTGTCTGCTACTATCTTCACTTTCCATGTTCCTTTCTCCCAACCTGCATCGTAGCTAGTGTCTAACCTATCCCAAACAACATCATTCTTAGTTGCAGTCGGACCAACTTTTATTTCTTGAGCGCTAGCATTTATTTTTTCTACATATTCGTATTCACCACCTCCGGGCTCGTCTAATTTTATTTCGACTTTACCCCAACTCCCATTGGCAGCAGCATCACTTAAAATACCACCGAAGTTCGGCTCAACACGAATCGTTAAGTTCGTTCCTACTGGTATGCTTTTACCCACAACTGAATCAGTAGTGCCCTCAATGTACACCTTGGCTGTGACTTCAGGCTCTTCAACTATTATATCAGCAGTCTTACCCTCTCTGCTTGTTTTGTTATAAGGTCCTACTTTAGCTGTTGTTGGCACATTAAAAGATGTAGCGTCTGCAACAGTAAGTCGCCCTCCATCTGCAGTAGAATCTGCTATACCATAAAAAGTATCACTAGTGGCACCTAATACAGCAGAAACATCAAGACCGTGTTCACCTCGGTAGACTACATCTCCTTGCTCTATTGCGCTAGTGACACTGTCTCTTGCAGAAATCGGCACCATCGCCGCAAACACCGAAGCTAACATAATCGCAGCCATTGCAATCCCTATTATCGCTTTTCCTCTTTTGCTTTTTTCTTTTTCTTTTGTATTCATTTTTTTCTTTTTTCACCTCCTAACTTTTTTCAATAGAAAAAAGGGGTATATAAAACTTTCGGTTCATGACGATTTTTAGGGAACAGGGACTAGCTACTGGGGAACAGGGCATTATTCCCCTATTGCCTAGTCCCTAGTGGCTATTGCCTACATGCCTACGTCCCTATTGCCCCGCTTTCGCCGTCACCTTTGTCTCTATTTTACCCCCCTTCTTCTCCACTAAACTATTCCTTACCTTCTACTTATAGCTTTATGCTATTTGGTTTTCGGCATGATTTATATAGCGCTCCACACCGCAGGCGCTCCCATCTGTTTGTGATAAGATGAGCGTGATATGTTTTCCTTCATTCTTTTTCTTTGATAAAACTTTCTTTTTAAGAAAGTTTTCTTTCGTTTCTTTTGGTAAAGCTTTTCTTTGTAAGAAAAGGTTTGTGATAAGATGAGCATGATATTGTTAAATTAAATTCTCCCCTTTCTCCTCTATCCTCCTCTTTAGTTCTTTCTTTTATCTCCCTTATCCTTTCTATTATTTCCTCTTCTTTACCCCTTCTTTTCCTCATAACTAACCCTTCTTTCCTTTTTTAAGCAAATATACTCAGCACCGGCATAAATTACGCTTTTTTATCGGCAGGGTCATAGAACAGATTTATATAGAGTATATGAAGTTAAAA
>JAGXOS010000039.1 GCA_023659775.1 Methanomicrobia archaeon LH_S14 | reverse complement strand
TAGTATAGTTCCATTCTCCATGGAAGTCATCGCGTTTAATGTTGACTGCTTCCAGCTCTTCCTTCGAGATTTTACGACCGATGGGGTAGGTATTGGTGTCGAGCTCGCAATGTATCCTGAGTCCGTTCTTTGTAGTCGTAGCACCAATGAGATTCACCATCACTTCATGGCTGACGAGCGGCTTTCCTCGCCAGTTTTGAGCTATAAAGGAGAACATGTGATGTTCGATTTTGTTCCACTTACTCGTTCCCGGGGGGAAATTCATTCCTTTTGGTTCCCACTCTTGCCCATCATTTTTAAAGTTTCCCACCAATTCCTTCTTCTTTGTATCTACCGAAATTACCGGGTTGTTGGTGGCAATCTGCTCCTGAACTTTCTTTCCTGTTGATGTATTCGAACTGGGCGTCACGATCAGGATGGCTTATCCCCTCTAGCGTCTTTTTGTTCGCCTTAAGACTATAGCCTAAATCATCCTTCAGCTCTTCTGCACCGAGGCGAATTCCCCGGCGCGATACTCCAGTCGCCCGTGACACCATCGAGGGGCCGCCATAGCCAATAGCCTCCGCTTCGGCTGCCGCCACGAGGCGGCGCAACCGCTCATCAAGCACCCACTCTAACGCCTGAAACTTTTGCCTTATCATAGACTCATCATTCTTACCGTGCATGTAATTTCAATAAGTGGTAGTTGATATAGTTATTTCGTGACGCCCCCTAAGGGAGAGGGAATATGTAAATTGGAACATGTGGCTGATAGAACTTGCAGAACTGCCAAATCCTCCAGATAGAAGGTCTGTAAAGCGTGTTGGATTGTTTTAGAAACTTCTTTTTAGATATTTACCCTTTAAATCAATTATAGAAATTATTAAAAAAGGATTTAAAAATGGGAGGAGACTGGAAAATTGATACCCTTAACTATCCTTCCCCTTTTCCCACTTCTTTAATCTTTTTAACCGCCTCGCTCATCAATTCTTCCGCTTCTTTAAATGCCGTATTCTGTTCTTTAAGCTCTTTTGCAGCATCTTCAAACTTTTCAATCAGTGCTTTAAACTCCTCATCTTTCATGTTTCTAATAAACATCTTCTCTCTATTTAAATCTGCTTTCTTCTTTTGCCTCTTCGTAAAGTTTTCTCAAGTTAGTGGGAATCGGATGTTCTTTAAGAAGGTTTGCAAAATACACTAAATTATTCACCATGTACCTAACGGTCTTGTTCGTATAAAGGTGCTTGCTCCTTCAACTTTACCGTACAACGGAAATTGTCCCGTTTCCGGGTTAGATTCGTCATAGGTACCGTCTAATCGTTCGAGGACCAGTTGTGCCACTGCGGATCTTACTCCAAACCATATTGGAGACCCTATTATCAGTATATCACATGCCTTTATCTTATTCAGGATTTCAGGCTACTCATCGCCTTCTCCTTCATCTGAGGAAACACCGAAGAGGATGTTGTAGTCAACCACCCGGATAACCTCGGTTTCCACCCCTTTCTCTTGGAATAGCTTAATTGCTTTGTCAATCAGTGCTCCCGTATTTGATATCTCTGGCGATCTCTTCAATGTACAATTCAGTATTAATGCTTTTAGTTTCATGTAAATATGAAAGTCATAAGCATATATATATAAGTTTTCTCATAAAACTTCTTATGATACAAGAGATACCTTCAAAACCTACTCCTCACAAGTTCCACAAGCGAAAACCACCCCTTAGGATCAGTAAACCACTGCTCGACTGCCAAACCTGCTTCAGAATTCCCGGTTAATCACGTGCAAAACATTCTTATTAAATTCACTGGTAACGCCTTGCGAGTCATTATACGCTTTCTCCAGAACAGTTTTTTGCTTTATCATATCAAAACCAATCAGAAAACGATCTCCAGGCTTCATCGAATTCGCAACCGTGCGAAGAAAAATTTGACTTTCAACTTCGCTAAAGTTCCCGATCGAACTACCGAAAAAAATTATCAATCTGGAGAAGTCGCGGGGTATTACATTCATGTGCCGAGTAAAATCAGCAATGATGCCCAGTACCTTCAACTTTTGGTATTTATCAATCAAATCCACTGACGCGGCTACAAGTGCCGACTCACTGACATCTACCGGAATATATCGCATATTTTCACCCTGCGGCTCTTTCGCAGCATCTATGAGTTTGCATATCTGTTTGTACAGAATTGAGCCGCGCTCATCATAAAAATATTTACCGGGTATAAATTTCTGATCGGCGGTTAAACCGGTAAAAATATCTTTGGTCATTTCAATGCTAAACGAATCAGTCAAATAATTGCGAATCTCAAGTCTTGGGCTTTTGAATGATTGCTGATGTCCCATTGTTACTTTCCTTTTTTTATTTTTTGAGCACGTCACATAATAACGCCTTATAAACCGGGAAACCGGAAATCGGGTCGTACTGCTGCAAATCGGTCAATTCGTTAATATTGGCTTCCTGCCATACTTTCGGTCCCACGGGACTCCCGCCACCCATGTTTGCCTCCACGGCACCCTTTACGATGCTATCCGTAACCCGAGCGCACATGATAACCTGCCCTCTTAACGTCTTGACGAGCACGTGATCTCCATCTTTAATGCCCCGGTCTCGGGCATCGCTTACGTTTATTGTAACAGTCGGCTCCGGGCGCTCTTTCAGCAGGCTTGCAATGCCATGATGCTGTGCATGAAAATCAGTGGTCACCCGCGCGCCGGAATTAAATACCAGCGGGAACTTCTTCACAAGGTTGGGTTGCGGAAATGGGCTCTCCTGCGGCTCTGTATAAACCGGAAGCGGGTCAGGTTTACCGTCTGGTCGCAACAGTCCTTTTTCCCATTTTTTGTATTGCATCTTTACGGTTTGCGACTGAACTGTACCCGCAGCTTTATGCACATCTTCAAACGTAAATCCCGAGCCTTTTAGCACGTGGCGTAACAATTCCTCCTCGTTTTGTGGATAAAGATGACCGTATCCCAGACGGTCTGCAAGTTCAGCCAGAATAAAAAAATCATTGCGGGCTTCTCCAAGGGGTTCAATTACCCTCTCCCGGATACGAAAAGTGGGGCCGTAAATCATATACGATTCAATCTCGTACATGGTTGTTGCAGGTAACACAATATCCGCATACGCGGCATCCGCGGTTAGATGGCGGTCAATGCAGACTAAAAAATCCAGAGCGTTAAGCGTCTTCCGCCAGATTGCTGGTTGTGGCCAGGACGTTATAATAGAGCCACCCAGGATAATCAGAGAACGAATCTTGTAAGGCTTTCCTTTAAAGACAAGACCGAATCGGGCAATACGATTGCATGAGACTCTTCCCGGTATGCACTGTACATAGGAAATTTGTCCCGTCCCAATGCCTTCCGCATATCAGGATTTGCTATATGCCCTGATCGGTTCAGAGGGAAATGATTCTGCCGCAGGGTAAAGCAACGTCCTCCGGGAACATCCAGTTGCCCTGCAAGCGCCCAGAGTACAAATATTGCCCGAATCGTCTGCACCCCATTTCCATTATATTCAAGGCCGCTGTACATAGCTGGAGCAGCACCCCTGGCAGTGGCGATCCGCCTTGCTAAAGCGACTATGGTCCCTGCCGGGACTCCAGTAATCTGCTCCACCACTTCCGGGCTGAATTGCTGGACATGTCGTGCGAACTCTTCAAAACCCCGGGTCCAATCCCTGACGAAAGATTCGCCATAGAGTCCTTCTTCAATCAATACGTTGCACATTTGCGATTCTTACTCTGTCGTCATAAGTCACCACAACTCCACATCCAGCAGGGCATATACCACACAAAGCGCGGCGTTCTCTTGTGGGCAACCCGGCCGATTTTTTTAGCGCCATTTAAACACCCTAATAAAAAAGAATATTCTTTTTTACTTATTCTTCTATGATGACCATGATTTATTCAGAAAAATCTTTAACGACAGTATCGAACATCCTGAATATATGGAACAGAAAGCGACCATTGGATTTGTTTAGATTTTCGAATTTAGTGTTTAGGATTTTCACCATGAGATATTGAGTAGAATACCTTTCTAACCTGCTCCTCAGTTTCTTCGAGCGTGCCTTCATTATTTATAACCGCATCAGCGAATTTTAGCTTTTCCTTCAGAGGCATTTGTAATCCAATCATTTTTTTCGCTTCTTCCTTCGTTACCCCTTCTCGTTCCATCACCCTTCTTACCTGCGTCTCCTCACCGACATAAATAACAATTACCTTATCAAATTCCTTTTGAAGTCTATTTTCTATTAGAAGGGGAACATCAATAACCACGAGTGTATTTGGCTCTATTCTCTTTATCGCTTCTACCCTTTCCATACACATCCCTCTCACTTTCGGGTGTATTATCCGTTCTAAAATATCGAGTTTCTCAGAATCGCTGAACACCATCCCTCTCAGCTTCTTCCTGTCTATCTCCAAATCCTTCCTCAATATATCCTTACCAAAGAAATTCACTATCTCCCACCACGCCTTCGAACACGGTCTTACAACCTCTCTGCTTAACACATCGCAGTCTATCCCGTAAGCGCCGAGGTTCATAAATGTATTTAACACAAGGCTCTTTCCACTTGCTATTCCTCCGGTTATGCCCAAAACTTGCATAGCACTTTCTTTTACACTTTTTCTTTTTAAGAAAAGGTTTCACATCAATAATCCAAATTAACCGAAAAAAGTATCCTCTTCAAATTAAAGGGTAACTCAAAAATTGCAAATATACAGAATCATCGATAATGCTATCATTTTTGACAGATGCCATACATACACAAAAAGTTTTATTATACCCTAATTTCTACTGGAATATGTATGTCTCTAGAGTAAAAGGTATTACCATGAACCGATCACATATCACAGAAACATTAAAGACTCTAAATATCCGTCCTGATGAAATTGCGGATGAACGTCTGGCAGAAGCCTTCCGCATCCTGCTCCAGCTCATTGAAGAATTGAGCGAGGAAAACGAAAAATTAAAAGCAGAAATCCAGAAATTACGGGATGCAATCAATCTACTAAAAGGAGAGCAAGCCAAACCAGACATCAAACCCTCCAGGAAGAGACCAAACGAAGACATCTCTTCAGAGGAGGAAAGAAGGTTGACACCCACAGCCATGTCTATAACCTCAATATCGAGTTCTTTGCAGTTTTCCCTGATGATTTCTTCCGCCGCCGCCTCCGCCACCTCACCGAGCAATACCCTCTATATTTCGGGAAAAGACCAAGTGATCGGCCAGCAATGAGACCGTATGCCGGTCATGACGAAGGTCACGCCTTGTTACCTTATCCCTCTCCGCTTCCACTTCGCCCATTATTCTTAATGTAAACTAATAAATCCTCAAAACACCATAAAAAGCTTTCGTTTTTTCACACGAAAAAGATATTTGTTATAACCACTCTATTCGTGAAATAAAGGAAAAAAGTCCGATAAAGTTGAGAAAACAAGACCGCATAAACAAAATTGAACTCGAAAATAAACTTTTCTTTTGTAAAGAAAAGTTTAATGATAGCGATAATCCTTGCAGGCGGGAAGAGCAGCAGATTAGGAGAAGGAAAAGAGAAGGCACTTATAAAGATAGACCGAAGTGGAAGTGGAAGCGAAACCCAGAAACGGCTAATAGATTTGGTGGTAGAAAACGTACGAGACTCAAAGGCAGAAAGATTCCTTGTAGCTATATCGAAAAACACACCGAAAACCGCGGAATATTGCAAATCGCAGGATTATGTGCTATTAGAAACACCGGGGAAAGGATACCATGCGGATTTACGCTATTTGCTTGCACGCTATTCGGATTTTGTATCCGTCGCATGCGACATCGCTTTCCTGAAACCTGAGCATATCAATTCAATTATTGATTTTTACACTCACAATGACTTTGGCAGAGGCAATAGTATTACAGGCGCAGTTCCGCTGGATATAATCCCACCTTATGTAGTTCCCTCGTATGTATTTGAACACGATGGGCGGAAATTAGTTGCAGTTGGCTTGAACATCGTTACCAAGGGTAGAAAGAATTTACCTCTTGTGTTCAATGACCCGTTACTCGCAATAAATATAAATACACCTCTTGATTTAGAAATAGTGAAGGCAAAGGTGATGCAAGAAAACAAATTATAGACACAGATTAACGCTTGTGGGCTCTGCCCACATCACCGCAAGCCCTGAAAGGGCTTAATTAACACAGATAGATGATAAAAATCAACAGTGTTAAACTTAAATAAATCCGCGTAAATCCGTATCTTAAATAGAAAGAAATTATACTTTAGTATTATACAACAAAAAACATGAACAGGATAGAAGAAACCATAGGAAAGATTGAATCGTTAGACAGAACAGCAATGGAATCCGCAAGGGCGCGGCAAGATACACTCACGAAACCGCTGGGCAGTCTGGGCGTTCTGGAAGACCTTTCGGTAAAAATCGCCGGCATTACCGGGAATTACATGCCACTGATAAACGATAAGGTAATAATAACAATGGCGGGTGACCATGGCATTGTGGATGAAGGCGTGAGCGCGTATCCAAGGGATGTAACATCGCAAATGGTTTATAACTTCTTAAGCGGCGGTGCGGGAATAAACGTGCTTGCAAGACATGCCGGTGGACGGGTTGTGGTCGTAGACATGGGCGTGGCGGCGGATATTGAACTCGCACAAGAGCACGCAGGAGGGTTCATTGGCAAAAAAATCGCTTATGGAACAGCTAACATAACAAAAGGAGCGGCAATGAGTTATGACGATGCGAAAAGGTCAATAGAAGCGGGAATAGAAATTTTGGAGAGTGAGATAGAGAAAGGCATGGACATCGTGGGTGTAGGTGATATGGGGATAGGAAATACGACACCAAGTAGTGCTATTGTCGCGTTCATCACAGGCGAGCCTGTTGAGTTCGTAACTGGACGTGGAACAGGTTTGGATGACGAAGGGTTAAAGAAGAAGGTCAAGGCGATAAAAAAAGCTTTAGCGGTTAATAAGCCAAATAGAGGCGCCGCAGCGCTTATCGCATACGAAGTTAGTCCGAAGATAAGGGATTATCTCATTGCATCTCATCTATCAGTTGAATCCGGTCATCGAGCTATTTTAGACCACCTTGGACTCGAACCATTGTTCAATCTGAATATGCGACTTGGTGAAGGAACGGGAGCAGCACTCGGAATAAGCATCGTGGAAGCATCCTGTAAGATATTGCAAGAGATGAGTACGTTTGAAGAAGCAGGTGTTTCAGAGAAGGCTTCTGGATAATTCACTGAACTGCAACTCCCACTGCACGTTTTATCAGCCGTCCTATCTCGTCAATCTCCTTCGCCATCGGTCCTTTCTTGTTCGGCACTTCAACGATAATAGGTATTACGCCTTTTTTCTTCGCATTTATCTCCCTTATCTTTTCTCTGTTCTTAGCTTCGGCTGCAAGCTTTTCGTTTATGATTACAATAGCAACTCCCACCTTTGCCAATTTATCTAACACACGAGCGACATCTTCTCCTCCCTCGGAATATTCATACACTTCTTCTACGCCTGCGAGCCTGAAACCCGTAGCCGTCTCAGGGTCACCAATTACCGCAATCATTTTGTAAAAAGGTTTTTCACTATCTCCTCTCTTAAACTGGTGGAAAATCGTGCCATTCGCTGCTCAAAAGTATTATTCACCTCTATCTTCCCATCTTTTCCCCTTACAATGACTCCTCCTGCCGACTTTATCCTTTCATTTGATAGTGATAAACGAACATTCACACTCCCTGCACTTATTTCAGCAGATATTTTTTTTAGCATATCGGGTGTCACAAAAGATGCATCCGCATCCCCCTCGCTGAGCATTACTTCCAATTCGCTGCTTGCGCTACTTCCAGCGGTTATACTCATTGCAGCATCCTTTATCAAACCAGTTAGGATATTTGAATATGAGTTACCTTTGAAACCCCCCCTTTTTACTTCCTTTATTCTATCCATTGCTTCATCTAATGTTTTTCCTATCATCTCTTCCTCTGCATCCCATCTAACCTTCCTCGCATTTAATCGAGCGGCTCTGACCATTCGCTCTTCCTCCTCAACACCTTTCCTTTCTTCAGCCTCGATAAATTTCTTATTTTGAAGTTCTATCTCTTCTCTCGCCTCTTTGATTATCCTTTCCGCATTTTCCTTCGCTTCGCTCAGTATTTTCTCGCATTCTGCATTTGCTTCGTCTTTTATCTTATCTACTATCTCTTTCGCACCCAAACGAATCACCTCAAACCTTTCTTTGAAAAAAGTTTATTAAACAAGTCCCAAAATTTTTTCTAACACAACGTTTACCGTGCTGTCGAGCCCCGACTCGGCGGTTGTTTTCAGCTTCTCAGCTTCAGCCTCGGCAGCTTTCATTATCGCTTTCTCTTCCAACTCGCCTTCCTTCATATACTTATCCGAAATTTGAACTGCCAAGTTCTGTTCATCCACACGAGCCTTTTCTTTTAGCTTCTTTACTTCCTCCTCTACATCTTTTAGTATCTTCGCAACGCTTTCTTTTGCCTCTTCTATCAGCTTCCTGCCTTCCTCTTCCCCGGCTCTTATTAACTTAAGTGCTTCTACTGCCATTGTATTCTGTTATACTTTATGTGAATGAGATATTTTATTATTATACTTTTATAAACCCCTCTTTAAAGAAAGGTTTCAACAGTAATACATAAAAAATGGCAATAGCAGGGCGAAAGATAAAAGAGCATGGGGTGGAAATGAAGCATTCGGAGCTTGCTCTTAAGTTCCTAAAAGAGGGAGAAGAATTGCTTGATAAAGAAGATGTCATTCAAGCTAGCGAAAAACTTTACAAAGCTGCTGAGGAGGCTGTTAAGGACTTAGTAGAGGTTTATGCGGCTGATGTCTGCGAAGAGGCTATGAAGAAGGGGCGCTGGACAGTGAGGCTATTGGAAAAGGCAATTGATACGCTGGCAAGTGAGTTTGGTGAAGAAGTAGAAAGGCATTGGGAAGCAGCCTGGTTTCTCCACGTTGAGGGTTTCCACGAGACACGGCTCGATATAAACTCAGTCAAGAGGAGGCTGAAATACGTGAAGAAACTCGTGGAAATGGAACGGAATCTTTAATCCAAAAGCATGAAAGTCATATCCATAATAGGCAAGAAGAAGTCAGGGAAAACATCTCTTATCGAGTATTTGATTACATATCTAAAAGAATACGGTAAAGTAGGATGCATAAAACACGCACATGAGTTGGATTTGGATGCGTCAAAAGATACAGACCGTTTCTTTAACGTGGGAGCGGAAATTGTTATAGGTGCTGCGGAGGAAAAGACGATAAAAATTTGTGGGGGTAAGAATTTGATGGAATTAATAGAGGAAATGGTGAATTCAGGTGTTGATTTCGTGCTTGTCGAGGGGTTTAAGAGCAGCGGCTTACCGAAGATAGCATTGAGCAACTTCTCGGATAAAGAAGTCAGTAACATAATAAAGAAAATGGATTCTAGAGGCAAGATGCGGGAAGAAATGATAAAAGAGATAGTTCAACTCATTCTTTCTCTTGAAGATTACAAAACAAACTTTCTTTAAACTTTTTCTTTTAGCACAGGTTTTCTTTTTTGTACAAAAAAGAAAAAGTGTTATGAGAGCAAAAATAAGTTTTTCGTGCGTAGATGCCACCAGCAATCCTGTGGGATGGATGTACAGGTTAGAAGATGCAGGTTTTCATGGCTGGGAAATAGTGGGAGAAGGGCTGCAGAAAGTGGAAGGAGAATTTAAAGATAGGGTAAGGGAAATATACGAGACAACAAATCTCGTTCTTTCCTTACATGCACCACTCTCGGATATAAACATTGCGAGTGTAAACGAAGGGATATGGGAAGAGAGCATAAGACAGATAAAAGAGTGTATCGAGAACACATACGAGTTCGTTGAACATATATGCGTGGTGCATCCGGGTATTTTATCGCCATTGTCCGTGCAGACGCCGGAAAAGGCGGTTCAGAAGGCGATTGAAGGTCTAACTGCACTTTGCGAGTTTGCTGCTGAACGCGGATTGCGAATAGCAGTGGAGAATCTACCATCGATAAATATGATGCTGGGACGGTATCCGGATGAACTCATTCAAATAGTGCGTGGTGTGAACATGGACAATCTGGGAATATGTCTTGACGTTGCGCATGCGAACACGACAAAGACGCTGGATGAATTCTTGAATATCCGCGATAAGGCAGAGGATATGGAGATAATACATCTTCATGCGAGCGATAACTTCGGAGCGGATGACCTGCATTTGCCGCTGGGAAAAGGCAACCTGGATTGGAAGAAGGTGTTAAACGGGATTAATGATTATGAGTATGAAGGGGTAATGGTGATGGAGTTGTACACAATAGAGGGAGGAATAGAGAGTTTGGAGTTTATTCGAAAGCTTTTAAAATTAAAATAAATAAAACCACGAGATTGCACAAGATTCACACAGAAGAGAAAAACTTCTCTGCTTCTTCGTAATTCCCTTTCTTTTGTTCAATTATTCCGGACGGGTGAAGCGAGAATGCGGTTCTTCTTTTGTCTTCTTCTTTTGCTCGCATTAATCATCTCTTTCAATGTTAAGATGTATAGAAAACACTTTCTTTCTAAAGAAAGAACCTGTGCTAAAACTTTTTTGCATGCAAAAACCTTTACAAAACTTTTAAGAAAAGGTTTAGGGTAAGAGATGGGAAAACCTGACAAAGGATTAGATTTAGGATTAGATGCAAAGAGAATTGGTAAAAGAATAAAAGAGAATGCGAAGAAGGCACAGAATGAAGAAGAACTGAAGATAAAAGTTGAGGGTTTGATACAGGAATTAATTGCGAAGTTTTTTGAGCCCGGAAAAGAGCCGGAAGTAGCTTATGAGCACAGAACAACGATTTCGGGAAAAAGAGAGGATGCGCTCTACGGAACGGTTATCATCGAATACAAAGCACCGAAGAAATTGGATACGGGTAGCGAGTTTGTCAGAGCGAAAGAGCAAATCGAGGAGTATATAAAAGAAGAAGCGGATGGCAAACCCGAAAATTATGGCAAGTTTTTCGGCGTGATTTTAGACGGCTATAAAATCTCGTTCGTCAGGTTCAGAAGGAATCAATGGGTTGCAGATGAACCGACAGAACTAAGCGAAGAATCGGTTTACAGGTTATTGGAAGCCATTATATCATTGAGGAGAAAAGCGATAGATGCGGATTTCTTATTGACTGATTTTGGTCCTGAGAGCGAAACGAGTGAGAAAGTCATTCCTGTTTTATACGAAGCGTTGGAGAAGTCGAAGTCGTCGAGAACGGAGATGCTATTCCGTGATTGGAAGCGGGTATTTTCACAGGTTTGTGTATACTCGCCGGGCAGGTTAGAAGGGTTGGTAGAGCATTACGGAGTAGCGAAAGGAAAGAAAGTGGACGTGGAGAAACTGATGTTTGCAGTCCATACTTATTACACGCTTGTGATGAAATTATTGACTTCAGAGGTGATTTCGTTCTTCAATCCAGTTTTCGGGTCGCCGTTACAGAGGATAGAGAATGCGTATTACAGAAGTAGAGCAGATTTGAAGGACGAGCTACTCGAGTTGGAGGAAGGCGGGATAATAGCAAAGATAGGGATAAGAAATTTTCTCGAAGCTGACTATTTCGCATGGTATTTAGACGAATGGAACGAAGAAGTGGTGAACGGTGTAATTGAAATAGTAAAGAAGCTGGGTGATTACGACCCGGCAACGGTTGAGTTGGACCCCGACAGAGTAAAGGATTTGTTCAAGAGGTTGTATCAGAATTTAGTGCCAAAGAAGGTGAGGCACGACTTTGGCGAGTATTTCACGCCGGACTGGCTTGCGGAACTCGTGCTGAAGGAAGTGGAATACGATGGCAACATAGAGAAGAGGGTTCTTGACCCTGCTTGCGGTTCCGGTACGTTTCTGGTGCTTGCGATAAAAGAAGCGAAGAATTATGCGGAAGAGCATTTCGTAACCGATAAGAGCGAGTTGTTGAGGAAAATAGTGGGGAACGTTGCTGGTATTGATTTGAACCCGTTAGCGGTTCTGGCATCAAGAGCGAATTATGTAATCGCGTTAGGTGATTTAATCAGGTATATTCCAAAAGGAGGAATAGAGATTCCTGTTTATCTTGCGGATTCTATTCTGGTGAGCAGGAAGGTGAAGTTTACGGGGGAGCTGGAGGTTTATCTAACGACAAGCGAAGGTGAGTTTTCTGTTCCTCACGAGGTGATAGATAAAAACGTACTGTCAAATGTGTTGGGTGTGATAGAAACTTGCGTGAAGGGAGATTACAGTGAAGAAGAATTCGAGAAGCTGATAGAGAAGGATATTGCGGGTTTGAAAGAGCTCAGCATAGCGTCTTTGGTGGAGCTTTACAACAAAATAAAAGATTTGGAAAAGGAAGGTAAGAACAGGATTTGGACGAGGTTGCTTAAAAATTCGTTTGCGCCTTTGTTGATGGGTAAATTCGATTTTGTGGTGGTAAATCCGCCGTGGGTGAACTGGGAAAGCTTGCCGGAGCATTACCGAGAAGATACGAAAAAGCTCTGGGATTATTACGGGCTGTTAGAAAGAACGAAAGGAATGGGACTGGGTAAAGTAAAGAGAGACATGGCGATGTTGTTTACGGCAAGGTGTATTGACAGATATCTGAAGAAAGGAGGAAAGTTCTCTTTCTTGATACCTTTTACGACGTACAAAACGCAGGCAGGAGCGGGCTTCAGAAAGTTTCTGGTAAAAGGTTACGAAATCTTTTTTGTTCGCTGGATAAATGGATGCAACAATTGATGATAAAGGCAATAAGGAAAATAGACAAAAACGAAAAGAAGCATTAGCAAAATCGAAAGTGTTCTATAACCTGAATTTCAGACTATAAAAAGTTTACGCTTTCCAGTTTTTCCATGATTTCCTCTGT
>JAGXOS010000038.1 GCA_023659775.1 Methanomicrobia archaeon LH_S14 | reverse complement strand
GAGTACCATCGTTCCGTTCTCGTCTTTCGCCAATTCCCCTTTCTTATTTATTACTGACATATTTGGGAATAGCCCCTTTTTCTTTTTGTAATTTTCTATTTTTGAAAAACCGAAAAGCTTAAGTATTATGAATGCATGTATTACGTTAGCGAGCGATAATTTATTTATATATAAACATGCACAATATTTGATTATGGTATCGTTAGAAAAGGCGATTTTGTGCCTTTTGTTTAGGGAGGGGGAAGTACCGGTAGAAAAGCTAATAAAAATACTCAGGGACTTTAAAGAGTCCGAGGCGTCAGTAAGGACTTCTTTATCGAGATTAAAGAAAGAAGAATTTGTAGAAAGCAGAAAGAGTAATAAAAAGGCGCTTTATTCCCTCACTGACCTTGGAAAGGGTACAATCATATTTAAAAAATATAAGCTGCTCATGCGTGAGAGGAACTGGGATGGTCAGTGGCATATCGTAACCTTTGACATACCTGAGAGATTCAGGTACAGCAGGGATGTTTTGAGAAAGAAACTTCTTCTTCTGGGTTATGGAACCCTGCATACCTCTGTTATGATCTCCCCATACGATATGGGAGAAGAAATAAAAGAGACGATAAAGGAATACGGAATTGAAGATTATGTGGAGTTCTTTTCCGCAACATACGAAGGTAACAAGAATATAAAGGATTTAGTTCCAAAAATATGGGACCTCAAGTGGTTAGAGAGGCAATACAAGAAATTTATCTCGATTTACGAGCCTGAGTTGGGAGAATTAAAAAAGAAAGTGGCAGAAGGGGATAGTATAGACCCAAGCTATGCATTCTTGAAAGGAGTAGAATTGAATGATTCCTTTTCCCGAATTATTTCTGTTGACCCTCATCTTCCACAGGAGCTTCTCCCGGATGACTGGATAGGATTTGCGACAGAGCGGATATGCGATGAATATCTGCAATTTTTGGAGGACATAGAGAAGGAAAAATGAGAGAAGGTGTTCTGGTAAAGCCGTATGAGAGATTGGAAAAAGCACAGATAGAGAAGATACATGAAGCTTCCCTTTCCATTTTAAGCGCCCCGGGATAATATCGTATAACAGGGAAGCGGCAGAAATATTCGGGGATAGCGGAGCGGAGGTCTCTTCGCATAATGGTTATTGGCGAGTAAGTATTCCGGAGAGGCTTGTAGAGGAAAGTGTGAAAAAGGCGCCTTCGGTGGTAAAATTGAGTGCAAGAGATAAAGAGGATAGTTTAATTCTGGACGGTAAAGAACCACGGGTGAGATTTGGCACCGGCTCAGAGTCAAACACAATTCTGAATATAGATATGGAAGATTTTGTAAGTGAGAAAACCGGTATTAAAAGAAGCTTTCCTGTTTTTTATCGAAGGAGAGGAACTGTTCAAGACCTTTGTCAGGCAGCACACCTGTGTGAGCACTTACAGAACGTTGATTTCTTTATCCGCACGGTAAATATACAGGATGAAGACATTACAGGGGATAATAAAGACATAAACAAGTTCTATGCCTCGTTGAACAACATGAAGAAGCATGTTATGGCAGGTTTGACGAATGTAGAGAAGTTAGACGATGTGATAAGGATGGCTGAGATTATTTCAGGAGGTCGTGGAAGTAAAGAGCTGCTAATCTCTTTTATCGCGTGTGTGACGAGAAGTCCTTTACAGCTCGTTGAAGATACCACACAGAACCTAATAGAAATAACAAAGCGCGGGTATCCTGTATCAGTATCAACGTCGCCGCAAGGAGGTTCCACCGCTCCTCTACAAGAAGCAGGAATGCTTGCACAGTTGAATGCAGAGATTTTGGCGGGAATAACACTTGCCCAGTTGGTGCGTAAGCACACGCCGGTGCTATATGGGAGTGTTCCTTTGCGTGTAAGGATGGATAACCTGGATAATATGTATGGTGCGCCGGAAACAAACCTGTATAACATGGGTGGCGTTCAAATGGCTCGTTTCTATGAGATACCATGCTACTCGACTGCAGGTATAGGAGATTCTAAGTTCCCGGGGATAGAGGCTTCGGTGAATAAGCTATTATCTCATCTATTTATCGCACTCAGTGGTGCACAATACATACATTATGCATTTGGATTGCTCGAAGGAACTAACACTTTCAGCCCTGAGCAGGCGGTACTTGATGATGTCCACATTGGGATAATCAAGTCTCTTCTAAAGGAGCAAAGTATAGAAAAGGAGATTGGAGAATGCTTGAAAGAGATAAGAGAAGTGATGAGCGCATCTCACAAGATGTTCACTCGATATGCACGCAAATATTTGCGTGGTGGCGAAGTTATCCCATTCTACCCTTTTGAGGGAGATGCGAATGAGACATTGATAAAAGTAAGAGAGAGGAAGGAGGAATTGCTCTCCGCCTCGGTAGATGAGATCCCAGAGGATGTAAAGAAAGAGATATTTCAAGAATTTGATGTTTTGGAAAGGATAAAATGAAGAGGTGATTAAAATTTCCAAAGAGACAATCGAGCGCATAAAAGAGAATGTGGTAAAAGGGAGGAGGAATAAGGAAGACGAGGACTTTGAAGGCGGTAGTGTTGGAGAACCCGGGGTAGAGGAGCTTGTAGAAAGAGCGTTGAACAGAGGAGTGAAGCCAAAAGAAATAATAGATTACATCAACGAAGCAATGGAGGTAGTGGGTAAGCGGTATGAGACTGGTGAGTTTTTCATTCCAGATATGATGGCATCTGCGGAGGCAGTTTCGGCAGGGATGAAAGTTCTTGAGCCTTATCTTTCATCAACTGGCGAAAGCATGGATAAATTTGTAATTGCAACAGTAGAAGGGATTTGCACGATATAGGCAAAAACATAGTGGCTCTTTTACTAAAAGGAGCAGGGTTCAACGTTATAGACTTGGGTGCGAACGTTTCAGCGGAAAAAATAGTGGAAACGGTAAAAGAAAGGGATGCAAGACTTATCGGTCTTTCTGCTTTGCTTACAACCACGATGAGAAGGATGGGTGAGGTAGTTGAGAAATTGAGAACAGAAGGCGTGGATGTAAAGGTTTTAGCAGGAGGTGCTGCAGTATCTGCGGAGTATGCAGAGCAAATAGGTGCAATTTATTGTAAGGACGCATTTGAGGCTGTGGAAGTTGCGAAAGGTGGTTGAAATGAGCGTTAAAAAACCTTATGACGAAGCTATAAGCAGTGGTTATTATAAAAGAAGAAGTGGTCTCATAGGAAAATACGATGGGGTGCGTACTTTCTGGGAAGATGAGATAATAAGAATCTTTGTAAGACCATATATAGAGAGGATAGAGAGGAAAAAGGGAAGGATAAAAGTTCTTGACATTGGATGCGGGTATGGAGATGGCTATGAGTTACTTGTAAACCTTTTTGATAATGATAAAATGGAATACAAAGGTTTCGATATAAACGAGAACTTCGTTGAAGAAGCAAGGAGGATTTATAAGGATAAGAAAAATACGTCGTTTGAGGTAGCGGATTTCAGTAGCGGGCTTCCTTCTCTTTTAAAGGAAGATTATGACCTTTATTTCACTTCTTACGGGACGTTATCTCATAATGACGATGAGCAGAACATTCTTCTTTTAGGTGATATAGCGGATTGCAGCGATGGCTGCTTCGTGCTCTGCGATTGGTTGGGCGCATACTCTTATGAATGGCAGAGTTTGTGGGGTGAGGAATGGATGGATTACAGAATTTCTTATTTGCCCGGGAGCGGAGGAGGGAGTTTTCCACTCAGATTGATGACACCTGAGAATATTTTGAAGATGGTAAGGGAAGCGAGTAGCAGGCTAAAAATAGAAAAGATATTTGACAGGTCTGTTTTCGTTGGAAGACATATAGATACTGCCGAATACAATAGACATTGCAAGCCCGTTCGTTCGGCAGTGAATTCCCTTTTCGAGCCCGGGGTTCGCACAAACTTCGAGAATCT
Organism: Methanomicrobia archaeon LH_S14; assembly: GCA_023659775.1. Lineage (GTDB taxonomy): Archaea > Halobacteriota > Syntropharchaeia > Alkanophagales > Methanospirareceae > JAGXOS01. The sequence continues at coordinate 9,101 of JAGXOS010000038.1, read as the reverse complement.
TCTTATTGATTATCATCCAAGGGAGGGATTCTCAGAGTTAAACAGTTTTTTTGAAGATTTTTCAGCACATTGGAATTCTTTGGTGGCGTGTACGATGGACTTAGAAGAAGACTGCAATGCAGAAATTGGATTTCCGGAGATGAAGAAGCTCGAGAAGATGGTGGAGAGCGATATGTGGATGGACAATAGCAATCATCGTGAGAACGTGATAGAACCTCAGCTTGGATATGCGCTCCGAAACCTGGAAATGAGGATGCAGCGTGGAATGGGTGCAGCTCATGGACTTCTCGCAATTCTCAGTATAGGACAATGATAAGAGTAACTTTCCTTCCGGATGGCGAAAGTGTTTATGTGGAAGAGGGCGTTACGCTTAGAGAAGCAGCGATAAAAGCAGGCTTTTTGAATTGCAAAGGGGATAGGTGTAACAGTTGCTGTGGATTATTCGAGATAGGAGGAGAATACAAGCGGGGCTGTGAATTTGAATTACGTGAGGATGTGATTGTAAATTTAAGCGAAGAGAAAGAGGCAGGTGAGAACATCTCGGAAGCAACAAAGATAGCTTTCGATATCGGGACAACCACAGTAACAGCAGCTCTTTTCGATGAATCAGGGGAAAAAGTAGCCTCCAAAGTTGCTATAAATCCACAGGTAGTATATGGGAGAGACGTGGTATCGAGAATAGAAGCAATAAATAAAGATGCGAATTTGCTCGGCAGGATGCACTCAAAGCTTTTAAAAAAGATGAATGAGTTGATAGGAGGGATGCATTTAAAGAATGTAGAAGAGATAGGAATAGCTGGAAATCCCTGCATGGAACATATTGTGCTTGGAATATCACCTTCCGGAATAGGATAATATCCTTATGAACCGGAATTCAAGCACGCTGTGCAAATGAATTCTCATGAAGTTGGAATAGATGCAAATGGAGGGTGCGAGGTGTACTTATTCCCGCTGATAAGCGGATGGGTTGGAGGAGATACAGTTGCACTGATACAGTCAACAGGGATACATAAAAGTGATGAATTGAAGATGGGAATAGACCTGGGAACGAATGGAGAGATTGTTTTGGGGTCAAGAGAAAAGATAGTAACAACTTCTACCGCAGCAGGTCCTGCATTTGAGGGTGTTGGTATAAAATATGGAATGCCTGCGGTGGATGGTGCAATAGAGCGGGTTCGGTTAAATGAAGAAGGAGAGGTGAAAGTGAAGATAAAAGGAGGAAAGGAAGGGAAAGGGAAAGGGAAAGCGAAGGGAATATGCGGCTCTGGAATAATTGATTCGATTGCAGAAATGCTTAAAATCGGAATAATGGATAAAAGTGGAAGGATGAAATCGAGAGCATTTCATATTCATGACAGGTTTTGCATAACTCAGAAAGATGTGAGAAAAGTGCAGCTTGCAAAGTCCGCAATTTCAACAGGCATGAAAATACTCGGAAAGGAATTGGATTTGGGAGATTGGAAAAAGACAATCGTTACAGGTTCTTTTGGCGAGGCAAGTGCAGAGAGTCTTTCTGCAATTGGAATACAAGATGCGATATTTAAAAAGGATGCAGTTATAGAAGGGATAAAGCTTGCTTTGTTTGGTAAAAAAAGAGAGACTGAACTTATAGCAAGGGAGTCAAAATGGATAGACCTCGCATCACATTCCTCCTTTTCTGATGAGTTCATGAAGAATTTGGGGTTTTGAAATAAAAATGATTTTGATAGGAGACCGGATAAACGCAAGGATAAAAGGAGTGAAAGGAGCAATAAAACGAAGAGATGATTCGCATATACACAATTTAGCGGAGAGACAAGCGAAAAGATGTGATTACCTGGATTTATTTGCTGAAGAGAAATCTGATATGTTATGGCTTATAGAAATCGTAGATGGCTCAATTGGTGGAGATGCCAAACTATGTATAGATACTACCGATGTGGATATTCTTGAGTCTGCTTTATCAGCATGTAGGGGAGAAGTGATGATTAATTCGATAAGTGGAGAAGAAAAAAGGCTTTCAGAGTTCCTTCCGCTAATAAAAGATTATAATGCGAGTTGCATAGCACTGTGTATGGATGAACGAGGGATTCCTGCTACTCCTGAGGAAAGGGCTGAGGTGTGCAAAAAGGTTTTGGAAAGGTGTGTGGAAAAAGGTATCGAGGATGTTTATTTCGATCCTCTGGTTATGCCAATCTCGATAAACGACAAGAACGGAATGACAACGTTGAAAACACTGGAGATTTTGAAAAGTATGGACGTGAAAACCACCTCAGGTTTAACAAATATTTCTTATGGCCTTCCCCGCCCATCAAATGTAGAGATGGCTTTTCTCGCTTTGGCTTTTAGATACTCAGATTCCGCGATTTTAAATCCTTTGGATGAGGCTATAATTGAGATGATAAGGGCATGTGAAGCTGTTATTGGAAGAGACAGGTTTTGTAGGGGGTATTTGAGGGCTTATAGGAAGGTATAAATAGCATGGCTTTAGACGAGCTAAAAGTAGCTTATATAGATTTAAGCGAAGAAAAAGCAGAGATAAAAGACAGAAGTGACCTATCGAGATACTTTGGAGGTGCAGGGGTAGCGTTTAAGCTGCTAAGCGAATATAAAAATACCTTGAGAGACAGAGACGCACTATGGGCTGAGCAGCCTATAATATTCTCAAAAGGATTCTTCACCGGTATTTACCCCTGTGCAACAAAGGTGACAGCAACTTTCAAGTCACCTCTAACTGGAGAGCTGGGCGAGAGTCATGCAGGCGGCAATCTCGCGTATGCCATGGCAAGTGCAGGATTAGATGCAATCGTTATCAAAGGAGCATCAGAAACGCCCGTTCATCTACAAATAGATGATACAAGTATAGAAATAAAAGAAGCAGAAGAGCTTTGGGGATTATCATGCTTTGAGGTTGAAAACCGATTGGAAGGAAAAAGTAAACTGTACATTGGTGAAGCAGGAGAGAAACTGATTCCTTTCGCTTGTGTTATTGTAGACACTTATAGACACTTCGGTAGATTGGGCTTGGGCGCTTTATTCGGCTCGAAAAGATTGAAAGCAATAACAATCTCAGGTAACAATCGAATGAGGGTAAAAAGCGCGTATTATCGAGAAATACTTAAGCGGATAAAAGAAGACGGAGACATTAAGAAGTACAGTGAGGGCTATGGGACTTCGGAGAATACCGTAATGATGAATGAAGTAAGCGGTTTACCTGTTAAGAACCTCCAGGCGAATAGATTTGATGTAGAAGGGATAACGGAAGATGCATTTGCGAAGTTTTTGGTAGAGAAAAAGACATGCTATGGTTGTCCAATAAGGTGTATAAACGTTGCGAAGCGGGAGAAAAATTCGCCAAAGATAGCTTACGACTACGAACCGATATACTCCTTAGGACCGTTGTTGGGGATTGGGGAAGCGGAAGAAGTTTTAAGGTTGTTAGAAAAAGTTGAGGAATACGGGTTGGACGCAATTGCCACAGGGAACTTGTTAGCATGGGCGACGGAAACTTATGAGCGCGGTTTGGTTGAACTACCAGTGCCTCTAAAGTTCGGAGCAACGGAAAATTATTTGGAAACGATAGACAGGGTCGTGAAAGGAGAGGGGATTTATAAGGATTTAAAGGAAGGAACAGAGGAGGCTGCGGAGATTTATGGTGGAAAAGATTTTGCTCTTACATTAGGAAGGAACGCAATGGCAGGTTACCACACGGGATATGCACTTTTATTGGGTCAGGCTGTAGGACAGCGACATTCACACATGGATAATAATGCCTGGTTTCTAGACTTTGAAAAATATTCACCTGAGGAGACAGTAGATGAGCTTATTTCAGACGAGAAAAAGAGATGTGTGATGAATTCTATGGGACTTTGTTTGTTCACAATAAGTGTTTACGGGTTCGAGCTCATCTCAGAAGGGCTTAATGCAATAGGGATGGATAAGAGTGAGGAGGAGCTATTTGAAATTGGTGAAGAGATATTCGATTTGAAAAAGGGGATAAAACACGCATGTGGGTTTGAATACGAGAATTTGAGGTTTCCGGAGAGGTTATTTGAGACTGTGAGCATGAATGGCTTCTTGGATAAGAAAACGGTGGAAAAGATGTTGAAGAGGTATGTGGAGAGGATGTGAGCAATTCTTTTAGGACGATTGTGTTTAATTAAGAGGGACCTTAAGAGAGCAAGTAGTATTAGAACTTAAAATAACACAGTTTCATGCATAGGAATAATATGGTCTGCGATTTCCTTAATCCTTAACAAGCTGTCATAAGCTTCGAGCAAATTGGTGTGATAAGCAGGAGGGATGATTCCGGGTTCGAAGTTCTCCTTAATACAGCATAGGCCCTCTATTACCTCTTTTCCTCGTGTGGTATTGATCAGCACAGATTGACTCCCTGGACTGTGTCCGGGTGTTTTCAAAAGCTTCAGACCCGGAAATATCTCTCTATCCCCTTCAATCACTTCTATCTCTTGTTTTTCTATTCCCTTTAGATTATACCAGGCATGTACAGCAGGATGCGGCTTCTTCGCAAACTCTAACTCCTCTTTTTGCACAAAAAACCTCGCATTTTCATATTTGTGAGCTAAATCAGCATGCCCGAAGTGAAGATGCGTTTGTATAACTATATCTATGTCTTGCGGAGCCATCCCAAGCTTTCTTAGCCCTTCCTCTATACTTTGTTTTTTCTCTGCCGGATAGCCTAACTTGGCTAACAGCTTTGGGTCACCACCTGAATCCACTAATATGTTCTCACTTGCTCCTTCGATGTACCAGACATAGCCAGTCGTAGTTATGACATCCTCGAAATTGCGATGCATATAGAGGTGTTCCGTTTTTCTTACCTTTCCACTGAAAAGAGGCACGTAATGTATTCTGTATTTCATTTTCAAACCTTCCGGATCTCATATTCCAGCTCGCCCAAGCCCAATCTATGCGCTTCGCGCACCTGAATGGCGGGGTCTCCTTCAAACGAGTGCCTGCCTATCAAATCAATAGTAGCGTGGTCTATTGCAACCGCGTCTTTAGAGGCTAAAATTCCTATATCTGGACATATATACTTCGGTGCGAGGCCTTCGCAATCGCAAAAAGGCGTAATATCAATCAAGAAATTGATGAAGAAGTAATTGGAATAAGGCAAATTTCTCATAACAGTATTTGCAACTTCAGCAATCCGGAGCTGTAACTTCTCTCCCGCGCCCTCTTGCAAATGCAAAGCACCTGTTTCGCCTGCATCGATACAACATCCACAACCCACGCAGTTCTCCTTTATCAATTCCCTGTCCCCATTTTCTTTTGTTTCTATTGCATCGAATTTACATTCCTCTATGCACGCATCACACTGAGTACACAGCTCCTCATCGTATACAGGCTTTGTCACTTCGTGCTGGTAAATCTTGCTTTTTTTAGTCACGCATCCCATCGCAACGTTTTTTATCGCACCACCAAATGACGCAGTACCATGCCCGGTGGCATGTGAAACCACGACCATCCCATCGCTTTCATATATGCTTCTCGCTATTTCCACAGTTTCACTCACTTCCACTCCGTCATCCTTCAGGCCATCTGCTATAATCACCGGGCATCCCAGATAAGACGGCAGGAATCCATGCTCGAATGCTGTTCTGTAATAATCCATTGCGTGAAATCTATCAAACTTGTATAAGGTGGTAGTATCGGTAACAAAAGGGTCTCCTCCTTGCTTTTTCACTATCTCTGCTATTTTCTTCACGTAAAAAGGCTGTATGAAAGTATCGTTATTTCGCTCACCCATGTGCATCTTCAAGGCAATATTTCCTTTCAAATTGCTCCCCGGACCAGCTCCAACTTTTTCCAGCAGTGTTTCAAGCTTCTCTGTAATAGGAACGCCGTTTCTTTTCCTCGCATCTATGAAATATACCTTGCTCATGGTCATGTCATCCTATTTCCGAAGTGGATAAAACTTTTTAAAAACAATTCGCCAGCTCCTTAAAATCGTCAACCAATACCTCTTTCATCCCCGGATTGTAAGTAGCAATTGCCGGATGATACAAAGGTACTATCTTTTTAATACCTGCAATCGTGCTTACATTAAAGACTTTTCCGTGTATTTTACTTATTTTATCCCTTTTTAGACAGAATTTATCGAAGATATAACCCAACGAGAAGTTCCCAAGTGTAGCAATAACCGTGGGTTTAATAATCTCCATTTGTGCATCCAAATAAGGAGTGCAAGCTCTTATCTCTCCCGTTGTGGGATTTCTATTCCCCGGTGGTCGGCATTTTAAAACATTGGCTATATAAACCTCGCTTCTTTCTAACCCCACTGAGCCCAACAACTCATCAAGTATCTTTCCCGCTTTACCCACAAATGGTCTGCCTTTTAAATCTTCATAGTAACCCGGAGCTTCGCCTACGAACAATACTTTCGCGGTTAACGAACCTTCTCCAGCAACAGGATTAGTTCTCGTTTTCCATAGTTCGCAACGCTGACATTCTTTTATTTCTTCTTCCAGTCTTCCCAGTTCTTCTTCGGCAGACATTTAACCCCTCAGATTACACAACACTTTTTCTTTTTTAAAAAAAAAGAAAACCTGTGCTAAAAGAAAAACAAATATAAATATTAACATGGTGTGTGAAGAACTCGGTTTCGATAGGAAAGATTTTTTCAAGCTCACTTTGGAGGCTCTTCAAGGAATAAGTGGTGATTTAGGATTTTCCACTTCTCATCCGTTCAACTATCTCGCAAGCCTTGCATATTCTTGATGCCGATGGGGCTCCACACCTCATACACCGCAAAAGCTTTCTCCCTGGTTGCGCTGTCGGCAAAAATTCTGACAGCCTTTCGTAACCCCGCAACAAAGAATATTTTGTCCCCGGATGTTTCATTTCAAACTCATTCAGCATTTTTTTCACCGTGAAACGGAATGAGCGTGTGGCGTAAGGACATTGAATCGTACTTATCGGTATTCCTGCTACAAGAGCATACAAGGCAACTTCCTTTTCAGGGACTCCTCTCAGCGGTTTAATCCTCGGAACAAACTCTTCTCTTCGCCCTCGCAGCCTACTCAACCGCTCTATATCCCCTCGTATATAATTGATTAAAATCGTTTGAACTTCGTCGTCCAGATTATGAGCAGTTACAACCTTTGTGGCACCTAATTCCTTCGCTTTTCTTTCTAATACCTTCCTTCTTAGAACGCCACAAAAGGTGCAAGGCGCCTGCTCGAATCCTTTCGCTGCAATCTCATCCAGCGTAAATCCAAACTCCTTTTCAAAGGAAAAAGTACGAAGTTCTACTTCTAACTCCTTTGTAATATTTTCCGCATTCTTTAATGTCACCGAACGAAACCCCTTTATTCCTTCATCCACTGCAATCGCAAAGAATTCCAAATCGCTGCGTGGATGAAAAATCTTTTTTAGCATATATAAAATAGCTGAGCTGTCCTTTCCGCCGCTCAGTGCCACTGCAATCTTATCCCCGTGCTCTATCATCAACTGCTTTCTTATCTCTTTTTTCGCTTTTCTCTCCACATCCTCAATGAAATGGGTTTCGCATAAGTGCAGCCCTGAGTATTTCTGATGAGTTATAGCAGGATTCATGCATTTTCTTTTACTGCATTTAATCGTCATGGTCTCGTTCTTATAGCGGGTGAGGGAATGGGAAGATAGATAATCGAAACATTTAAAGCTATTATTAACTTTGGTTTTCTTGTAGAAAATGAAGATTACAGCGATTAAATACTCAGCTACGATGCAACTCGCTTGAGGAGATACCTGCATTACAAGAGGAAAAAATTTGTGCTCTGGACAGACATTACCGAACCAACAATCGAAGAACTCTTTGGGGATAAGATAACAGAAAAGGATGGTTGTGAATAGAAGAAAAGAGGAGAAAACTGAAAACACACGGCTTCCGGTCACGCCGAGCATACGATGAATTTGCTCAGACATTCTGAAGAGAATCCCTGTTATGAGGAAGGTAAGGATGATGGATATTAAGACGATTACCTTGAAAGGTATCGACTCTGTGGTTTTCATCAGAACGATATGCGATGTCAGGAGGAACTCTGCTCGCATTGGCAGCTGACGAGGTAATTATGGACGAAAACGCCGTATTAGGTCCTGTTGACCCGCAGTTGGGCGAATACCCGGCGGCATCAATCCTGAAGATCATTGATGAAAAGAACAAGAACCGGATAAAAGACGAGACGCTGATTCTTGCCGATGTGTCGAGGAAAGCATTGAGTCGGGTGCATGAGTTTGTCCAAGATTTGGTGAAAGATAAGGTTTGAGAGGAAAAAGCGAGGAGCATTGCGAAAGCACTTACCACGGGTAGGTGGCCTCACGACTATCCGATAACGCTTGAGCATGCGCAGGAACTGGGAATCCCGGTGAAGGGAGGGTTGCCTGAAGAAGTCTATGCACTTATGGACATGTATCCACAACCAACGGGCTGAGGTCTGATGAACCCAAGACAATTAGGGCAAGTATTCGAAGACCGTGCTTCTCCTGAAATTGCTTTATTTCATCTTCTAACCTCTCGCCGTCCTCTCCAACTTCTCTAAAGCCAGCTGAGATGATAACAGCTCCGTCAACACCACTTTGACCACATTCATCGACTATCCCTGGCACAGTTTTAGCTGGAGTCGCGATAACTGCTAAATCAACATGTTCTGGCACTTCAGTTATGCTTGGAAAACACTTCAGCTCCATAACGGTTTTTCTATTTGGGTTAACGGCGTACACTTTTCTCATATCCTTGCCTAGAAGGAGATTCTTCATTATTTGTTGTCCAACGGAACCTTCTCGATCGGTTGCACCAATCAATGCGACACTTTTTCAAATCGCAAAAGGAAGAGATAGGTTTTCATTGGCTATTCTAGCCCCTTATTACTTCATTAAGATATCACAAACATAGATTTATTAAGAGGAGGACATGGGGTAATAGGGAGTTTTTCAAAGGGGAAGAGGCTGTCCAACAATTACCAGCAATCAATGAAATACACCTCCAGCCACAAATAGGTTGTTTTCATTCCAGCTTCTGCCGACATGTCTATTCGACATTAGACGGTTGAAAACAGGTTAATTTGTATTTGTATAGCTACCCTATATCTTAAAACTTTTCTGGCGATATTCTTGGAAAA
>JAGXOS010000037.1 GCA_023659775.1 Methanomicrobia archaeon LH_S14 | reverse complement strand
CTGGAAGCAGTCAACATTAAACGCGATGACTTCCATGGAGAATGGAACTATACTACCTATCCATCGTCATGAACTTGGCACACTTATTCTGTGACACCTTCTAAATCGTCAAGTTCTTTAGGGAACAAACGACTGGTCAACAATGTTTTTGTCCGTGGATTGCCGCTTGCCAACCACTGGAGAAACATACCGCAATTCGGCTCGATGCAAGCACGAAAGTCCCCTCGTTCATCCTCTTTAATCTCATCGCCCTGATAAGGAGAGCCCAAGTTGTAATAAGCACGCAAAACCCTTTCGACTCCGTCAAGCACCAAAAGAAAGCGATTATCGTACAGGATTTTATAAAGGAACTCCATCTGGTCCCTTGTTGATTTAAGTGAATTCCAATCAACCTCGTCACCACTGACGTATTCAATAGCCTTCTTGAGAAATCTACCAAAACCCGACTCCCGGTCATAGAATGACCACCAGACAATCTTCCTCGGATGTCCGTCACTCCTTAAAATATCTTCCATAAGCCAATACCATGCTAATGCCGTTTTTCCCATGCCTCCAATAGCAATAACAGATAACATCGGGTGAAGTTCTGTTGTCAGCCAATCTGTTAACATTTTTCTCTCTTGCTCTCTATCTGTGAAGTTCTCCTGTAATGCGTATGGATGGGCGATATACGGGCGAACAGGAATCTTTTTCTTCAGCGCGTGTTCATACTCTAAATCTGTTATTGAAATCTTCTCCCCTTCAGGTATATTCCCATATCTATACGCAACAAGGAGAACAAAGGCATCGCATTCTTCTACCCTCTCTGGGCAAAAATCCAAAGGCTCATGCGTGTGGCTCTGAAAAGTTTCCATCCCAACAAATTCGTTTCCACTTTTTTTCAATAGCCTTCCTTGCATCAGCCCGATACTCTTTCAAGTCCTTATAAGTTGAACAAACAAAGATTTTCATTTCTTTAGTTACTCTAAAACACGGTGGGCTTTTATTTTTTTATTACTTTTATAACCTTTTTCTTTTTCTTCACCTCTCTCTCCAATTCCTCCAGGCTTCTTCTCACCCGCTCTTCCTTCGCTTCTCTTGATTTCTCCTCCTTCTCCAAATCCATTCTTCTCGCTCGCTGCATCCTCAGCACTTCTTTTTTCGCCGGACCTCCTTTCACATTTCTCTTCTGAATATTTGAAGCGATGTTCAATGCTTCTTTTACTTTCTTCTCGGTTAGCCCCATCTCACTCAGCTTTTTCCCGACGATACTCATAGCAAAATCATCTATTCTCGGAAGTATCTCAGCCACAAACGCTTTCTCTGATTCTTGCTCTTTTATTGATTCCATGTTTTCATCTGCTAAAACCGATGCCAATGACGATACGATTTTATGCGCAGTTCTGAAAGATATGCCAGTTTCTCTGACGATAGTATCAGCCAGCTCAGTTGCGGTAGTGAACCCAATCTGTGCCTTCTTCTCCATCTCCTCCTTCTTCAATTCCAGTCCTTCTACAATGCTTTTCATCACTGCTACCGAAGCGGTAGTGGTTTCAGTGGCTTGCAACAGATGTGGCGTGACCTCTTGCAAATCGCGGTTGTAGGAGTAAGGCAAAGCTTTGCATATAGAAAGCACGCCCATCAAACATCCGTGGACAGTGCCGGTTCTCGCCCTGACAAGTTCTGCATAGTCCGGGTTTCGTTTCTGCGGCATTATGGAACTTCCAGTTGCATATTCCTCCGGGAGACGAACGAAATCGAATTCTGAGGTGCTCCACAGTATTATTTCTTCGGCAAGCCTGCTCAGGTTTGTCATCAGATTGGCGTAGCAAGAAATTGTCTCGATGATGAAATCTCTCGTGGAAACGGCATCCATTGAATTCTCCAGCACTGAATCAAACCCCAAAAGTTTCGCTGTTCTTTCCCTATCTACCGGAAAGCCAGTAGAAGCGAATGCCGCAGCACCTAAAGGGCTTACGTTTGTATGCTCGTATGCGTTTACAAGTCTCGAAAAATCACGAGCAAAAGCATCGGAATGCGCTAAGAAATGATGTGCGAATGGGGTTGGTTGTGCATGCTGCAGATGTGTATATCCGGGCATTATGGTATCAACGTTCTCAGCAGCTTTTTCTATTATCGCTCTTCTCAACCCGTGCACCTCTTTCATCATCTCTAACAGCTCGTCACGAAGTGCAATTCTTATGCACGTTGCTACTTCGTCATTCCTTGACCGTCCGGTGTGCATCCTTCCCCCTTTATCCTCGCCTATTTCTCTTATCAGCACTGATTCTATTGCAGTATGCACGTCCTCGTAGGAGGGGAGTTCATGCTCGATAAAATCCTCACCCCGCTCCTCTATTTTAGTTAAGCTGTTCAGAATAGCCGACACTTCGTCCCTTTTTATTATCCCTCGCTCTTTTAACATCACTACATGCGCCTTGTCCACGAGCACATCGGCGTGAAATAGCCATCTGTCCGCATCCAAAGACAGGATGTAATTTTTGGTGGTTTTATTTTGTTTTTGCATTTTTAATCTCTTTTTCTTTTATTCAGTTACTTTTAAGTTCTATTTCGAAGTATAAATTAAACGACAACCGAAATGACAACCCCCTTCATTTTATTCTTGCCTATCTTACTCCTTCCTTTCAATCTCACGATCTATGTCTCTACATGGATAAATTGTTTCAACTTTTAATACATCATTTGCTTTTACGTATAGGATGACAAGATTTGTGCGGATTCAATCACTCATCCCAATTGCCATTAAATAACCCCGAGCTCGCTCTGTTTTTGGATACTTGTTCACGAGTTTCCAAAATTCAGGGCCATGTCCTGGCACTTTCAAGTGTGCAAGCTCATGCACTACAACATAATCATGCACAAATTTCGGCATTTTCCGCAGTCGGTCCGAAATCCTGATTGTTTTACCTCCCGTGCTACAAGTTCCGAACGTGCGTGCATTTTGCTCGGTCGTGTAGCATATCTGTGTCCAGGAGAGTTCACTGCCAAAATAACGCTTGTTGAGTTCCCGAGCACGTTGTTCCAGCACTTCATCCGCATTCTCGGCTTTGAGTTCTTTCTTGCGTCTCAACGACTCGAAACGCTTCTTCGCCCATTGAACATAGTTGAACTCCTCCTTTCGTGAGAGCCCCACTGGAAGATATAAGCGAATCACATCTTCCACTTCCCGTGCACTTATCGTTTTCTTTCTCTTACTACTGCGAATTATTTTAACGTCCATTTTCTTCGTTTAGCTTATTTTATAACCCCTCAGATTACACAGATTTTCACGAGAAACCTTTTCTTAGAAAGAAAAGTTTTACCAAAAGAACATATTTGTTTTTCTTTTAGCACAGTTTTTCTTTTTGTAAAAAAGAAAAAGTGTTGTGAAAATGAGTATTGTCAACCTCAACCCACATTTGATCTTGCTCCATGCACCGGCGGTGTACGATTTCAGAAAACACCCCATAATGTACGGCCCGATTGCTGATGGAGTCCCATCCACGCCCATATTCGAGATGTATCCAATCGGCTTTTTTTCTATCGTGGAACACCTGGAGAAAAACGGACTAAACGTGAGAATAATCAATTTAGCGGCGAGAATGCTTGGCAGCGATAGTTTTGATGCGGAAAAGATGATACGCCGGCTCGAACCAAGTGCTTTTGGAATTGACTTCCATTGGTTGCCGCATGCGCAGGGTAGCCTCGAAGTAGCGAAGATATGCAAGCGATACCACCCCGATATTCCTGTCATTTTCGGCGGATTCTCTGCAACTTACTTCTATGAAGAGTTGATTCGCTATCCGGAGGTGGATTTTATCATAAGAGGTGATTCTGCGGAAGAGCCTCTGCTACAGCTCATGAAAACGATTACTCAGCATAAGCACTCTTCCTCTCATTCCTCCTTTAGCACTATCCCAAACCTTGTATGGAAGGATAATAACGGCGAGGTGCGTATAAACCCTTTCACCCACGTTCCAACCGAGATAAACAAATTTTCCAATAACTATGTCAGTATTTTCAAATCGGCGTTGAAATACCGGGATATCAAAAGTCTCATTCCGTTCCACGGCTGGTCTTCTCATGAGTGGCTGGACTACCCTATCACGCCAGTGATAACGTGCCGGGGTTGTGTACATAATTGCATATTCTGCGGAGGCTCCCGGAATGCACTTGCGATGTACTGCAATCGGGGGAAACCGGCATTTCGTGACCCACAATTGATCACTGAAGACATCGTGAAGATCACACGATATACAAGTGCCCCAATATTCATCATAGGCGACCTCCTCCAACCCGGCGAAGAATATGCTTATACTGTCCTGGAAGGATTGAAAAAAGCAACATTCGAAAATCATCTTGTGTTCGAGTTATTCGATAGCGTTCCAAATCCAAAGGAATATTTTGAACTCATAGCGGAATCAGTTGAAAACTTCAACTTTGAAATATCCCCGGATACCCATGACGAGTCAATAAGAGCGGTAGAGGGAAAACGGTATAAAAATTCAGAAATAGAAGAGAACATAAAATGGGCTTTGGATTCGGGGTGCAACAGATTCGATCTGTTCTTCATGATTGGTCTTCCTTTTCAGACCTGCGAATCTGTTCTGGAGACTGTTGATTGGTGCGGGCATCTGATGGACAAATTTGGCAAGCGAGTAGTTCCTTTTATTCTGGCTTATTCCCCTTTTATTGACCCCGGCTGCATAGCATACGAGAATCCGGAAAAGTTCGGCTATAAAATTCTTTTCAAAACCCTGGAGGAGTACCGAAAAGCAATGCTGTCGCCGAGTTGGAAATACGCTCTGAATTACGAAACCGAATGGATGACACGGGACGAAATCGTAGACTGCACTTATCAAGCAGGGCTGAAATTGAATACGCTGAAGGTGGAATACGGTTTGATTGACTGGGATTCGTTCAAGTCAACGGAAGAGCGGATAAAGCTCGCAGTTGACCTCACGAGTGAGATAGACGAAATAAACGAGATAAATGACACCTCTGCTCGACAAAAAAGATTGATGCAACTGAAACCTAAGTTCGATACGATGCTCAACTCCGTTATCAATGAGAAGATGCACATGGAGTGGCCTGCTGCGAAGAGGAATTTAAAGATTTTTTATCTTCTCAAAGCGGCGATATTGGAATACTTAAAACGATGATATTCAATCTCTTTTCTCCTTGCTCCTTTTTGAAACTTTGTCGGGATAAATTTCTCCTTTTTCGATTTTGTTTATGCGGTCTTGTTTTCTCAACTTCACCGGGCTTTTTTGCTTTATTTCGCGAATGAAGCTGTTATAACAAATATCTTTTACGTGTGAAAAACCGAAAAGTTTTTATATAGTTTTACCATTTTCAATGATTATCTTGAAAAGAGATGGGCGAAGTGGAGACGAAGGGGGAAAGGGTAACTTTTTGGAAGTATGGGTATCGATGCAGAAATTGTAAACGTTGGTATTCCTTTACAAACAGAATTTGAAGAATTCGGTATAGATTCGGTAAAATGGAAATTGAGTGAAAATAAGATATGACCCTGTGGATGACATCCTTTTAATAACGTTGAAAGAGAAACCTTTAGCATACGGCGAGGAGATAACACCGCAGATAATAGCACATTACTCAAAGGATAACGAACTGGTGGAAATAGAAGTACTCGATGCTAACGAGATCTTCTCTAAAAAAGAGGAGATTTATGTGCCTGAACATGTAAAACTGGAAGAGGCATATATAAAAAGGTAAGATGAAATCAGCATTGGGGATCCCTCGGAATTTATTCCGGGTGTGGAGAGGTTGGGGCTATTATATGAGGATTTTGAGCTGATAGAAATTATCTAATGGTGCGGTAGTGTCTTTATCGTTCCTGTATAAACTCAGCCAAAGCTTGCTTTTCTATTCTCTCCGCGGCAAAATCAGCAATGACTTTGAGTTTCTCCTTTGCTTCAGAATCTTCAAGCCCCTCAATACAACTTTTCGCACCCCTTACGAAGTCGTTAGATAGCCGGATTGCATAATTAATCGAGCCGGAATTTATAAAAATTCCCCTGACCCTGTCAATATCAGAACCGCCGATGTCTCTTTTCCTTGACAGAACCCCTGATATATATTCCCTCTCTGAAGGATTTGAATGATTTAATGCGTGAATGACAAGAATGGTTCTTTCACCATTTTTAATGTCCAACCCCACCGGCTTTCCGGTTTTCGCAGGGTCACCGCAGATATCCAAAACGTCATCTTGAATCTGGAATGCCATACCCAAATTTTTACCATAATTGCAAAGATGCTCGATTTCTGCTTCGCTTCCACCGCCAAGCATGGCGCCTGCTTCTGTGCTCGCCATAAATGTAGAAGCGGTTTTCAGCGCCACTACCTCGAGGTACGATTCCTCTGTCACCTCTTGTAAATTCCTCATCCGCAACGTGAACTCCAGGTACTGCCCCATAGCGGTGTCGGAAACTGCACTCGAAACCAGTCCCACTACTTCCGGCACTCCGCATCTCGCCAGCATCTCACAGGAAAGCCCAAACAAAAAATCCCCGATGACTATCGCCCTTTTTTCGCCATACCTTGCGGGATTGGAAGGATTGCTCCTGCGTATGTAATTCTCATCTATAATGTCATCGTGAACCAGAGAAGCGTTATGGAGGAGTTCAATAGCTACGGCAGTGAATAAAGCCTTGTCCCGAGAGCCGCCAACTGCCTCCGCGGATAGAAGGCAGATGATGGGGCGAAGTCTCTTCCCTCCTGTATCTCGTATATAATTCAGCGCACCGTATAAAATCTTATTTGAGCATTCCTGCATCTTTTGCTCAATAACCCCGGATAACTTGTGGTTGAAGTACTGTACTTCCTCTTGAAACTGCCTCTCTTTCATTTCATTTCCATCCCATTTCCATTTCATATTATAGAACCCTCTTATAAAAAGACACTCCATTTTCAATAATTTTTTGGAAATTGGGATTTTGATATTATTTGGATTTTGGAGCTTGGAGCTTGTGATTTTTTACTATTCATATTTGGATGGGCATTTAACCAGTAATTGTGTCGCATTCAGATGATAGAGGGAAGTAAGCTTTCCTATGGCAACTATTTTTTGCCCCTCTTTGAAGCCTTGTGGTTGTATTCCTGAATATGTCACTGCGATTGTAGCTTTGCCGTCAGTGAGGTCGAAGAGTAGGGAACCGTCTTCTCTCAGATTAAGAGACCCCGTGGCAACAGTGTCTAAAATCTGAACTTCTTTGTTAATATATTTACCGCTCTCAGTGACTTGCGAAACTGTTAAATACGGGTTAATGTAAGATGTAAAGGCGTTGTATGCGAGAATTGCGCTCAGCACGATCAAAGCGACAACGATAATATGAACTGCTCTAACTTTCATATCCTTATCCCCCTTCACCTCCTTCCTCCTTTGCTTCCAAATCCGCTATTTTCTTTTTAAGCGCGAATAACCGCCTGTTGAGCCAGATAAAAACCGCCAAAAGTGCAGTCCAGTAAATGACTGAAACGAGGAATAGTTCATACATTTCCTTTTTAAACACCTCCTTTTTCGTAAATTAATGCATTTAAGCGGTCTTCCAAAGACCAGACTGTGAATGCTGTTATCAAAAGATAACCGAAGAAGAGTGAAGCTGCTATGAGGCTTAAAAATAAAGTTGCAATCATTGGAGCAGTCATAAAAATCTCAGTCGGAGTGGCTATTTGAGGATGAAGCGAGGGCAACAACATCATAGACAGATAACTCAGTGGTATAGTGGAAAAAGCCAGAATATTATACACCGCTCCTATTACCGCTCTTTTCTCAACCTCTCCAATGGAGTTTTTTATAGCAATATAGCCCGCGTATGCAATCCAGAGTATGAGCGTAGTTGTTTCCCTCGGGTCCCAGTTCCAGTAGCTTCCCCAGGCTGCTTTCGCCCAAATTGAACCAGAAATCAAGGCTATTGCTCCATAAGCCAACCCTAAAATAGCCGACACCTCTGCCCCCCTATCGTATGCATGCTTTCTCTTTGCCAAAAAGATGATACTGGCGAAGAGTGAAATTGAAAAAGCGAGGTAGCAAACCCATGCAGCGGGCACATGCAAATATACAATCCGGTAAAGGTCGCCCATGGTTGCTTCCGACGGAACCCAAACGAAAGCTGCATAAGAAGCGACCACGCTCACTGCCACGGCGATGCAAAGCAGAATATCCCGCTTCATCTTTTTCTTTTCCCCTCTTTACATTTGTCTTAATTATCAAAAGGATATAAATTACTTTCTCTTTTAAAATTTATTAATTTAATTTAATAAGCCTGAACGGGCAGGCAAAGATGTATAATAACAAAATAGCTGTGGAAATCACGGAAGTCTCGAAGAGATATGGTTACTTACAGGCTTTAAAATCCGTATCGCTGCGAATAAAAGAAGGTAAATTTTTGGTCTTTTCCGGTCACAATGGAGCGGGGAAGACAACATTGCTGAAAATAATCGCCACGCATATCTTGCCATCTTCGGGAACGGTGAAGATATTCGGTAAAGATGCATTCAAAAATGGGCGTGAAACAAGAAGAAGAATTGGTTTAGTAACACATGAAAGTTTCCTTTATGACGAGCTGAGCGTCAGGGAGAATTTACTATTCTATGCGAAGCTCTTCTCCGTAGAAGAGGAGGACTTCCTCGATATAATTGAGTTTTTGGGTTTGAAACGTTGGTATAATGTCCCGGTAAAGCAACTGTCGCATGGTTTAAGAAAAAGGGCGGACATCGTAAGGGCGTTAATTCATAATCCTGATTTAATACTGCTTGATGAACCTTTCGCAGGACTGGATACGAAAACCTGTGATGTGCTTGTAAATTACTTCAAAAGCCAGGAAGGAAAAGGAAAGACGCTATTAATATCATCGCATTCCCTGGAGTGGTCGAAGAAAATTTGCGACAGGGGAATCTCGCTCGATAAAGGTAAAGTAGTTGGAGAAATGTCATTTTAGAGGAGAAGAGGTGATGACACATGAGGGAACACATGAAAAACATCGGTGGAATCGTAATATCCCCTGTAGAAACGTATAAGAACTTATTGAGTGCCGAAGAGAAGCTGGGCATTCCTTTTGTTATTGTTGCGATAAGTGGTTTGCTCGAGGGGCTATTCAGTTTCTTGCAATCTGAAGCTTACTCTCCGGGAATAGAGGTTACGAAAGGAGTTATCTTTGCTATCGTGGCATGGACGGGTATAGCTGGCATATTGCATCTCATCTTAAAAGCTTCAGGCAGAGAAGGAAGGTATAAAAGACTTCTCCAATTAACAGGATATATTAGTGTTATCGCTGTTTTAGGAAGCGTTACAGGAAGCATCGCTATGTTAATAAATATTCTTCTTGCTATTCCAATTTTTCTCATCTTCGGCTTCTGGAGCTTATGGCTATATGTGTTAGCGGTAAGAGAAAATTACCAACGAAGAGAAGTTCCGGAGAAAGTGATTTTTAAAGAACCTGCAGAGATAGGAAATGGTCCGATAATTGTTACGTTTGCAGTCTTTGTATTCTTGCTGTATAGCTCGCTGGACCGCCGAATAGATTATTTCGTCTCAAGCATGCTGTATTTTATTTGGTGGGGCTTTATAACCTCAAGTCATGGCATTTGGCGTGATAAGAAAGCGTGGTTATGGATTTCTGTACCCGCTATCGTTATCTTACTGCTACTGTATTCTAACCCCCTACCCCCATATAAGTATTCCGAGCTTGTGGGACTCCTATGGCTCGGTCTCGCTTTGTATTCATATACCTACCACGTCTGGTGCAATTATCATCTGAACAGGGCAATTCCATCCATAAGACTGGACGCCCTGTCTTTGGTAACGGTAGCTGTTTTCATATTTCTGATGTACTCCGTGTTGAATTTCGTTCATTTTATTATTACCTTGTTGTTTCCCCTGTGGTGGTTAGCCATTACGATGAGCTACAAATCGTGGTACAGGATTTCAACGTGGATGTGGGCGTGCATAACACTGGTTTTGTTCCTACTCGTTCCAATGACTTTTATGATACTGGACGCTTTTTTTGTGATAAATAATGTCATTTCCATATTTTTCGCAGTGCTTTTCGCCTATTCTGCCTCTTATTACCTGATAATAAAATAGAGGGCGTGAAAAGAAAAAATGCAAAACTCAAAAAAGCTCTTACAGGTTTTTCGGGATGGTAGGAGCGGAGCCCCATTCCCTACCTGGCTATTCACTATTTCCCTATTTTGGCAAGCAGCTTTGAGGATAGCGGAAAAAGACCTGCGGACCGAGTTCCGGCGATCTTATGAGCTTCTATCAATACTTACTTTTTCGGTAGGCTCCATTCTGATTTGCAGCTTTGCGTGGAGTGGTGGTTCTGTGGGTTCAAAACCAGAAGTAGCAGCCGCTGCACTCTGGATTATCCTATTCTTCACAAGTATTCTCGCGTTTACCACTTCTTTTACGCGCGAAGCAGACCGGGGAACGCTTGGTGGTTTGAAAACCCTGCCTTGCTCACCACTGGCAATCCTTTTCGGGAAAATCATTTATGGAATAGTGCTGCTCTTTTTCGTGGAATGCGTGTTAATTCCCTTTTCCATCATATTTTTAAACCTCGATTTGGGCGGAAGATTCCCGGCTCTCTTGCTTGTATGCCTCTTAGGTGCGATAGGGCTCTCGTTTGCGGGTTCTTTTGTTTCCGGGCTCGTGATGTTCTCGGAGGGTAAAACCTTACTTCTTTCTTTTCTTCTTATTCCTGTTTGTATGCCAGTGCTTATACCATCAGTTGTGGCAACGAAGGAAATTATCGGTGGTTCTGGCATAGCTGAAGTGATGCCGGCATTGAGACTGTTAATCGCCTTTCTCCTCCTCATAACAGCGATAATGATTCTTACTTTCGAGTTTGTGCTTGAGGAATAAAGGGATATATAGCCGATGTAAAAAACCACGAGATTCCACGAGATTAACACTAAAACTTTTTAGAAAAAAGTTTTAGATTAGAAGCCCAACTGCCGCCCCATTTGCGCATACCCACCACCATTTTCTCAGTTTCGTTGTTTGTAATCGTCTCGTTTGGATACAGAGTCGTCCACAGCGTCAAGAATTTGTCTTCTTCAATGAGAATCAGAAGGCTTCTTTTGGTCATATTCATAGACTTTCGGTCTCGGGATTGTAAGGACATAGCGGATCTTCAGCCCATATATCGCCCTCTTCTGCATACGCCCTTATCCTACATCCGCCGCCGCAGAGTTCTTTGTAAACGCACGAACCACACTTCCCCTTCAAGAACTTCGTCTTTTCTCGGAATACCGCAAGGACAGGATTTTCTGAATCATTCCAGAGTTCACTGAATTTTCTCTCGCTAACGTTCCCGATTTTAAATTCTTCTAATTGCGCGAACTGACATGGATAGACATTCCCCCCCGGGTCAACATTCGCAACGCGGTCGCCAGCACTACACGAATCACCCGTATATTCAAGCAATTTCAACGCATTTTCGTATTCCTGGCTATTATCTTCTTTCAGTTTATTCAGCAGGTAAACGCCGTCTTGTGGTGCATCCACCGTGAGGATTTCCATTTTCTCCGGGTCCAAATCCCTTGCTCTTCGGTATAACAAATCAAAAATATGAGAAACCTCGAGGGGGCTTAATTGCAGATTATAAATCTCTTTCCCTCTTCCACTCGGAACAAGCCAGTAAACGCAAAACCGCGGCACTTTTAACTCGATGGAAAAGTCAAGTAAGTCCGCTATTTCACGATAATTGTCTCTCGTAATAGTAACTCTGATACCGGTTTTAAGCCCGATTTCCGCACAATTCCGCAACGCTTGCACCGCACGCTTAAAGCTACCCGGTTGATTCCTGATGGCATTATGCGTTTCTTCCTTAGCACCGTCCAGTGACACACCAACATACTCGATTCCACGCGCCTTTATTTTTGCTGCGACTTCTTTTGTTATCAGCGTACCGTTAGTGCTCAGTGCGGTTTTCAGCCCTTTTGCAGTTGCGTAATCTGCGAGTTCCCAGAAATCTTTTCTTACCAGCGGTTCGCCGCCGGTGAACAGGAGTAAAGGGATTCTCATCTCTGCGAGGTCGGCGATGAAGGCTTTTGCCTCTTCTAATGACAACTCATCTCTACCGTCCAATTCAGGTCTGGCATTAATGTAGCAATGCTTGCATGACAAGTTGCATTTGTTCGTAATGTTCCAGAAAACCACTGGCCTACGAGTTTCAGCAAATGCGAGTAACCTGCTTGGAACCTGATGCAGAGGCTTTTTCCTATCCTTTAGTACTTCGCTAACGGTTCCTTTTCCATGAATAAGCTGTGTTATGCGGATCATGCTGCTCCCTCCTTTCTCTTTGCTAGAAGTATTTCAATTTTTAATCTTTTATTTTAAACCTGGTTGGCAGGAAGAAACTAAGATATCCTGCGCTGCTACCCCTCTTCGTGCCTTCTATTGATTTGGTATCAGAGGCGCATTCGAACTCGGTGCGGATGGTGTCGTTCTGTGGGGATGCGAGAACAGCCATCTTGAACAAATCGAACCCACGGTAAAAATCCGAGGGTTTTCGTGGATTAAAAGAATTTATGGAGAAGAACAAAAGCAAAGGCGCGGATGAGCTGCATGAACCCCTGATAGACGAATACACTCGCCTGTTCATTGGTCCTCATAGACTCCCGGTACAGCCATACGAGTCATGGTGGGTGGATGGTAAGCTGATGGGGAAATCGCTGTTAAAGGTGAAGAGGGATTATAGAAAAGCAGGTATCGTTAAAGCAAGGGGTTATGCAGAGCCAGAAGACCATGTCGCATTTGAACTCAAAGAAAATGGGGCTGTGGAGGAGTTCTTGAACTCTTTAATGAAAGAGCTGCCTCCACTTGCGTCAATTGATGAAATAGATGCGATTGGGGTAGATATGCATCCACGGTATTCAACGAAAAGATATGGTAAAAAACTGTCGGAAGAATTTTCAATTGAATTGATAGAGGTGCAGCATCATTGGGCTCATGCAGCTTCATTGATGCTCGATGCGGGTGTGGATGATGTGGTTGCTTTGACCCTGGACGGGACGGGACGGGGTATGGAACAGAGGGAAACGCTTGGGGAGGAGAAATCCTGCATTCTCTCTATTCGGGATTTGAAAGAGTGGGGTCTTTGGAGGAAATACCGCTAATTGGTGGTGAAACGGCAATAAAAGACCCAAGAAGGATGGTATTTGCATTTTTTTTCGCTTTTAGGTAGGGAAGTGCCGTATTTTATGGACAAAGAAGTAGAGGTGATGGAAAAGCTAATGCAGAGAGCACCAAAAACAAGTAGCTTCGGCAGGATATTGGATTTGGATGCGTTGTCATGCTATCTGGGCATCTGTGAAAGGATGACTTATGACGGAGAGCCAGCGATGAAACTGGAGAGATACTTAGCGCACGGAGAGCGGAAGTAAGAATAAGATAAAATGCCGATAAAAACATGGGAGTTGGACCCGAACTTCAAGAACGAGATAATGAATGAGCCTGGAGGAGAGCATCTCGCATCATGTTTCCAGTGCAGCACTTGCACGCTGGGTTGTCCAATTACGGAAATCGTGCCGAGTAACAATCCGAGGAGAATCATCCAGATGAGTTTGTTAGGAATGAGAGAGGAAGTTTTATCCAATCCGGATTTATGGGTATGTCTCATCTGTCAGACGTGCACGGCGCAGTGCCCGCAAGACGTGAGGATTGCCAATGTGCTGGGTGCGATAAGGCGGATAGCGGAGAAAGAAGAGGAAGCGGGCAAATTGAAGATAGAGAGCTCCAGACCACTGTTTGATAAGGGTTCTAGCGTAAGTGGTCTTTCATGGTCATAAGACTACCCACACCTGAGGCTT
>JAGXOS010000036.1 GCA_023659775.1 Methanomicrobia archaeon LH_S14 | reverse complement strand
CCTTTTTCCCCCTCCCTTTTCCCTCTCTTTTGGGAAATTAGCCAGGAAAAAAAACTTATATTTTTGAAAGGTAGGCATATACAAAGTTTTCTATTTATTTAAAATTTTTTTCCCATAGTTCAGTAGTTCCGAACTATGACGTCAATACGGGGTTAGCCTTAGTGCATGTTTAGGCCAAGTTTCCTCAGGTTTTTTTCTCTAATCTGTCTTATGAAGCCTCAAACGAAGATGATCAACAGCAATAAATAGTAGTGCTGAGGCAGATTTGAACTTGCAAAATCTAACCCCAAAATGACATAGCTTTCATGTACTTTCGGAACTACTGTAAACAGTGCTAATATTATTGGAAAGAACAGGGGCAAAGGCAGTCCTTTGGCCTGTTGAGGACTCGAACTTGATGTAATGCAGCAAGCTGGTAGATTGCTCGTGGATGCGATATATAAATACAAAAAAAATAAAATCGGAGATATATTGAAACTATGGGGAATGCAAGAAAGAAGGAAAAAGGCAAGGAAGGAGCAATAAAAATAGCGCAGTTTTCCTGCGGCACTGTGTACGGGAACGTACAAAGAGAGATAGAGAAAGCTGCAAAGGAGATAGGTGCAGAAAAGGTATTGGGCCCAAAATTTGTCGAATGCATGGTGCAATAGAACATTTGAGGTGAAAGATAACGTGTTTACCAGTATTAAAAAAAGGGATGGCAGAGTAGAACTGTTTGAGGCAGAGAAGACTACACGCGCAATTGCAAAGGCAGGCGCAGCAACTGGCGAGTTCGATTATAAAATAGCACAGAAATTGACCTTAAAAGTTTTAAATTTAGCCCAACAAGCGATTCCCGAGGGAATACCAACAGTTGAGGAGATCCAGGATATGGTCGAGGAGGTTTTATTATCCTCCCCTTATCGCAAAACCGCAAAGGCGTATATTATCTATCGCGAGCAACATGCGGGAATCAGAGAGATAACTGCTAAAGCGGACGTTGACCTGGTTGATCAATACCTGGAGAAGATAGATTGGCAGGTAAGCGAGAATAGTAATATGAGTTTCTCTTTACAGGGCTTGAATTATTATGTCTCTTCGGAAATCAGTAAAATCTACTGGATGCGGAAGATATACCCGCCGGAAGTAAGACAAGCGCATACAGGGGGCGACTTTCACATTCACGATTTGAATTTGCTCTCCGTTTATTGTGTTGGCTGGGACCTTTTTGATTTATTGGTAGAGGGATTTAAGGGAGCGCAGGGAAAAATAGAAAGTAAACCTGCAAAACATCTCAGGTCTGCATTAGGGCAGGTAGTAAATTTCTTTTATACACTTCAGGGAGAAGCTGCTGGCGCTCAAGCGTTCTCTAATTTTGACACCCTTCTTGCACCGTTCATACGCTATGACGGACTGGGCTATAAAGAAGTGAAGCAGGCATTGCAGGAGTTTGTATTCAATATAAATGTTCCTACAAGGGTGGGATTTCAGTGCATGTCAGAAGATACTGAAATTTTGGGCGAGAATGGCTGGAAAAGATACAATCAGGTCAAAGAAGGAGATATTATCGCTACTTTCAATATTGAAAAGGGATTTATAGAGTACTTACCTGTTAGACACGTCTTTGCCAGAGAATACAGAGGAATGATGTATAACGTAAAAAACAGGAGTAGCGATCAACTGATTTCACCCGAGCATAGAGTTGTAAGGAGACGGTTTGGCGCAGAGGGCTATACACTGGAAAAAATTGAGCGCGTTTATGATTTAAAATCACCCTTCATGGTTCCTGTTGGCAGTGAAGGCAAGATGCAAGGAAATAACTGGGTTGATAAAGATGTCATCAAGTTGATAGCTTGGATCATTTCTGAAGGCGGAATTGACAGAAGTGGCAGAATCAGTATTTATCAATCCAAAGGAGAAAACAGAAAGAACTATGATGAAATCCTTTCTTTATGCAGCAGTTTAAAATTAAAGTATACAGAAAGGACACAGAAAGGTTTAGGCAACTGCAATGTAATCCGGTTTGATGCTGACAGTACCATAAATATTTTGCAGTATTTCAAGACCAATAAAAACAAATTTAGGGGCATCAAGTTTATTCCAGATACTATTATAAATGCAGATGCTGAGACCGCCAGACTATTTTTAGAGACTTACGTCAAGGGAGAGGGTCATGATGGAAGCAAAATTACGACTACGTCAGCAGTTATAAAAGATGGATTGATGCAAGTATTAGCCAATGCAGGTTATGGTGCAACAGTTTTAACGCGAAAACCGGACAATGCTTTGTCTAAGAAGGATAGATACATAATCAGGATTATCAGACATAAGGATATATACATAAACAAGGTGAAGCGCGTCAATTACAGTGGTGTGATTTGGAGTCCAAATACAGATAATGAGACGGTAATTGCACGAAGAAAAGGCAAAATTTTTATAACGGGAAACACGCCTTTCACGAACATTACCTTAGACTTAACCGTTCCAAAATACTACGCTAATCAGGGCGTGGTTATTGGCGGTGAGATACAAAAAGAGACGTATAGGGAATTCCAGCCCGAGATGGAGTTATTCAATAGGGTGTTTTTAGAAGTAATGGCAGAGGGTGATGCCAAAGAAAGAGTATTTACTTTTCCTATCCCCACTTACAATATCACCCGGGATTTCGACTGGGGGAACCCTAATTTGGATGTTCTATGGGAAGTTACCGCTAAATACGGTGTGCCCTACTTCTCTAACTTTATAAATTCTGATATGAATCCCGAGGATGCCCGAAGTATGTGTCCAATCGGAGGGAATGAAAAAGTTTTAATAAAATCTAATTTAAGGGGGAGGGGGTTGGAATACTCCACTATTAAATACATCTATGAGGGTAATGCCAAAGGTGATGTTTACGAAATTTACAGTGATGGCAAGTTTGTTAAGGGAAGGTTCAATAAATTCCCAGCTCAGCCAATGATTAAAGTAACACTTGAAAATGGGCATGAATTAAAAATGACAGAGCAGCATTTGAATTTTGTTATGCTAAGTCCAAAATCAGGAATAGAAGAATTGAAAGGGATTGAATTGAGAGAAGGCATGTATCTCCCGTATTCCTTAAAGGCTTATGAAGGGAGTGGTGGAAACAAGGACATGGGTTATTTTGTTGGGGCATTTGCGGGTGATGGTTCATTTGATGGTGAAACAACCGTTGTTTTTTCATTATCCGCGGAAAATGAGAAAAAGAGAGAACTCGTAAGGGAACTAATTCAGATAGGTGAAGAATACTTTGGAGCATCCTGTACAACAAAGAGTTACGAAGATAGTAAACTATATACATTAAAAGTGCATTCGAGAGCAGCGGTTGGACTGTGTAAGGATTTCGTATCAGGAAAAGAGCGAGATAAGTGTTACCGGGCAAGATTATTTAACACCGGTAAGGAGTTTAGAAAAGGGGTAATCGAAGGGCACTATGCAACAGATGGGGGGAACAGAAACAGAATTTACAACTCATCACCAAAGATGGTAGAGACTCTAAACATGCTGGCTGCTACCCTGGGAACTACCACCAGTGTATACATAGATAATAGAGAAGGAAGATTTGGACCCTCGCCAAATTATGCGGTATTAATTTATCAGCTAAACAGAGAGAACTACGGAAATATCTGGTTTAAGCATGATAATAAACTCTGGGTTAAAATAAAATCTATTGAACCGATAATAAATAATACAGCGTATTGTTTTGAAGTTGAGAACGGAGAACCGATGTTCACAGTAGGCACAACAGGAATTTTGACACATAATTGCCGATTGCGAATAGACAATAGAGAGTTAAAAAAGAGAGGAGGAGGTCTTTTCGGGTCGAGTCCATTAACCGGTTCAATTGGCGTGGTCACGCTCAACATGCCAAGACTCGGGTATTTAGCCAAAGACGAAGCCCAGTTTATCTCTGCTTTAGAGCGGTTGATGGTGTTGGCGAAGGAGAGTTTAGAGGTAAAAAGAAAGGTTTTAGAGAAGTTTACGGAAGAGAGTCTTTATCCTTATACGGGATATTATCTGAGAGGGGTTAAAGAACGTTTTGGAGAATATTGGAAGAACCATTTCTCTACAATTGGTTTAGTGGGTATGACTGAAGCCTGCTTGAACATGTTTGGTGAGCCCATTGCATCAAAAAAATCGCGAGAGTTTACCTCGAGGGTTTTAGATTTTATGCGTGATAAATTATTGGCATTTCAGGCGGAAACAGGGAATAACTATAATCTGGAGGCTACGCCTGCGGAGGGGACTTCTTACCGGCTTGCAAAGAAGGATAAAGAGAAATATCCAGGGATAGTCTGCGCGAATGAAGAAGAGTGGAAGGAAGGTGCAGAGCCATTTTATACGAATTCCACGCAACTGCCGGTAAATTACACCGAAGATGTCTTCGAGGCGTTGGATTTGCAGGATGCAATCCAGACAAAATATACTGGAGGTACCGTCTTCCACGTCTTCGCAGGCGAGCGTGTCAAAGACCCTACGACGGTAAAGGTCCTGGTGCGAAGGATCTGTGAGCTCTATCACTTGCCTTACTTTACCTTCACGCCCACTTTTAGTGTTTGTCCCACTCATGGCTATATAGCAGGAGAACATTATACCTGCCCGGAATGTGGTGCGGAGACCGAGGTATATTCGCGTGTAGTCGGCTATCTGCGCCCCGTAACACAATGGAATAAAGGTAAGCGTGAAGAATTCAAGAAAAGGAAAACGTTTGTAGTAGAAGCAGAAGCGGAAAAATTAAAACAGAGAAGAGAAAGAAAGGCTGATATACCTATAGCTTTAAAACCTTCGCGGATCAAAGCTAAAGCTAAAAGAAAATACGCCGGGAAACAGTTGAATTTAATAGATTTTGGTGGTGGGGATGAAGAGGGTGATTAGATGTTATGTTAATTGGGGGTTTTCAGCGATTTTCGCTAATAGACTATCCGGGGAAAATATGTGCTATTGTATTTACTCAGGGCTGCAATTTCAGGTGCCCGTATTGCTTTACAGGGAATACTGAAATTTTAACTGATAGAGGTCTATTTAAGATTAAAGATATTGTAGAAAAACATATTGAGTGTAGAGTTTATGACTATGCGGGAAACTTTAGTCCGATAAAGAAATATTATGAAAGAGAGACAAGTTCTCTGCTAGAAATCAGGCCATTTCTACATTCAGATGCAATAAGCTGTACACTAAATCATGAATTTTTTGTTTATAATTCCAAAGCTAATGAATTCATCAAGAAAGAAGCTCAATACATTAATGCAAAAGAAGATTATTTGGTTATCCCTATTCCTCAGAAAGAAATCTTTAATTACAAACTAGACGTCAATAATGCAATTGAAGACCTTTATCAAGAGCTGACTTATAGGCAGAGATTTAATAATTTTTTCGAGGACAAATTTATAGAAGTTACACCTAAATTTATGAGATTACTTGGTTACTATCTTTCCGAAGGATGTTCAAGTAAGAAGAAAGAAAGAAAGAATTCATATTATATCTCCTTCACATTTAACTCAGAAGAGAAGGAATATATTAAGGATACAAGAGAAATATTTTTTGAAATTTTTAAAACAGAGCTAAGGGAAGTTGAGAATAAGAAATGCAATACAGTGACTTTAGTTTCTGATAAGGGAATAATAGGAATATTCTTAAGGCACTATTTCGGCGAAGATGTATATAACAAAAAAATACCCACAGAATTTTTATATCTAGATAAAAATTTACAAAAACAATTAATTATTGGTTTATTCAGAGGAGATGGAATATCCTCTCGAGCTTATATAAGAAAATATCGAAAACAAAGAATTCAAATAACGTCCAAAATTCTGCTATATCAGATTAGTTTAATTCTATTGCGTCTAAGCATAAAGCATTCTGTATCCAGAAAGGAGATTATAATTGCTGATAATAATATTTTTGATATTCTCGGGCAGGGACATCTAATCAGTAAGAAATCTATCGATACTTCAAAAAGATATGGTTTCATAGATAATAGCTATTTATATTTAAAGATAAAATCTATCAATAGGATAGAGAAGAGAGCAAAAGTCTATAATCTCGAGATCAACAATTTAACCCACTCCTATAATGTTAACCTGATTAGCGTTTCAAACTGTCACAATCCGGAATTGGTAAATCCAGCACTTTTTGAAGCGCCTATCCCGGAGAGAGATATCTTATCATTTCTGGCACATCGCAGGGGGAAGCTTGATGCGGTAGAGATAACAGGTGGCGAACCAGTACTGCAGCCAGACCTGATTGATTTTATGAGCGAGCTCAAAAAATTGGGTTATCTGGTTAAGCTGGATACAAATGGCAGCAATCCCGGAATAATAAGCGAAGCGATAGAACTCGGAATCGTGGACTATCTCGCAATGGACGTGAAAGCGCCTTTGGAAAGGTACCAGGAGATTACCGATTCCGGGGTTGACCCTGCTAAAATTAAACATAGCATCGAGTTAATTATGTCTTCTGGATTGGATTATGAATTCCGAACGACGGTGGTGAAATCGCAACTCGGTAAGCGAGATGTTTTGGAAATAGGGAGACTGATACGAGGTAGTAAACGATATATCTTGCAGAAATTCGTGCCTGTAAAGGTATTAGACGCTAAGTTACTCGATGAAGTGTTTTACGGAGATGAAGATTTAGAATATTTGAGGGATGCCGTAAAAAGTAAAAATTATGTTGTCGAATGCGCTGTGCGGTGAACTAAAAGTTAACCACAAGATTACACAGATTTTCACACAACTTTTTTACCTTCGGTAAAAACCTTGACTAAAAACCTTCCTAATTTTTCTTTTAGCACAGGTTTTCTTTTTTCTAAAAAGAAAAAGTGTTGTGTTAATATTGTGAAATCTCGTGGTTTTTTGCATTAGCTATACAAATACAAAAGATTTAACCAATCACGAGATTCGGCAACCTATGGCAGGGGATGTCATAACATCCTTCTTCGGATATAGCAGCTTCCTCTTTTTCTCCTCTTTACCCCCTTGAATAGCTTCATTCAGTCTCAAATCCGCTCTGCCTTCGCGCATAAAATTCATATCCCAATCCCCAGAGGGGATGTGCAAGAAGCTATCTCCGCTTTCCTTTTCGAGAATCAGTGTTATTTCTTTTTCTTTTGTTTCCTTTTCCTCTCCTTCTTTTATTTTTATCTCTCCTATGATTTTATCACCATCCGAAAGTCCAAACAGGAAGACAGAGGGGACGGAAACAAAAAATCCGCTCGACCCCGCTGGAAGAGCACCGTCCCTTTTTCGGATGAGCGTATCTTTTACAATGAGTGCCATTTTTTCTCCTCTTACATATCTTTTAATTCATGCTTTTCCTTTTTCGATTAAGTTTTCGATTACAGCCGTACTTTACTCTGGACCTCCTAAGACCATTAAGGAAATAATTAGCGGGGTCTTCAGGATGACGTTTTTTGGTTTCCTCAATGAGTTTCTCTAAGACACGGATAGGGTAACGATAAGTAACTCTTTTAGCTAACCCTGTCCCAATACCAAACTTATATAAGGTACTCTGAACACCCTTTTTCCTCGCATAATGCGAAATTTCTTTTTCGTTTTGATTTTTCTTCTCCATCTTCTTCCACTTAGAAGATTGTATCTTTTTTATAACAATAAGCAAAAGAAAGAAAACATGGAGAAAATAGGAAATTCTGAGTGGAAGGAAGGGCTTGAGCGCGAGCGAAAAGAGAAGGATAAATCCTTTGCGGTGCACTGGCAATCGCCGATACCACCGGAAGAGCGAGCGAAGTTCAAAGGTCTTGAATATTATCCTCCTAACGCAGATTACCGGTTCGAGCTCGAACTTCATGAGCACGGCGATAAAAAGCTGTTACAAATTGAAGACACAGGTGGCAATATGCGAAACTTCCTGCGCTGGGCTGAATTTCGATTCAAAGTGGGTGATGAAGAGTGCACACTGCAGGCGTATAAGAGCGACCCTCGCGAGGAACGGCTGTTTATCCCGTTCAAGGACGTAACCAGTGGTAATGAGACCTACGGAGCGGGGCGGTACATTGACCTTGAGCCCGATAGAGACGGCACACCGGAAGGAAGATGGATTCTCGATTTTAATAAAGTATATAATCCATGGTGTGCGTATAGTAAGAACTATGTATGCCCTTTTGTGCCGCCAGAGAACTGGCTTAAAGTGGCTATACGCGCTGGAGAGAAGAAATATCATTCGATCAATAGCAGCCCAAAGAGGGTTATTTTTTGATACGGCGATGTGAACACTTCTGCTTCGTACCCAATCTTCCTCACGGTCTTGAAAACATCTATTCCACACGCTTCCATTGAAGGCCTTGCTCTATCTTGATGTTTACAGAATCTCTCTGGTGCCTGGTCAAGAGGTTTATCTTGCTCTGGTATGCATGGGTCACAGTAGGAGCAGGGAAGCGCATCCATTGCGAATGCCTTGTAATATCCTGATAGGTATGTGTGTCTTTCTAATTCAAACATTGTATCACTTATCTTCATAATGGCATCCCATAGGAAATGGTGAAGATGGCGAGGGGGGACATCTAAATTGGGCTTTACATCCTCAAATCTTGTGATAAGCGCTTTTTCATATCCTTTTATGAGTTTCCTCGTCTCTTCCGGCGTTGGTGTATAGGGCGGGCAGTTCAGATGCTTACCATAGCCTCTACATCCATATCTGCATTTCCACCGCACCCAATCCGCTACTTCTATTTCATTTGCGGGGATAAGTTTGAAATCATTGTGTATGCTTCTTAATTCATGCAACAGTGCATCTAAATCTTCTTTCATCTCTGCTTTAAATTTTATTTTATAAAAAGAAAAGGCTTTACGAAAACTTCCTTTCGCTTCATAATTAATTAATTCAGAAGCAAGGATTGACCTCATAGGTTACATCCTTTTCCTTCAAGCCGAGAGCGAAAGAGAAATGAGGGTTAATCAATCCAGCAGCTTTAAGCTCTGCGATTAATACCCCTATTCTGTCCTCCGTGCCAAATCGTGATGCGATACATTTAATTTCCTTTGCTCTTATTTTCCCATATCTAGCATTCTGCTTTATTTCAGCGAAAAAATCAGGCATTACCTCCCCTAAAGGCTCTTTTATCCTCTTGAAATACGCGTGTATCGCGTATTCAGGCTCCCATGTCCCCGTTTCACAAGCCCTTTTCGCTGCTTCTCTAACCACCCCTGGAATATCGTATTTCTCATCTTTAAATTTAAAAAGATATTCACTGCTTTTCCAACTCAAATCTTTTCCTTCTGGAATGATTAACCGCCTTTCACTTGCAATAAGTATGACATCCTCAGTATTTTTACCTGCTAATCTCCTTATGTGCTCATACGGGATATCGCTATTACTATTAAGGGATTCGTAAAGAATATCAGATATATCATCTGCGTAATCGGATATAGGAATTTGCCTTATGGCATTTCTTAAGTTTTCCTCTGATTTCATGTCAGTGCGAATATCATCAACTCCCCCTGCTTTCCAAAAAATCCGCAAGCTCACCGACACCTTTCAATTCAAAATCGAGCGCTTCACCAACTAAGCCATTTCTAAATACCCTCTTATCTTCCGGTATGACCGATACGACCTTATTTTGATCAACCGAATCGAGAAGAAACCTCGCAGTTTCTTCGTCTGTCTTATTCAGCATATAGTATAACGGTTTGCCCGCCTCCTCAGCGATTTTATTTACCTTCTCGGCAAGCCTGATTGATTCCTGAGAAGGGTCAATGACCATTAGAAGGAGGTCACAGCCAGTTTCAACACCTCTTCCAAAGTGCTCAACCCCTGCATCGGTATCAACAAGTGCAAATTCATCTTTACTTAACGTGAGCATGCGCAAGAAATCCGCGGATAAAGCATTAAAGGGGCATGCACAACCTTCGCCGAAATCGCGAATCTTGCCTATTGCGAGCAGATTTATCCCTCCCTTTTTGCTCATGTAATCCTTCGGTATGTCACTCGCTCTTATCCCTTCCCCGAAAACACTGAATGTTTCACCTTCCTCTCCCTTCGACTCCAATAGTTTCTCTGCAACCATTCTCTTACCGCCGAAGTGTAATGCGAAATCCTTTGGAAGCTCCATTCCAAGCTGAATATGCAGTCCGAAGTTTGATTCGTCATTATCCACTACGATAACTTTGTATCCCCTCTTTGCAAGTTCTATTGCAAGCAGAGCAGTTACTGAACTCTTTCCACAGCCCCCTTTGCCACATATCAGGATTTTCATTTTCTATTCTTTTTATCTTTGTTATTAATAAGTTCAAAAGCCTTGAAAAGGCATTCGTTCACTTCTTCCATGTGTTCGACCGCTTCATTTATCGCTTCATAGACTGCGGTGCCAATTTCATCAAACCCTCTGGCTTTCTCAGCCCAGCGCTTAAAATCCTGTGCATGCTCTTTGTTATGCTCAATCCAGTACACCAGCAATAAACTTAGTTTCTCCTTCTCCTCTTTTGTTTTCATCATAATCTATTTTCACTTTTTCATCCACGATTTCAATTGCATTTACTTCACGCACACTAATATTAAATCTTTCTATTTTTTAATCTTTTATTTATTATGAAAGTCCTACTTTTTGTCTCATCACATTGTCCGCATTGTCCAGCAGCCGAACAGATAGTAAAAAAAGTAGTGCCTGACTATTATGACCATGGATTATCATTAAAAAAGATACGAATAAAAACAAAAGAAGGGAAGAAACGTTCTTTAGAGTATAATGTTAGGGCAACACCAACCACATTGGTACTTGATGATAAGGGGAATGAAATCAAGAGAATGGTTGGTGTCGTGAGCGAAGATAATTTAAGAGCATCCATTGAAAAACTGCTTGGTTTGCGGGAATCATTTCTAAGCCGAATCTTTGGCAGAAAAAAATGAATCTAAAATATAACTGAATTATTTATGTCGAGACCTCGATAGCCACCTTAAAGCGGGAAAAGATAATAGATAACCAAAAGGATGCCTCCGTAGAGAATGTCTCCCTGCACTGCCACCATCGTAAGTATCGCAGCAAGTATGGGGCCAATGCAGGGAGTCCAGACAATACCGAGCGAAAAGCCGAGCATGAGGCCCCCTGCTGCTCCTCCCACGTTGGTCGCAAAAAGCCTCGTGCTTAGCCTCGTGTTTGGATTAATCGCGCGGATTCTTCGCTCTATCACATCAAATATCATGTACAGACCAAGAAATATGATTACAAACCCTCCTGTGACATAAAGTGCTGTCTGGTACTGCTGAAATTATCACACCAAATCCTGGCGTTTTCGTATTATGTGCAGATGGACTTTGAAGTGGTGGCTGCGCCGGATTAGAAGATAATTCGTGAACACAATCGCCGGGATGTAGCGAATACCATATTGTCCCCCAAGCCTTCCTGACCCGGCAATGGGAACAAAATTTTTAGACATGTTGATCACTCGTGCATCTGCGGGTACCTCCTTCTGCTTTTTGCACGCAGGACCTTCCTGATAGGAGGTGCACCACTATATCACCGGTTGCGCAATCACTACCTCAAGGCATATCCCTATGAGCAACAGTGCGAAAACAAGAACGAATTTTCCTTTGATTTCCATCATATATTTACTTATATAACTACAATGTATAAAGTATTTAAATTGTAATTTTCATATTTGTCCGTATACCGCTCAAAAGGTTCAATTTTTGGCATTCTCATCTAACTAATCCATTTCAAAGATAGCACCTTGCGGGCAGATTTCTATACAAGCTCTGCATCTCTCAGTATCGCCATAACACCTCCCATAATCTATTATCGCTTTTTCATTCACAATTTCAATTGCATTTGGCTCACAAACACTGATACATTCTCTACACCCTGTGCATCGTTCCTGCTCCACGACTGGAATGCCCATTTTGCCGTCATTTCATCACGCATTTTTAAAAATAAAAAAAGAGAAAGAAGAGCGGATTTTTTGTCCACCATCCTTCTCAGCCCATTTTTTTTTTGCCTTCCAAAAACTCTTCACATCTCTCTTGCAAAGGCAACCCAGGTTTCCGTTGTTGAGACGTCCCTGCTCTGGTGGAGGAAATCTATTATTACCTGCGAGTCTTCCGCCTCGTAAATCCATACCGCGTCATACCTGCCCAGTGTATGATACACTTGCAGGAACTTGACACCTTTTGGCGGATTTTTAAGTATCTCGTCGCCGAATTTCCTCGCATCTTCCACCATGCCTGGATTGACTCTCACGCACGTTATGAACAACATCCTTTTTTTTACCTCTTGACATCTACCTAATAATTTAAGTATATAAAGTTATGTTCACCCCACATTCCGCACATTTTGATATGAATCACTGCTGAATTTAAATTTATACACACCATTATGCAAATCTTTTAATATTAGATAAGTTATTCAGAGCCGGACCTGAAGCAGTTTGTGGTTTCTCTGGTCATGTCTGATAGTTTGCCGGTTTTTATTTTATACAGGCTTTGAGCGGCAATACCTCGGACAAAAACCATTTCAGAGAGATCGTGCAAGCGTACGGACAGTCATTGCAAGAGCGAAGACAAGATATGGATATGGGACAGCGCGGGATATTCGGAGAAGAACCTGAAAGCGATTTCTGAATATTCCTCAAAGACCCATTATTCTTCGCGCATAGCATGTTCCTGGAGAATGAAAGCCGGATAGTTGCGATGGTGATGATCATGGGGCTTGCACTCATGATTTACGCTATCGCGGAGCGCAAATTGCGTGAAGCACTGGAGTGATGACGTGTGTGTATAAAGATGTGTAAGCATAAAGAACCTTGTCCGACAGGTTCTTATCTATGTGTAATTATTAATGTGATAGTTTTAAAATTTATAAATGCGGAATGTGGGCTGTAACATCATATATATACAATGCCGAAAAGGGATAATAGCGAAATTAATAATAAAAGGGGGAAACAGCCAAAAATATTAATTGTTGAAGATGACTCCAGACTGGGAAAAAACCTTTCCGATATGTTAAAAGCCAAAGGTTATACTCCTTTAGCCGTTCTGACCGGTAAAGAAGGTGTAGCAGCCATAAAGGAAGAGGATATTATCCTGACTGCTTATGCTTCGCTCGACACCGCTATGGAAGCAGTAAGCCTGGGAGCATTCAGCTATCTGCAAAAGCCCTATGATATGGGACGTCTGCTTCTGGACATCCGCAGGGCTCTGAAGCGAAAGTGGACGGAGGAGTCGCTAAGAATTTTAGCTGAAGTATATACAGACCTGTGCAACCGTTCTCCTGTTGCAATTGTGAATGTTTATAAGAATTACAGAGTCGATTGCACTGATAGACTATTGGAGTGGACAGGATGGTCAAGAGAAGAAATCGGACACATAAATCTTGTTAAAGAATCGAGGTTCATAAATGCTTCTGGAAATGAAGTGGTTCTTCCTCCCCTGGTCGCTGATGAAATGATAGAGAAAACAGAAAAAGAATATATGCCGAAATTAATGCGTGGTGAGACGCTGGAAGGCGTGTATCAAAGTTATAACCGCAAGGATGGAGGAACAGTCCCATTAGAATTAAACTCAGTCGGGTACTTTGGTGGAAAAGAACCAAAACCCGAAAATTTTGATTATACTATTTGCATATACTCAAATATTACCGAGCGTAAGAAGGCTGAGGAGAAACTGAAGATATTTTCGCATGCTGCTGACAGTTCAGTTGATGGCATAGCTATGGGTAATCTCGAGAACAGGATCACCTATGTAAATGATGCATTTGTTAGAATGTTTGGCTATTCAAGAGAAGAGTTAACTTGACTTTGTTATATTAGAATTGCAACCCTAAAAAGCCTTCTATGATTTCGCATGGTGTTACGCCACATAATAACAAAAAACATGCGTTCCATAGGTATTGGTATCCCTAATACCTCTTCAGTATTAGATGAAAGAGATGAAAGGGCGTAAAAGCCAAAATTTGGCGATAGTTTACACTAATTTGCCTACAAGAGGTGCGAAATCCGACGGAAACAACCGCTATGC
>JAGXOS010000035.1 GCA_023659775.1 Methanomicrobia archaeon LH_S14 | reverse complement strand
TAGAGGTACTTGCGATAACCATGAATCCGGTGACAAAAATAAACCGCGACCCGAAGTTTCATATAAGGACGAAGCGGTATGACGATTTTGCAAGGACGTTCTGCACGAACGAGCAAGGATTTGTGGTTAAGGAAGTATATGACGATTTTATAGGTGTAAATGGGCATTCGATGAAAACAAAAAAGTCGGAGAACACTAATTTCGCTTTCCTCGTGCGCGTGGAGCTTACAAAACCGGTTGAAAATACTACCAGGTATGGGCGGTCAATTGCAAAGTTAGCGACCACGATAGGCGGAGGAAAGCCGATAGTACAGCGAATGAGCGACTTAAGACGAGGGAGAAGGTCAACAGGGGGTGGAATAGAGCGGAACCTCGTGAGAAACACGCTGACGGACGTTACCCCCGGTGATATTTCTATGGCTCTGCCGCATCGAATCACGATGGACGTCATAGAAGGATTGGAGAAACTGAATGAGATTATACCCGGTGTTATGTCAGATTCAACTTTGCTTTATGCGCCTGAGATAAAGTTCTATGCAATGCGGATAAAAGTGGGCGAGAATATGGAGACGTCGGTGAACAACCTCTTTGCCGCGGGTGACGGTGCGGGTCTGTCAAGAGACATAATTAATGCGGCAGCAACGGGCATACTTGCGGCGAGGGGTGTGATGAAGAAAAATAAAAGCCAAAACCAATGAAATGAAAATAATGACATTGGGTTTCTTGCTTGTGCTCATAGGAATTCTGGTCATCCTCGCAGGTATAGTTAGCATGGCTTACCAAACCTGGAAGACCGGGGGCGAGGGCATGGAAAAGCCGGAAACAGGTGTGAGAGGCGGTGGCGTCATTATGATTGGTCCGATACCCATTATATTTGGCACTGACGTTGCCTCATTAAAGCTCGTGATGATTTTAGCGATTGTGTTGATGGTAATTGCAGCCGTTCTCTTTTTTCTTCCACTGCGGATGTTGTAGGTCTGACCAGACACATCTGATTAAAATCGGGTGCATCCACGGTTGTGTGCAAGGCTTCCTTCAAACCTCGGCTTTTTCTTTCTTCATTTCCAGTATGACCTCTCTTTCTGCTTCTGCCTGTTCCTGTGCCACTATTTCAGCATCGTAAAACAGAATCTTATGCTGTAACTTCTTAAGTGCCTTAACAATCGGAGAATCGAGGTTTATTGTATACAGTGTCGCTCCCTCAATCGTTCTCGTCTCTTTCACAAGACCATACTGTTCAATCTTATCCCGGTTATCAAAAAGCGTTTTATATCCCACTCCAGTGTTTTCTGCGATTTCTGTCTTTGAATAGTCGAACCCTTTATGTATGAGAACAAACCGGTCAATCCAGACAACCTCTTCCTCTTTCATAAATACAAAATGTCATCAAAGGTTTTCCTAAACACGAAAGAGGCAATATTAAAAAGGAGTTGGGAAACCTCATTAAAAAGGGTTACATCTTACAAAAGCCGACATCTTATGGCATAGAAGTCTCAATCAATCCAAAAATGCTTTCTGAGATAAGAATGTTGTTAGAGCTGAATTCTTAAAAACTCCTTCCCAATAACTCACAACCTTCTCCGTTTTCTTCACCGCTATTCCAACATATTTCTCGGCATCGAAAACCTTCTCCTTCTGCTCACTCGTAAATTTTCGTAAATATGATAAAATCTCCTCATCGCGCTCGACGACTTCTCGCAACGATTTATTCTCCGTGTAAGCCTGGAAACTCTTCCTCCGCACATATTCATGCGCATCCGGATGCCCGTAATAAGAAAGGAGTATATATAGAGGTTCAGCAATGATATTATCCTTAGAAATCATAAAATTTTCCCGCATTCTTTCTCTATCCACCACTAACCACTCTGAAATCCTTCGTAGCCTTCTAATGCAGTAATCGAAAACCACCAGCAACTCCTGCGTGTAGCGCTGCGATGCTGAATTCGTAAGGTCACGCTGGTGTTCAGAAATCTGATCGAGATACATCGTTACAGCCTGCGGCATGAATCTTTTCCACAGGCTTTTCACACCCTCAAAACCAATAGGGTTTCTTTTATGCGGCATTGTAGAAGAACCTACCTGCTCCTCCACCACACTTTCCATCACTTCGCCTATCTCACTTCGCTGAAGGTGCCGCATATCATCGCAGAAATTGGCTACGACGGAGAAACTGCTTATAATAGAATGAACGAAATCAGACATAGGTTCGGGCGGGACTATCTGCGTGGACACCGTTGCAGGTTTTATATCGAGCAAAGCGAGCACTTCTCGCTCAAACTCCTCCGGGTCGTCAAAGATTAAAGAAGTCGCATTATACGCGCCGACAGCACCTGAGAATTTACCCACAAGGTTTTCACTCGCTTCCTTTACCCTTAAAATCATTGAACCCCACCGGTTCACATACTGCGCAAGTGCGAATCCGAAGGTAATGGGCTCGGCGTGTTGTCCATGCGTCCTCCCTATTTGTAGCGTGTCTTTTTCCCTTCGTGCTAAAGCTATCCACGTTCGCTCCAATTCGAGCATATCAGGAATAATGACTTTCATCACGGCGTCTTTATACCTGAGCGCATTTGCGGTATCCACGATGTCATAAGAAGTAGCACTGAGATGAACGAATGGTTTCGCCTCATCGCTTACCCCGCTTCTTATTACATTGACGAGCGCGCGGATGTCATGTTTTGTACGTTGCTCCTCTTCATACACCTCCGCTGCGTTTACCTTTGACGCTGCTTCTACTATTTCATCGCATAATTCTTTACTTAGAATGCCTCTGTGCTCGAAAACTCTCGCAACTGCTGCTTCTACTTTCGCTTTATACTGCACGAAAGCTTCCTCTGATAGATAATCCCTCAATTCATCCACCGCATACCGGTAGTCCGTAGGAGAGAATGCCGAGAAGTCTATTTCTTCTTTCATTTTTATTCCAAGAGTCAAACTTATTCTTGTCCCAATTTTTGCGAAGCAAAAAAGTTTTATGCAAGCGTGAACAAATTCTTCACCTGCGCCTCCACCTGCTCGTTTTTGAAATGCCGCTGTTCCATCGCTCCCACGGGGCATGTTGCCGCACAAGTGCCGCATCCTTTGCATATCGCTTCCACAACCATCACCCTATTCTCCTTCTCGTCCAGAGTCAACGCACCATAAGGACAGACATCCACACATAACCCACATCCTATGCAGCTCTCATCCGATACTGCGGTTATCCCTTCTATTTTCGTCTTTCCCGTGACAAGCAATCTCGCCGCTCTTGATGCTGCTCCACTACCCTGAGCAACTGCAAACGGTATGTCTTTCGGACCCGATGCACCTCCTGCGACAAATACACCCTCTAACACCGTATCCACAGGTCCCAACTTCGGATGCGCCTCCATAAGCAGACCATCCGCAGCGCGCGGTATCTTCAGCATCTTCGATATCTTTTCTATATCCTTATGTGGTACGATGCCAGTGCCGAGAACCACCAAATCTACTTCTATATTTCTCACCTCTCCCTTCAACGTATCCTCCGCCCTTATCACTAAATTCCCATTCTCGAGCTCTATCACCTCTGATGGTCTTCCGCGGATGAATCTTATGCCAATGTCCCTCGCACGATTATAAAACTCATCATAACCCCTGAACGGGGCTCTTATGTCTATATAAAATATGTAACATGAAATCTCCGGACGCTTCTCCTTCAGCAGAATCGCATTCTTCATGTTAAACATGCAGCACACCCCGCCAGAGCAATGAACATTTGTTTTTATGTCTCGAGAGCCAACACAATTGATGAAGCCCAACCGCATAGGCTCCTTACAATCCGAAGCTCTTATAACATGCCCTTCCGTAGGGCCATCGGCATTCAAAAGCCGCTCAAATTCCATCGTCGTTATCACGTTATCATATATCCCGTATCCATAATCGTTTCTCTGCTCCGGGTCATAGGTTACGGATCCAGGCGCTACTATTATCACCCCTGCTTTCACCTTACTATATCTCTTCTCCTGCGAGAAATCTATCGCATCCCTATCACACGCCTTTGTGCATGCATTGCATTTCTTACCTTCACTTCTTAAACAATTTTCTAAATCTATCACTGCACGAAGCGGAACAGCCTGAGGGAAAGGCACGTATGCCGCTCCTCGTGTCCCAAATCCTTCGTTGAAGTCGTATGGTACTTCTACCGGGCATTCCTCCGCGCACTGTGCACACCCGTTACATTTATCCATATCTATATACCTCGGCTTGTGTTCTATCGTGACTTCGAAATTACCCACGAACCCTTCCACCTCCACTACCTCAGCATACGACATTATCTCTATATTCTCATTACGTGCTACTTCCACCATCTTTGGTCCTAAGATGCAGATAGAACAGTCATTCGTTGGAAATACCTTATCAAACCGAGCCATCCTTCCACCGATTGAAGGCTCTTTCTCCACCAAATATACGTGGAAGCCCATGTCTCCAAGGTCCATCGCCGCTTGCATTCCCGCAACTCCTGCGCCTATAACTACCGCATTCGGGTCCACAGCAACTTCTGATTCCTCCAATGGCTCCAACAACTTAGCACGATAAACACCCATCCGAACTAAATCCTTCGCTTTCTTCGTTGCTCCTTCATGGTCCCATATATGCATCCAGCTACACTGGTCACGGATGTTAACGAACTCAAAAAGATATTGATTCAGTCCCGCTTCCTCGCAGCACACCCTAAAAGTAGGTTCGTGTGTCTTTGGCGTGCACGCCGCAACCACTACGCGATTCAAATTATATTTGCGAATATGCTCCTGTATGTCCGCCTGTCCTGAATCTGAACACGTGAACTTGTTCACAGACGTGCAAACAACCCCGGGCAGTGTCGCAGCATATCTCGCCACTTCATCGCAATCCACAACTCCTCCTATGTTCACACCGCATCTGCATACAAACACGCCTATTCTTATTTCTTCTTCCTCATTCATTCATTTTTTACCTGTGATTTTAATGGTGAAGGTCCCAGCTCTTTTATTTCCTCGGAAAAACCTCGCATCACCTCTGCAAACTTCATTCCTTCCGATGCTGATATCCACTCCAGGCGAAGCCTCTCCGCTCCAAGCCCTAAATACTCCAACGCTTTCCTTGTTTTTTCCACTCTCCTCTCCGCATTCAGGTTACCCGAGACATAATGGCAATCGCCGGGAAGGCATCCCGTGACAATAACGCCATCAGCGCCGTTTTTGAACGCATCGAATATGAAAACAGGTTCCACTCTTCCAGAGCACATCACCCTTACTATTCGCACTCCCGGGGGATATTGATACCGGGATACACCTGCGAGGTCAGCGCCAGCGTAAGAGCACCAGTTACAGCAAAAAGCCACTATTCTCGGCTCAAACTTTGCTTCCATTTTAAACTTTTAAATTAACTCTAAGTACTTTAATTTATTCAGCAAGACATCCACGGACTTTTCACAATCCTCTAACGTCTTCCCTCCGGTTATAACCAGCCTTCCAGAGCTGAATACCAGTATAGCACTCTTCGGCTCGGCTATCCGGTACACCAATCCAGGAAAAACCTCGGGCTCGTACTCCATGCCTTCAAGCTCTAACCCCACTACGATAGCCCCGAGGTTGAGTTCTCTTCCAATATTAGCAGAAGCAACGATATTTTGCACTTTAAATTCTGGATGCTCTACCACCTCTATACCTATGCTTCTGAGGTCCGAACTAAGCTTATCCATCACCACTCGCACACCCTCTTCAGTCTTAGACCCCGTGCACACCACTTTCCCGGAACGAAAGATAAGGAAAGCGGATTTTGGCCCTCTCGTCCGGTACACCAGTCCGGGGAACTTTCTTTTCGTGAACACCGCATCTTCTAACCTCGATTCTATATAGTTCAGGTCCAGGTTATCAGCAATCCTTGCATTCGCAACCACATTTTCTACCTTTATATCTATTTTTGTCATCTTTTCTCAATCCTCCAATTTATAACTTAAAGTAAATTATGCTACTCTATTGTTGTAGTATAAAAAGTAAAGTATATAAGATATGCCTTGTGGAGAAGAGAGAAATAAGGATGAAGAAGAGGATAAAAAGGATAAGAGGAACAAGAACC
Source organism: Methanomicrobia archaeon LH_S14 (assembly GCA_023659775.1). Lineage (GTDB taxonomy): Archaea > Halobacteriota > Syntropharchaeia > Alkanophagales > Methanospirareceae > JAGXOS01. Next base: position 8,263 of record JAGXOS010000035.1, on the reverse strand, counting down.
TGTGGTGGCGGCTCACATAAGAAGAGGAGAGGCAAAGGAAGCAAAGGTGGTTCAGGTAACGCAGGCGCGTACGAGCATCATTTCATGCGGTCTTTGAAAATGGGCATAAGAAAGGGAAAACATAAATCCCAACTACCTCTCCAAAATCGCAGCGCAGAGAAAACGGTGAATGTAGGCGAGTTGGAGGCGATAGTGGAAGAGCTGATAGAAGAAGGAAAAGCGGAAGAGAAAGCGGATGGCAGTGGCATTTATCTTGATGCCACTCAACTTGGAATAGAAAAGATATTGGGGAAGGGAAAAGTAACGAGGAAGCTGACACTTAGGGCAAACAAAATTTCAAGGGCGGCAAAGGAGAAAATAGAGAGAGCAGGTGGAGCAGTAAAAGTAGAGGTAGAGGTGGCGAGCGGAGTGTGAATATTGCTTAGATGAACGAGATAAAATTAAGAGATGCATTAACACCGATTTTAAGTAAATTCCCCATGGTTGAACGCCCGTCGTGGCACGTTCATTTTAAAACGAAGTTAGCCTGGACTGCTGGCATACTCATTCTCTTTTTTGCCCTCGGCAATGTTCCTCTCTTCGGGCTATCCCCGGAATCAATGGACCTTTTCGGCAGATGGCGTGCGATCTTTGCGGGTGAACGATTTTCGCTGACTGCTCTTGGAATAATGCCAATCGTTGATGCTTCTATTGTCTTACAGCTTCTGGTCGGTGCGGGAATAGTAAAATTGAACTTGAGCGACCCCAGAGACCAGGCGTTTTATCAAAACATACAGAAACTGCTCGTTGTAGTTTTTGCAGCTTTCATCAGTTTGACTTATGTGGTGGGCTTTTATAAGCCAAATCCAGAAATAGCCGCACTGCTTGGTATACCCGATAAGTTGTGGGTCATCTCGTTCATGCTCTTTATTCAGGTTTTCATCGGCGGCATGCTTATATACTTCATGGATGAGGTGGTGTCGAAATGGGGTATAGGGTCAGGCGTTTCGTTGTTCATTATCGCGGGTGTTTCGCAACAAGTAATTATCGGGCTTATAAATTGGGTCCCTGACCAAAGCGGGTGGGCAGTGGGTGTAATACCGAGATGGATAGAAATAGCGAGGCAAGTAGCACCATACGAGATATTGGAAGGTGGCATAACGTTCCTTTTCCAGCATCACATGATAGCGCTTATATCAACCATTGCGGTATTTTTCATTGTCGTTTATCTTGAGAGCACTCGTTTAGAGATACCGCTGGCACATTCGATGGCAAGAGGTGCTCGCGGTAAGTTTCCGATTAAGATCTTGTATGCAAGCGTGCTTCCGATGATCCTTGTAAGAGCATTACAGGCAAGCATACAGGGTTTTGGAAGGATGCTTTATTCTCGTGGAATTACTATATTCGGGACGTATGACGAATACGGTAGTGCAATATCAGGCTTGGTGTATTACCTTGACCCTATTTATAGCCCCTGGGATTGGTTCCCGGGTCTCATGACAATGCCTTATGCGGGTTGGCAAGTTGCCACGAGATTGGCTGTTGACCTCTCTTTTATGGTCATAGGTGGTGCGATATTCGCTCTATTCTGGATAAATACCACCGGGATGGGGGCTAAGGACGTGGCGTCGCAAATACATCGCTCAGGGATGCAAATACCTGGACACCGCAGAAGTCCTGTAACGATAGAGCGAATGATGGAAGGTTATATACCGAAAATAGCGTTAATGGGTGGTGCTATTTTGGGTGTGTTGTGCGTGGTTTCAAATATGTTTGGCACACTTGGGGAGGCATCAGGCACTGGCTTGCTTCTGGCAGTGAGCATTGCTTACCGGCTTTATGAGGACGTGGCATCAGAGCAGATGATGGAGATGTTCCCGGCGATGAGACGATTCTTTGGTGAGGAATAATTAATTAATTAATGAAGGCGAGCTCGAAAGTGACAAGATTGAGGGATGCGTTAACCCTTTTTTTAAGTAAAATCCCGATGGTTGAACGCCCCAAAAGGCATGTTCCACTCAAGACGAAGCTCGTGTTTACCATCGCCATGCTTTTCCTCATGGTCTATTTTATTTGGTGAGTGCTCGTCTTGATCCCATTTACAGCCCCTGGGATTGGTTCCCACGCCTTATGATAATGCCTCATGCGGGATGGCAAGTTGCAATAATAAGAATCGCAGCTACCATGTCGATGTTAGTGGTATCTTAGGTGCGTTATTCGTGATTGGAATATGTTCGGCACACTGGGTGCAGTAAGTGTATTGTATCTTTTCCTGAGTGTGATAGTTATTTATGGGATTTACGAAGAAACTTTTCTTTAAAAAATCGCTAATTATTTATGCTTTTGGCTTTCAATTTTCAAATTGACTACATGAAAAACACCTCCTGATAGAGGGACACCGAAGGTAAGTTCGGTAAACATTAACTTTAATAAAAGTATCATAAATAAGGGGGGCTGTTTTTCAGAGATGAAAAATGCAAGATAATATAATCCTGGTAGGGACGGGGCACATATTAGAGAAAAGCGTGAAAGAGGTAGATGTGGTAATAGACAGAGAAGAACCGGACGTGGTTGCTGTTGAGTTATGCGAAGGTAGATATGAAGCATTGAAAGGAAATGTGGGTGATTTTTCGATAAAGGAAGTGATAAGTGGCGGCAGTCCATTTTTAATACTTACGCATTGGCTGCTTGCATACGTGCAGCGTAAAATGGGGGCGGAGTTGGGCATTGAGCCCGGTGCAGATATGATGGCGGCGATAAAGAAAGGCGAAGAAGTGAAATTACCACAGATAATAGCAACTGCGGAGCGAGCGGTAGAAAGAGCAAAGTTTTCCAATCCTTATGCAAAAGCGAAAGCCATCGCCGCTTATAGCATGGCAGAAAAAGTAGCTGAGCTGGATGTAAAAGGGTGTTTCATGATGAAGAACCCCGAGGAGTATGTGCCTGTGGTAGCAGCAGCACATGAACTATTAAGAGAAGCGGCAAAGCTTGCCTTCGAAGCGCGAGAAATAGAAAAGCAAGCAGACAGCTTAGTTCGTGAGCCCCATTCCAGAACAGGGGAGATACTGAAGAAGAAGAAGTTAATGGAGAAGCCGAGTGCGTGAGTGATTTCTCACGCCTCCCTCTCTTTTTCCTTTTTTCGAAACTTTTAAACCAATGTTTAGAGAAAAAATTGCTTGAAATAGACTCCAAAAGGCGTTCTCGTACAACTCTTTATTCCCACCTTCCCCTCTTTTATCCCCCTCAGAATTGCTTCCACCTGTAACTTTTGTTCTGGTTTTTGCTCTGCTTCTGTTTCAACCTCAACTTCAACCTGAACAGTTGCAAGACCAACGCATTCCGCAGAATGTGCATCGCTTCCAACAACCGCGGTGATATTTTTACGAGCTGTCTTTCTCCTTGCTAGTTCGTTCGCAACACCGAAGAAATACCGGGAATTGAAGATTTCTATTGCATCTATGTCCAATTCGGAATGCATGCAAAGGTTACCAATGCTGTGACGGAAAGGATGAAAAGGATGAGGCACAATAATTACAACTGTGCCTTCTTTCTTCTCCTTCTCTTTTTCTCTTGCTATTCTTATCGTTTCTTCTGGCGATAATCCCTTCTCTATCCCTTCTTCCACGCCAAGCACGATTAAATGTCCCTTTGAAGTCGTTACTTCTATACCAGGGATAATTATTAAATCCCGATTGTTATCAGCTACGTATTCTCGTGCAGCATAAGAACCTTCCATCGTGTCGTGGTCGCATATTGCGATGCCATCGAGCTTTTTCGCTATCGCGCTTTCTATTATTTTTTCAACTGAATCCTGTCCATCATGCGAGTAATTCGTGTGCGCGTGCAGGTCCAGTGTTAGGGTCAGAGTTGGAGGCATCATCGTAGTTATATAGTAGTTGTTTGGCTTATTTTATAACCACAAGATTGCACATTGTGGGCTCTGCCCACATCCCCGCAAACCCTGAAAGGGGTTATTTCACGAGAAAACTATACAAATCCAATCTCTCTGAACTCGTGGAGGAAATGGAACTCAATACAAAAGTTCAAATTATAGGGGAAGAGGTGGAAATACCGGTTAACGAATTCATATATGAGAGACTCAAAGGGAAAAGGATAAAGGTCGTGATGCAGGGAAAGAAGGACTCGCTGTAATTAAAAAAGAAAAATAGAAAAAGGGGAAATCCCCCCCTTTTATTTCACTTGCTTTTCCGCAAAATCGCCCACAATCGGCAACTTATACATTTCCCCCTGATATGCCTTGAACATCAATATTAACCAGAGGATTAGCCCTATTAGCCCGATCAGCGGTGAAATCACCCAGCCGATGAATGGTATCAATCCAATTACCCATGCTATCACCGACAGCGGTAAAAACGTTGCGATAGACTGCATTGCGTGAAACCGAACGAATTTGTTCTCCTTCTCAAGCACTAAGAAGACAATGCCGGTTAGCCAGCCCAAAACATAGCACAGAAACCCTGCTATATTCTCTTCCAAGCCCATAGATGTTTTTGCCATTTTATCACCTCCTTTTTATTTTAACCTTACTATATACCTCCAGGCATGGGCGGCATACCACCTGGCATCTCCATTATTTCTACCCCCGTAGGTAGTTCAAACTTGTCGTCTGGGATGTCACCAAAATCGAAATTCTTCCAGTCGGTCCTCGATATACCCTCGGTTGTCGTCACCTCCATTCGGACTGGTAATCCCTGCTTTTGCCATAGCCACGTCTTTACCTTACCCTCAGGATCAACATATTCAACGACAGTGCAAAGCTTCGCATCTATTGTTTCAGTGCCGACAACCGTTGGGTTATATTGCTCGATAGATGATGTTTCTTCTATGGCTGATTCTGGAGCTTGGCTGAAATCCATTTTCATTGCCATGTTCTCTTCCGGATAATACATATGCAACTCTTGCTTATCTCCGTTCATTATTGTAATCATGGTCTCGCCTTCCGTTGTCATTTCCATCCTCATATTATTCCCCTTCAGCCATATCTTCTGCGTGATTGTTGGTTCCCCGGGGCTTGTCGTCACCATGTCATATTTGACGGAAGTTATGCCCTTTGACTTACCAAAAATGTCGCTCAACGATGTCCCCTCGTCACCTGATGGAGCGGTAGGTGTTTGTGTAGTTGGCGTTGTAACTTCTCCTGTCGGCGTCTCCTCACCTTCCTCCGGTGCTTTTTTACCAACGCATCCCGCACTTACAATTACTGCAATAAGAAGTAGCCCTACTATAACTATTCCCCATTTTTTCGATTTTTCTACCATTTCCTTTTACCTCCTCGTAAATCATTCTTAGAAGAGTATTTAAATATTTCGGTTTCAATCCCCAAGCAATCCACCAATACTAAGCGGCGAACTGCTCCTTCCGGATGTTCCTGATGGCATGAACGGTCTGAGCGCTGCCGCTAAATTTAGAAAACCACCTTTTGCCTTTGCATTCATCTGCATGTTGTCGCTCATATAGATCATCGCACCCGCCTCTCCGTAGACCATCTCTCCAGAAGATAATTTTGCAATGACCCTCTGAAGATTATCCCCAATTATTTCATATTCCATATTCACTTACAACCCCCATCTATAGTTTCCTTTCACTATAATCCTCTAATGTTGGGTATATTTAAGCTTTTCTGTGTTTGTGTTTGTGTTTGTGTTTGTTCCCATTCTACCTTATTCCCAGTCTATTTAATAATCTCATACAAAACTGAAATCACACGGTCTATCTGCTCTTTACTTATAACCAGTGGGGGAGCCAACCTTATTACTTTATCGGAAGTGCAATTTATCAAAATGTTCCGTTCAAGCGCTTTATCTACCATTTCACCACAGGGCTTCGTTAATTCTATCCCTATCATCAGCCCTTTTCCTCTTATTTCCTTCACTGCTGGCTTTGAATCTATCCCATCATCATGAACCTTTTCCATGAAATACGCACCAAGCTCTCTCGACCTTTTCACTAACCCCTCCTCTTCTATCACCTTTATAGACGCCAATGCAGCCGCACATGCCAGCGGATTGCCGCCAAAGGTTGATGCATGCTCACTGGTTTCAAATTCTATCCCTTCCTTTGCAAGCATTGCACCTATTGGAAAACCCGCACCCATTGCTTTCGCCACCGTCATTATATCCGGCTCTATGCCCTCGTACTCCTTACAAAACCATCTCCCGGTGCGACCAAAACCCGTCTGGATCTCATCCAAAATCAGCAAAACATCTTTCTCACTGCATATCTCTCGAACCTCTTTCAAATAGCCCTCTGAAGGGACTATTATCCCTGTTTCGCCTTGAATAGGCTCTAATATAACAGCAGCAGTGTCATTAGCTATTGCCTTTCTAATTGCATCTGCATCGTTGTATCGCACAAATTTCACTCCGTTCAGCAGCAAAGGTTCAAATACGCTTCTGAATTTTGTTTCAAACGTTACACTCAATGAGCCGAGTGTTCTTCCGTGGAAACTACCTTCCGCCGCTATAAATTTATGCTTTTCCGTCACTTTACTTGCCAGTTTCAACGCCGCTTCCACACTTTCCGCACCCGAATTACAGAAAAAAGCCTTGTCCATACCGCTTATCTCGGATAGCTTCTCTGCAAGCTCCACCTGCGGCTCCGTATAATACAAATTCGAGATGTGCATGAGCTTCCCCGCCTGCTCCTTTATCGCCTCCACCACCGCCGGATGGCAATAACCTACTACATTTACCGCAATGCCACCAACGCAATCTATATACTCTTTTCCAAAAGAATCCTTTACCGTCGCTCCTTTTCCCTCTTTTAGCACTATTCGTGGTCTTTTGTAAGTTTGCATTATGTATTTCTTCTCTTTCTCAAAAACCTCTTCCGGGGACGAAAACATTTTATTTTTACCTTCCCCTGGATTTCTCTCGCATCTCTTTTATACCCTTTGCAATCTCCTTTGCAATCTCCCCTTTTCTCCCTATTTTATTCACCCGCACTCTTCCACTTTGAAGCCAGTGCGTTTTCGGGTATGCTTTCTCTTTCTCCACCTCCGGTTCCAGGTTGAGCATTTTCGCAACCTTTTCTATCTCTTCTACCTTTGGTGATTTCACGGCATTTTTTCTCGATACAATTCTCCCTTCTCCCTTTGTCTTCCCCGCTGTTAAATAAGCAGGCCAGATGACTTTTTTTTCCATGAACAAACCTTTTCTTTTTTAAGTGTTCAAAAAACTGTTTTCAACCCATCCAAAATATTTTGCACACTTATACCCAACTCATGCCACACGACATAAGCTCCGATAAACGTTCCTACAATGCTTCCTATATTCGCCAACGCCACTACAAGAATAACTTTAAACAGCCGGTTTCTCATCAATTCTCGCAGCGATTCTACCCGCATCATTCCCTTTACATCTTCCACTGTTGGTTTTCGAAAATGGGCTTCTACCAAGCCCGCAAACCAACCCGCCGCCAAAAAAAGGTTCAAAGAAGTGAGCCATGCCACAGAAAAAGCAGTAAGTGCTGAAAGAGGATGACCCCTTGCGATGACAACACCTAACGCAGACAAAACACCGTTTATTACCACCCAATAAAAAAACGCTCTAACAAGAGTATCAAAAGGTATGCCTGAGAAAATGACCGCTAAAAGGACAATCAAGAGAGCTACACCCAATCCGACTCCAAACAGATTTTTTATAGTTATTCCAAACCTTCTCTTGGGAAGCGAGCATAGCTCCTCCTTAGGGGGTATCAACTCCGGATGGCTGAGAAGGTTCTTTATCCCTGCAACATGCCCAGCACCAACCACTGCAACTATTTTTCTGAGCGACGCATTTGTGGTCAAACTAAAAGTTTGTTGCGAAGCTTGCGTAGCATTTTTGATCAAACTTTTTTTAAAAGTTTGAGTTTGGAGTTCCACCAAACTCCCTGCGATATAGGCGTCTCTTTCATCTAAAAGAGCTGTTGCGGCACCCGGTGAAAACTCCCTTAGTTCTTCCATCAACTGTGTAACTACATCGTCATCCGTTATTCTATCCAGCTCTATCTCCTTATTCGCACTCACACCACCAACCATTAACTTCCTTTCCACTTTTTCTTTCCCTTCCTCTACGTCTTTTCCCATGCTTCCTATGCTGCCAATCGCAAAAATAATCGAAAAGATCATCTTTACCTTTTCTGAAAACTTCATCTTCCTCCAGAACCGCTGCATCGTTACTTGAATAGGCCTGTCAACTAACGCGATCTCGCAACCTCTCTCCTCTGCTTTCTTTATCGCCGCCATCATATCTGCACCGGGCTCAATGCCCAACTCCGCCCC
>JAGXOS010000034.1 GCA_023659775.1 Methanomicrobia archaeon LH_S14 | reverse complement strand
TGAAGGGCAGAGCGCTGCATGAGGCACGCGAGAAGATGAATAAGAGCTACATGAGAAAGAAGCGGAGATGTAATAGAAATAGAAGGTAAGACTATTGCTACTGCTATTGTATGGCCCAGCTATTCTCCCGACAGCAATAAATCAATAATGCGCATAGATGGGAACATAAGGAGTAATGCCGGTGTCGCCATAGATGACCGCGTGCGAATAAAGAAGACAAAGGTGAAAGAGGCAAAAAGAGTTACGCTTGAGCCTACACAGCCGGTAAGAATTGCAGGTGGCGAAAGATACTTAGCAAGGATATTGAAAGGACTACCAATTACAAAGGGGCAAATCATGAGAGTGGAGATGCTTGGCAATCCTATTACTTTCGTCGTTACTAACACCGTTCCTTTAGGTACTGTAATACCGCAAATAGATACCGAGATTGTGCTTCATAAGCCAAGAGAAGAGGCGATAGGTGTTCCTCACGTGGCTTACGAGGACATTGGTGGGTTAAAGCGAGAAATAGGGGTGATAAGGGAGATGATAGAATTGCCACTGAGACATCCTGAACTATTCGAGCGATTGGGGATAGAGCCACCAAAGGGTGTTCTCTTGCACGGGCCGCCGGGGACTGGAAAGACGTTAATAGCAAAAGCAGTGGCAAACGAGACCGACGCCAATTTCTATTCTATCTCGGGTCCTGAAATAATGAGCAAGTTTTATGGAGAAAGTGAGAAGCATCTGCGGGATATATTTGAGGAAGCGGGTAAAAACGCACCTTCTATTATTTTTATTGATGAATTGGATTCCATTGCACCGAAGAGAGGAGAGACAACAGGAGAAGTGGAAAGAAGAGTAGTAGCACAGCTTCTTTCTTTGATGGATGGTTTGAAATCAAGAGGGCAAATAGTGGTAGTTGGCGCAACAAATAGAGTTAATGCGCTGGATGAGGCATTAAGAAGAGGAGGTCGTTTTGACCGTGAGATAGAAATAGGCATTCCAAACAGGAATGGTCGTGAAGAGATATTGCAAGTGCATACGAGGGGAATGCCACTGAGGGAGGATGAGAAGGATAAAATCATTAAAGAGTTAGCAGACCTCACGCATGGATTTGTCGGCGCAGACCTTGCTACGTTATGTAAAGAAGCTGCCATGCATGCACTACGGAAAATATTGCCAGAGATAGACATAGAAAAGGAGATACCTCCGGAAGTGATGGAGAAGCTGAAAGTAACAAAAGAAGATTTCAGTGAAGCGTTAAAGAACACAGAGCCTTCTGCGCTCAGGGAAGTCTTTGTAGAAGTGCCGAATGTGAAGTGGGACGACATAGGCGGTTTGGAGCACGTAAAAGAGGAATTAAAAGAAGTCGTGGAATGGCCACTTAAATATCCCGATGCATTCTCCCGTTTAAATACAAAACCACCAAAAGGTATCCTTTTATTTGGAGCGCCGGGGACGGGAAAGACGATGCTCGTTAAGGCAGTAGCGAACGCGACAGAGGCGAATTTCATTTCGATAAAAGGACCGGAACTGCTCTCGAAATGGGTGGGTGAATCAGAGAAGGCGGTTCGCGAGATTTTCAGGAAGGCGAAGCAAGCCGCACCATGTATTATTTTTTTAGATGAGATAGATTCAATTGCACCTGTGAGAGGCGCTGGCTTTGATTCGCATGTAACAGAGCGAGTGGTTTCACAGATGTTGACCGCAATGGATGGATTGGAAGAGTTGAAAGATGTGATTATCATAGCGGCGACTAACAGACCTGACATGGTAGACCCCGCATTGCTGAGACCCGGAAGGCTTGACCGATTGATATATATACAACCGCCGGATAAAGAGGAGAGGAAGAAAATTTTTGAGGTTCATCTGAGAGGAAAGCCAATAGGAGAAGACGTAGATACGGAGGAACTTGCGGAAAGAACAGATGGATATGTCGGTGCGGATATAGCGGCAATCGTTAAAGAAGCGGTAATGAGTGCTTTAAGGGAGTTTATCACCTCGGGGATAAGTGAGGAGCACATAGAAGAGGCGATAAAGAACATAGTGGTGAAGAAGCAGCATTTTGAAACGGCTATTAAGGGTGTAAAGCCAACTGTAACGCCTAAAGCACAGGAGGACTTCGAAGGAAAAGTGGATGATTTCGTGAAATACGCTTATGTGTAAACAAACCTTTTCTTAAAAAGAAAAGCTTTACCAAAAGAAATAGTTTTTCTAAAAAGAAAATTTATTTTAGTTAAAAATGAAAAAGCATCAAAAGCGGATAGCGGCGCCTCGTAGCTGGCGAATAGAAAGAAAAACAGCCTTCTGGACGGTAAAACCCAGACCAGGGCCGCATCCAGGGGATAAAAGCATGCCTTTGCTTTTGGTCGTAAGGGACATGCTGAAGTTGGCGGACAACAGTAAGGAAACGAAAAGGATATTAAATGAAGGTAACGTCGTGGTTAATGGTAGGACGAGAAAAGACCACAAGTTTCCTGTTGGCATCTTTGACATTCTTTCCTTTCCGGGCATAAAAGCCAATTATATGGTGTTTCTGGACAAGAAAGGGAAATTGTCGCTGGTGGAGATAGGGAAGAGCGAGGCATCCGAAAAACTGTGCCGCGTGAACGGGAAAAGAATGATAAAAGAAGAAAAGATACAATTGAACCTGCATGATGGTAGGAACATTCTACCCGGAGAAGACCTCTCGGGGGAGATAAAAACGCATGATTCTGTGACAGTGTCCCTGGAATCAAATGAGATAGTGCAGCACTTTGCATATAAAGAAGGGAGTAAAGTGATGGTGATAGGGGGGAAGCATTCCGCTCAGACTGGTGAAATAGAGGAAATAAGAGTAACGAGAAGTCCAGAGTCAAATGTGGTAAGGATAAAACCTCTTAACGACGGCGGAGAAGAAAGTTTCGAGACAATAGACGATTATGTCTTTGTGGTGGGAGAAGAAAAAATAGAGATACCGGGGGGTTTTTAAAAAAAAATCCTAAATTCTAAATCCGAAATACTAAACAATACCTAATACCAAAATCCTAATGACCAAAACAACCTTTGTAAAAGGATAGTATAACGAAAGGGAGGAAAGAATGGCAGCAAACCCGATGAGAAGAATAGAGGTAGATAAAGTAGTGATAAATATGGCTGTGGGTGAAAGTGGCGAGAAGTTAGCAAAAGCGGAGAAGCTTTTGGAACGCATTGCGGATCAAAAGCCGATTAAGAGACTGGCTAAAAGAACCATACAGCCGTTTAGTATAAAAAAAGGCGAAGCTATTGCGTGTAAAGTCACGCTGAGAGGAGAACGTGCAAAGGATTTCCTTAAGCGATGCTTTAAAATACAGAATAAACTTCTTATGAGTCAATTCGACACCTACGGTAATTTCTCCTTTGGCATCGCAGAACACACCGACTTTGGCATTCATTACGACCCTAAAGTAGGGATATATGGAATGGATGTTTCAGTATCTTTAAAAAGACCGGGGTATCGAATAAAAGAGAGGAGAATAGAAAAAAAGAAGCTGCCAGGTAAGCAAAGAATGAGCGAGGGGGAGGGTATTGCGTTTCTCGAAAAGGAATATGGCGTAGAAATGGTGGAATAATAAAAAAAAATGTCCAATATCGAAAATGAATTATATAAGGTAGGATATTATTTAGCATAATACTATGAACAACCGCAAAGGTCAATGGCTAATCCTTTCGGGTCTCATCTTAGCATTGGGTCTCATAAGCCTGGTTATTCTACTGAACCAGGCGATGTCCGCGGGCTATAAAGTTTCACAGGCCGAAACTGAGTTCCCAAGCCATGAGATAGGAGCAAAGGAACAACCGTGCCATTGACGTTCGTCATTTTTGCAGCCGCAATTTTTGTTTTCTTCATTTCGCTTCAGCTCTACCATGCAGCATTCGTGGATTTCCCTTCGGACGTGGCAATACACCAGCAGTTCAACGACCTCGGCAACGCATTGAGCACAAAGACCACGGGGGCAATTCTTACGGTACCGCATAAGGGAACCGTGGAATTTGAGGAGACATTACCGTAGAAAATCGGCGGGCATAACTACCGCGTGGACCTTAACGCAAGTTTAGAAGAATTACAACTTTATTCATTCAAAGGATATTCCTATAACTACACGCTAAGCGGAACGAGTGCAGAGGTGAACGCTACTACCGCTTACGGAGGCACATCAAAAGTAAAGATAAAACTGGAGAGGTTAATATGAAAAGCAAAGGAAAAGATAAAGGCGTTTCTGAAGTCGTTGGCTATATCCTTACGTTCTCCATTGTTATTGCTACGGTAACCGTTATTTATACGTCAGGGATGCCAATGGTGGAGCAAACAAGTGAAACGGCGGTATTACAAAGCATGAAAACCTCTTTCATCTCTTTGCAGAGCAACGTGAAGAAAGTTGCACTCGACCAGTCGCCTGTCAGAACCATGAAGTTCAACCTGATAAAAGGAAGTATCGGGGCGAAAAAGTCGCCTGAAGCTGGCTGGTTGAACGTCACAGTAGATGGAACAGAGCACTACAATCAATCCTTCGGCAACATCGAGTGCACTATCGGCTCCAAAAAAGTAATTTATGAGAACGGTGCGATCATTGAATACACTACCGGCGGAAACATCATTGTCTCTGACCCGCCGATATACTTCACAAATTACAGTGGCAATAAAAAGGTCTTCATCTCCGTCATCAATGTCTCTGGCAACTTCTCCGCTGGTGGCGGCGTTGCAGAAATGCATCTGCGACATGACGATACCAATGTTTCTATTCTTAAAGATAAAAATGTTACCATCAACATCGGAAGCCCTCATATAACATCCTGCAACCTAACACTTGTTGCGCAGAACGTCTCCATATAATAAGGTGATGCGGAAAGATGTCCTTTGAAATAGACCAGAGTAAGGTATTTTTCAGATGCACGGTTTGTGGCTACGTATTCCAGGAAGACCCGTACAAGATGCCGATAAGATGCCCTCAGTGTGGCAGTGAAGATACCGAGCTGACGTAACAAACTTTCTTTCACAAAGAAAGTTTGATCAAAGTATCAAATCAAAGGAGATCCTTGCTCATCTTCCACACGTTTTCAAAATTTCTGCTCAGATTTTTCACGCAATCCCCTTCTTTTAGATACATTATGCCGATATATGATAGCTCCTCTTGATTCACGGGCAATAATTCCTTACCGTCCATCGCCAGCTTATCGTCAATGATAAAACTTTTGCACGTCCTGCTTATTGTAGGGCTATATCTAACCTCAACGCTCTCATCATATTTATTTCTTAGAGCCTTCGTTTCTTCTATCTCTTCCATCTCCTCCTCGCCACCAAAAATAATCCTTATCTTCGACCCTCTTTCTATCATATCCTCGTAATAACGTCTATATGGCTCTTCAAAAACCCTGAGCCCGCTTAATATCATTGACAGGGTATCCACCTTCAATCCTGTTGCGGTGATAATGCTCGCAATATAGGAAACAATCCACTTACGACTATAATGAAGTGTCACGCATCCTTTTTCCATTTTTAGCCCATAATCGCCATAATTAGTCTCATAAGCTCCGTTAAGGTCCTCAACCTGTTTCTCTCTAACAGAGAAATCATCGGGGTCTAATATCTCTATTAGATACTCCTCGTTCTCCTTGAAAACTATCTTCGGGTGCACGGGCAAATAACCCTTTTGCTCAAACTCTTCCTCTGCGGCGTGTGTGAACAATATATTTGCCAGAAATCCTTTCTTCAGCAGATAATCCCGCCAGTTTGTCAACGCTCTTTGACTTATCGTTCTTCTTATTTTTCTCGCTTATAGGCTCAAAAGTTTGTATAAGACCCGTGAGTTTTATCATTTTTATTATTCCATTGTAAGGGGAAGGGTTATATAAAACTTTCGGTTATATTCCAAAACCAACTATTCCGTCCCGAAACTCCGGGAAACTGCTCAGGTCAATCGGTAATGCATCCACCGATAAGTTAAGCCCGTTTACCAGGTCAGAATCAGGTCCACCCATGAAGATTACCTCTATATGTGTGCTATTTATGTGCTTAGCAGTGACCAGGACAGCGTGAGGTGGTTGTGGCAGATTAAACGCACCGATCCACGCTAAGAGAACAGCGGCAATCACGACTGTCGCCGCAACCGTCAAAATAACGCCGATGACAGCAGATACACCTTCTTTTCCCCCCCCGGCGAAGTCTCGACCCACTTTTTTTTTCTCCTTCCTCTATCATCAAACGCCTCTCATCTATAAAAATATATCTTTACTATAAAATTTCAGGTAGAATGAAATGTCTGTTTATTTTGACTAAATCATAGACACATATATATTCCATATACCGATGGCGATAAAATTAACTGCGATAGCTCCTAATAATAATCCCATAACTCTTGTTATCACTAAAGATCCACTAACGCCTAATATTCTATTGATGACATCCGCAAATCTGAAGATGAGATAAGATAGAGCGAAGGTTAATAATATGGCTAATATCGCTACTATCTTCAAATCCAGTGTTTGACCTGTTCTTATGACCACTATCACCGTTGTAATTGCACCCGGACCGGTTAATAACGGCATAGCAATGGGAAATACAGAAACATCTTCTCTTTTGGTAGCATCCTTTATTTCTTCTGAGGTTACACTTTCGCGCGAAACCCTTGCATGCAACATGTCTAATGCGACAATAAAAAGTAATATACCTCCTGCAACTCTTAAGCAGTCCACGGTCACACCAAAAAATCTCAATATCAACTCGCCAGATACAGCAAAAACAATTGCCAAAATGCATGCTACCGTAACCGAGCGTTTTGCTACCTCTATTCTTTCTGCTACACTCATTCCAGCAGTTAACGAGATGAAAGTGATTAGCCCACCCACGGGATTTACGATAACAAATATTGATGCGAAAGCATAAATGAAGAAGGTTATTTCATCCATTGCCGGTTCCTCCGATTCTTCCTCTCTTCCTCCTTTTCAAACGTAGTTCTAACAATGGAAAACGGAAATTGAAATTTTGGTTTTCCTTCTACGGGTGCCATAATGAGAAAAGCTAACCCTGCTTCAATAGAGAACAGGAATGGGATTAGGGCAATAAACAACCAGAATATTCTGCTCGAAGCTGCTGCATACACTGTAATTGCCCGCCTAACCCGGTATTTCTCGACCAGATATAGCGAAGGAATCTGAATCAACTGCGCTAACGGAGGGATAGCAGCCAGAAGTCCAATCATCAGGTTAGAAGCCCCGAGCTTCAGCGCAAAGGCGACCAGGAAGACACCTCCCGTCAGCGTTACCATCGTTTGTGTGGCTAAGCCCTCTCTGATAACACTGCTTAGACCTTTCTGGATTTCTTCTTCCGTTAAAGTATCTTTAACTGCGAATCTCATGTTATCCTTCATGTCATGAAAATATGCCTTGACCAATTAAATACTTCGCAGGCAGAGCCATAATGATAAGGGGGGCAAAACGATGCCTAAATACGTGTTGTGAAGAGAAAGGTCATAAATATCATAAAAGGTGCAATGAATAGAAACGTAATACGTTGAATAGATATGGGAAATACAAAAGCCGAAACACCTAAAATCAAGAATATGTTTGCAATATTTGAACCGATGACGAATTCGGAAACGCCGAGTTTCTTCGCGATCGCTACCGCGGCTTTAACGAAGAACTCGGAGCCTTTAACGAGAAAGACCAGTCCGAAGATGAGTACTACGATCCTGCTCAGCAGAATTTCCGGTTGCATCCTTAGTTACACGTTTTTAACGCTTATACCAGAAGAGCCGTTCCCACTAAGTAAGCATCATGGGAGCTGGGAGTCCGAAGGATCGGTAACTGCACCCTCGCCACTTCGAAGCTCATTAGCAAACCAGACCGTACACTGGGGAAAGGCGATCTCTATTCCCTGGTCTTCCAGAGCCGTCTTTATCTTCCAGAGCAGCTCCTTCTTTATTCCATACCACTCGGTAGTCGGTACCCAAATCCGCACGATGATATTAACTGCATTATCGCCAAGGTTATCGACGAAAATATCGGGTGTCGGGCTTATAAGGGTAAGCAGGTGCTCTTCATGGAGCTTTTGGATTATCCCGATAGCCTTATCAGCATCGTCGCTATACCGTATGCCGACCACATACTCAAGCCTCCGTGCTACATACTCAACATAGTTCGTGATATCTGTCGTGAAGACTTTCTCATTAGGCATCCTCACATAGAGTCCTTCAAATGTTCGTAACGTGGTCGAGATTACGCGGATATCCTCTACCACTCCCGCCGTTCCGGCTATATTTACCGCCTGCCCGATTTTCATAGGTCGTTCAATCATCAAGAAAAGCCCTGCTATCAGGTTGCCCACGACACTCTGACTTGCAATACCAATCACGAGACCTGCTATGCCTCCGGCAACCAGCAAACCTGAAAGACTAACGCCGAACATGGGAAGAACAGCGAGCACAGCAATAACAATAATGCCATAGTAAACAACTTTGGTAATAATCACTAAATGGTCCTTGTCCAACTTATCCTTAAGGCCCCTTCGGAGATTGATCGTTATTACCCTGGCAATAACAACCGCAACGATAAGAATCGCGATAACCTTAAACAGGTCAAAAAGAGTGACGTTCCCGTAAACAACGGTGTCGAAGATCATAGGCCTGCCTCCATTATAAATTTCGGTGTCGTTACCGCAATCTTTCCTACAGTGTATAATTCTAATGATTTCTTCATTCCCGGTTCAAGAGGGGCATCAACAAAATCTGTTTCTGCAATATTCCCGTGCATGATCTTCATGGATGCCTTCATCGCGACGAGGTCATCGCGGTAATATATCTTCATCCCATACGCGTTGAAGATGGCTTTCGTTACGGTAACCCACTCTTTGGTGGTATTTGTTATGCTGAGCTCTATAATACCCTCATGAAGTGGATTTATTGAGGGTACTGATGAATACACGTTGCTCATCCAGTATTTGCAAATAGCGCCACTTCTCGGATCACCATAGAGGGTGAGCTTCTGCCGTACGAGTGTGAAAATATCAAGGACTTCAACTGCGGTTTTTGTCGATATTAAAACACCAATTTCTATGGGATAGGTGATGAAGATATTTCTTGTTGCCTCAGGTTCGATCAAAAGAGTCTTCTCAAACTCTATGAGGAGGTTAGACGTCAGTTCCTTAGGCTTGTTTAATGGCTCAATGGGGTTAATAAAAACTTTACCGGTTTCTGCCAGCAGAATTTTTTCCAGTCGTGCACCTGCACATGCGCTTCGGTAAACTAAGCCTTTTCCTTCCTTCTCGAGGGAGAGCGCGATTCCTTCTTTCTCGAGTTCAAACGGAATATCATAGCAGCCGAACATAAAACCTCTTGTAATTGTAAGATATTCTAATGTATGCTGATAATAAAAACCTTTTTCAATATTTTTTGAATAGGGCGAAGTTAAACACCTGCTAAACCTTTTTTGTTTCTGGTTGTCAAGACTACAATACCGAAGCTTTGCTTTGCGGTTTTCTTCTCTCAAGCCATCTTATTAGCCACTTCCTTATCTCCTCTGCTACGAAAATAAAGATGGCAAAAGGTACAAAAAAGAGCCAGTGCTTCAGTTCCAGGGGTCCGGTTCCAAGAAATTGCTGGAAGAAGAGGAAATATGCAAAGGCGAGGATGAGCAGCATTTCAGTCGCGATCCCTAAGAAGATGTACTTGTTCTTGAAAAAGGCAATCTCTTTCTGTAACGGGGTCTTCTCCTCCTTTAAGGGGAATCACAATGAGGTCCATCTTTTTATCCCTGACCAGTTTATTAACGCTCCTCACCACATCGTCCTCGATCGAGAGATGCTCGGTTTCTATACCCTCCTTCTCTGCCTTTATCTCGATAGCCTCTACATTGGTGGAGACTTTAGGATCCCGAAAGGCGGGGACAACTCCTCGTGGTCCCATTGCAGATATAAATAGTTTCTCACCTCGTTTCAGGTCTGACGTCCGTGTAGATGCAAATACCGCCACAGGTCTTATGATAACCAGCAATAAACCCGCTAAAAGTATCCCGTTAAACCCAATTGCGCGAATGGCGTCAAAATCGATAAAGGCAGAGAGCAGAATCGAGCATACTGTTCGGTAAGTAAAGGGGTCTTACGCAAAGGGATGATCAGAATAATCCCACTTACAATACCGAAGAAAACGCCGTTCAAGATCCTGATTAAAAGGAATTCCACAACTTTAATTCCTGTTAAGGCTGCTACAATCCACTCAAAAACTAATGCTGCAAGTATCACACTTACACCGTCATTCAATACCGCTTCAGCCTGGAGCGTACTGGCAACTTTATTATTCACCCGTACATGCCTGATTATCGGTGTAATCACTGCGGGACCGGTTGCTGAAACAAAGGCGCCAAACAGCAAGGCGATGTTAAACGGCATAGAAAGCAGGACGTGCGCAGCTATCGCAGCAAGTATCACGGTAATAATGACCCCAACCGTAACCAGATTCACTATACTGTGCTGCATTTTCCGCAGTTGTCTGACGTCAATGTCCAGTCCAGTCATCCATCGAAGACGATTATTGCAACGGCAAACCCGACAAGCAATTCAATACCGCTTCCAAATCGGCTGGGGTCAATCAATAAGTCCGGTAACCTCAGGACCTAAAATAATCCCGGCTATTAACAAAAAAACGATGCCTGGTATTTTAACAACTCGTCCGAGCATGTGTGCAAAAATTCCAGCAATCATCACAGCCACAAGGGATGTCAGCACGTATATGGTACTCATGCATGTTCTCCTCCAATAATAAAATTGTGAAGTCTAAAAATTATTGGTCTAACTCATAGTCTTCTCGCTCATAACATTCACTTGCGGCGCTGTAATTCCTTTTTTAGAAAATTCCTTCCAGGTTCTTCTGGTAACTTCGGACTTGAACTCGAATTCATACCGTAAATCGTACACATAAATAAATCTATGACAACCATCATCTCGGGGCTCCCTGCATTTGCACTTGCCACTGCCTGAGTGAAAATCAGATAATTTGGTACGGAAACAAGATTGTCATCGGGCGTTATGAGTCTTGTCGACCGAATCCCTATATCACTGACCTCGCCATAATATTCTCCGATCTTTACTTTATCCCCAATTTGATAGGGTTTTTCAAATTTCAACCAATTCTTCTCTGTTAATTGATTCCATTGACAGGATAATATACAGAATAAAGGATTCACTATAATCAAGCTTGATCTTAAAGGAGAACTCCTGAACATAACTTGGTTTGATTGTTGGATATTCAAGGCTTTTTCCCCATATTACTTTAGCAACACCGGGATTTCCATTTGAAACACGATTGATCATCTCAAAAATTATGTCCTCAGCCTTCTTTTTTTCTTCTTTTCTTGACAGGTAAACTTTGAGACGATCAAGATTTATTGTTAAAAAAGGAATGTTAATGGTTTTTTTCAGAGGTTTAATAGTGACAGGATATTTAAAGAGATTAACGGTCCTTTTATTCTCAGACTTAACATCGTCGAGGAATTTTAATTCGTCCTCCTTATAACGTGATAAGATTAGTTCTTTAATTTCACTTTTTTAACTATTGATGAAAATGACCGTTTCATCACCTTATGAGCGGTCATCTCTTCTATCTTATTGACAAGAGTGGTTCTTCCAGCAAAAGGCTCTGAGATGATTGCTATATCCAATTTCTGCCCTGACTCAAAATCAGTTATAGCTTTCTGGATACTCTCAATTTCGTCTTTAAATCCTATTAGTTCATCAGAATTTTTTTTATTAGCGTTATTCATCTCTAAACCCCCTTTAAACTTTTCTTAGCGTTTCTCCTGGCAGGCTTATTACCTATTGTTCCTAACAATTTTAGTTCGAGATTGCACATACCGGACCTCCTTAAAATGCAACTTAGTATAATCTATTGCAAGAGGAAGAGATATATCCTTACGGTTAAATGTTAAATGTTAAATGTATTATACATAATGAAAAACAATGTATGATAGATAAAGCGGACTTCCTTTATCCATATCTGAAGGAAGAGGTATTCCCTCAGTTTGCTCCACCTCCTTATGGAAGAATAGAAATAGAAACGCTTTCTTATCAAAAACCTGTATACTTATTCCGTGAAAGGAATACGAAGAAGGGATGTTGCGCTATTCCTCTCTGAATAGAGCTTTCAAGACATCAAGAGGACCATACACCACAATTCTTTTCCTATCCATCCCGGTCATCATCAAGGCGATAGCGGCTGCTCTTACGATGAGAAAAGACACAAAGACCACAAGCAAAGTGGGTACTAAAAAATATAATCCATCCATGTTAGCTTAGCCACCTATATACTACCTTCAAACCGTAGATAGCACGATTTTGCTATCTACGGCAGCACTCGCTTAGCACTCTCCTTTTCCTTCTTCCTCTCAGCCTTACCCGGCGCTTTCTTCTGTTTCTCCTTCTCCCTTCTCTTCCCCCTCATGTGTTCTCGCTGCTATCAAACATCCCCTTGCAACTGAATACAACGGCTCTTTAGCAAGTTTTATGCTCGATATGTCAATTTGGAGTTTTGCCTCTCTCAATTTCCGCTCGAACATCTTTAAAAATCCATCGGGTCTGGCGCTTCCTCCTGCGAGAGCAACCGGGAATTCCACTTTTGGTGGTGTTATCTCTGCAAGCTTCCTGTTCAGGTTCTTTATGATATACGTCATCAAAGCATCGTAATAAATGGAGAGCGCACCATCTGCACTTCCATATTCGACTTCCAGCCCTAATTTAAAGCCCTTCTCCTTCGTTGCGCATACATGGTCCTTTGGCAAACCTGTAGTAATTGAAACCTGCTCGTCAATCCAATCGCCTCCCCTGCCTATACTGAATGACATTACGGGCGTGGCTAAATATGCGAGTGTTACGTTTGTGAGACCCGCACCCATGCTTATCCCCAATCCAGTGAAGTTGTAATCTGAAAGCTCAGAATAAATCACGCCCAAGCCCTCATCAATCACATGCGTTTCGTAAGCCATTCTCCTTGCCAGCGATTCCATCATCTTCTTGTGATACAATGCATTCATATCTAAATCTATCGTGTCTGCCGGCGATGAAATGCACAACACCTCGTTTCGATGAGCTGGCTCTCCTAAAACCCGCTCTACTATTAGCTTTATCATTGGTATCGCATCCTTCTCCTTGGGGCTTATTATACCATATCTCATCGGTCTTCTCGTTCCTTTCCCGAATATAGTCGCGAACTTAAACGCATCTTCACCCAATACATAAATCCTCGCATCCTTCTCGATATAAAGGACTTTCGCACTATCCAGCATCGTCTTCGTCAGGTCGCTCGATTCAAGCTCCATAAATGCATTCCTCTGCTGCGTGAACACCACATCTTCTTCCTCTCTTTCCGAACAAATTATGTTCATGGTTCCGATATCAAGACCTTTTGCCATTTTCATATCACCTTTATTATATTAGTAGCACTAAGCTTAAAAAGGTTTCGACTACTTACTTTGCTTGCTATTAACAGATCACCTTTTTAATCTCACTAAATAAATAAGCTTTTTAAAGCTTTCTTCGATTTCTTCCTTAATCTTCCCAAACCGCCCTTTCTCAATTGCTCGTTTCTTCATTGCTTCCCCCAACAGCACTGAGATTTTATCAACCTCTGCTACACCGGATTTCACCTTTTCACCGGGTTTTAACGTCTTTCTCAAGCTTCTTTCTTCCCCCATATCATCTTTGACCCTGGTGGTATCACCCCGTGACTCACGAAAAGCCTTCCCAAATCTCACTTCCCCTGCACTCGGTTCTTTAAATTTTAATTCGCTGGCTGAAAGTTCTATGCTTTTTCTCGTTGCTTCTTCTATGTCTCGCTCTATCTCTTCATCAGTGTATAGTTTTATCTCTCCTTCTCTCCCCACCACAGCCTCAGTCTTACCCTCAATCATCCACAGAATTACGTTCGCAAATGCGTTTCCCAATAGCATTAAAAATCCGATAACGTAGAGAGCAAGAATATAGCTTATAAGCGGATAATGCCAGTTGTGCGGATAATTGGATGTAAAGATGAGAAGCGCAAGCACGGATATAAACGCACTCGCACCTATGATATAATACCCGTATTGCGTCTGCCTCATCATCAGGTTTATACCCGTTAAAATCAGCGTGGTTCCAACGCCGGTGAAGATAAGGCAAAGAATGATTTTTTCCGGCTCAGATCCATGGTGTATCCTAAAAATCATGACAAATGCGGTGCCTACGGCTAAGAGCGCAATGCCTGCCGCAAAAATCACCGAACCCACATAATAAATAAATGCACCGCGCTGCAATATTCCAGATGAGCTTGTGTTATCCATTATGATGGTAATTTTTTTTACTTATATATAAAAGTTAGTTGTTGCCGATAAACTTTAAAGGGTAAAGATTCATATATAAATTTGATAGGAAAAATGAACCTATATCCATCTCTTCTTCCTGAAATAAATTACCAATCCAATACCTATAATCGCCATTAAAAATAAAACCGCGAAATATCCCCCATGCCACTCAAGCTCAGGCATATACCTGAAGTTCATTCCGTAAACCCCTGCAAGGAAAGTCAAGGGAATAAAAATGGTTGCAATAATGGTCAGCACCTTCATAACTTCATTCATCTTGTTGCTTATGCTGGAAAGGTAAACATCGAGTATTCCCGAAATCATATCCCTGAATTGTGTGGTCATAGACATCCCTGAGGTAGATTCCCGTAGTTTCTTTGATGAGTGAAGATTCTCCTCTCTCCAATTCACTGATAACTTCCCTGAGAGGCCATATAGATTTACGCAAGAATATCATCTCTCTCTTTAACCTGTGTATCTCCTG
>JAGXOS010000033.1 GCA_023659775.1 Methanomicrobia archaeon LH_S14 | reverse complement strand
AAAAAGGCGTGGTTTACAACTACACCATACGCACAGGCTCTTATCCAAAGATACACCATACACCCGCGTTAGAAACAGGGAACGGCTGGATGAACTGCACTGAATTCAGAGATGCGAATGGGAAAGTCTATTATGACTGGATACCGGCGATAAGATTGTTTCACGAGGTATAAAAGAAAAGCAGGTTTACGATCAGTAGAATAGAGGTGTAGGGATGAATAAAGGTGTTGTAGTGATAATAATTTTACTGATATTTCATGCATCAATGCCTGAGCTGCTCGTGGAAGACATCACCGCATCATCCCATTTAAATGCTCAAACAAATGTAACCGTAAGAGATATTTCGGCTATCAGAGTTCCAACTGACTATCCCACAATTCAGGAAGCGATAGATGCAGCTCCACCGGGAAGCAAGGTATTCATTGAGAGTGGAGAATATCCCATCAACGATTGCGAACACACCATCAGAATAGAGAATAAAAATCTTCTTCGGATAATCGGGGACGAGGATGTAAAGCTCATCACAAGTTCAGGTGAATTTGGTGATTTAATAAAGATAAAAAGCTCTGAGCAGATCACACTATCTGGATTCACTGTTGGAGTCGAGAGGAGTGCAAAGGATAAGAAGAGGAACATCGTCATTGAGGATTCAAATGAAATTACATTGAGCGGACTATATCTTTACAATTATGCAACAGAAGGGGCTTCTATTGAGCATATACCTGTAACCATATCAAACTCAACTAACTGCAAGATTGAAGACTGTAAATTTATGACCGGAGATTTTGGCAGTGCATATGAGTTAATAATAGGTTCAGGATCAAAAGGGAATATAATCGAGAATAACACGTTCAATTCAGATACAAATTCAATTTTTATGGGAAGTACAACCAATAACATCCTCTGTGATAATATCATCCATAAAATCTGGGTAGGCGGAAAAGATATTTATAGGTCAGCGGAATATTATAGTAACAATAATACGATCTATAATAACAAGATTTCCAGTATCTCCATGCAGGGAGATAATAATACGATCTACAACAACACAATCATCTCTCTCGGTATGGGCTTTTATCCCTTTGGTGGAGACAATAACACCAATAACATCATCTATCTCAATAACATATTTGGGTTTGGAAAATCAGGCGTCCATGGGAATAACAGCTGGAACTCCACGATTCCTGTGAATTACACGTACAATGGAATTACAACTACAAGATACGCGGGTAATTTCTGGTATGATTACGCCGGTGCAGATAATAATAGCGATGGTATTGGTGATGTGGCATATAAAGTATATGATGGAAATTATGATTATTACCCTCTGATAGAACCATACAGATTGACTTTTGACCTCAATGTAACGGCAATTATAAGACCATACATAACCTACGCAGATAGAGATAATACGATACTGGCTGAGATTGAAAGAACAGGGACATATCTGACTCCAGAGGATGTATGCATGAATCTCATCATAAACGATGCAGAAGTTAATTCAAAGAGGGTAAAGATCGATCTGGGTGATAATATCGTAAAGCTTACATGGATACCTCCTGATGTTGGAGATTACAAATTGGGTATTGAGGTGCATCCAGAAGATGCATTGCTAAGCGAGATTAATGATACAAATAACAACTTCTCGATTTATGTCTCGGTATCGCCGCCGATATTCAACTATGTTGATAACATGCGCTCAGCACTCGAATTCTTGAATGAATCGCAGAATCCAAGCGGTAGTTTGGGTGGCTTTTCCAGCTCTGCACTTGCATCACTCGCAATAATATCGGCTGGTGAGAATCCTGAGACTGAAAGGTGGAAGCCACATAGATATTCACTTATTGATTATCTGAGGGATGAGCCGAGAGATTCTGCTGGATTTTTACAGGGGTCAAATCCTTCGTGTTTAATCGATTTAGATGATTTTGCAAGGATGATCCTCGTGATAAGTGCGATTGGGGAAGACCCGACGAATTTCGGAGAAGTGAATTATCTTACGATGCTAAAATCATATTACGATGGAAAACAGTTTGGAGACCCTGACATTGTGGAAGATGATGCATTTGCAATACTCGCGCTCATATCTTGTGGAGAAGGAGATGATAAAACAATCGTAAACGCGGTAAATCACATAAAATCGAAACAAAACAAGGAGGATGGAGGATGGAGTTCGTATGATGGAGGTAGTGATGTCAAAGCAACATCTATCGTGATTCAGGCACTCATCGCAGCTGGAGAGGGTGAGGATTCAGAGACGATAAAGAAGGCATTGGATTATCTCAAAAAAGCTCAAGACGAGGATGGAGGGTATTCTGACGTGATAAGCACTTCTTATGCGATTCAAGCGATCATCGCAGCAGGAGAAAATCCATTGAACTGGACGAGGAATAGCAAGAGCGTAACGGCATATCTGCTGAGTCTTCAGCAGCCAGATGGGTCATTCAACTACACCACAAGTATGTCCTTTTTCCCGCTGAGGGCGACGATATTTCCGATTCTTGGAATGTCCGGGGAACCATATCCGGTGATGGTAAAGACAATGAGGGGGGATTATGAACTGCCTGATATCTCGGTCAGCGATGCCATGATAGAGGATGAAATTTATGTGAATACCTCTTATACAGTCAAGACAAATATAAAAAGCAACGGCGGGATATTTTACGTTGATCTGCTCTCAGACGGCGAATTCATTGA
This sequence comes from Methanomicrobia archaeon LH_S14, assembly GCA_023659775.1. GTDB lineage: Archaea > Halobacteriota > Syntropharchaeia > Alkanophagales > Methanospirareceae > JAGXOS01. The sequence continues at coordinate 12,301 of JAGXOS010000033.1, read as the reverse complement.
AAGGAAGGAAGTTTACTCGGTGTGGCATGATTCGCATACATCCATCTCTTTTATCTGGAAGCCAAACACGATTGGCGGCCACAACCTGACCCTCATCGCAGATGCAATAAATAATGTCACGGAATTTAATGAGACGAACAACCATGCTAAGATGAAAGTGAATGTAGCACTTCCTGATTTATACCCTTCCAAGATAACACCGCCAGATAAGACATATATTAACGTAACAAACACCATAAACTGCACGATAAGAGGCACTACCGATGAGCATTTCAATGTAACGCTTAAGGCAGACGAGGAAATCGTAAGCAAGCAAATGATAGAACGCATTCGTGATAATACCACAGTATCTTTCGAGTGGAGACCATCAGTGAGCGGAACCCATAATCTGAGATTTACAGTGGATTCAGATAGCGAAGTGATGGAACAATATGAGGGCAATAACACACTGAAGAAATCAGTAAATGTGATTCTTCCAGATTTAATTCCAACCTCGATCACTGCGGGTGAGGTCTTTGTAAATGCAAGAAATCAGGTGAATATGAAGGTTGAAGGTTTTGCTGAAAACTTTAATATCTCTCTGATCGATAACGGAACCATCGTTGGAAAAACGACCAATGTTACATGCGATGGGATGGGGAATTTCAGCGTTTATTGGCGGCCAACTACGCTTGGAAACCATACAATAACCGCGTTTGTGGATTCTGATGATGACATAAAAGAGACAATTGAAGGAAACAATAATGTTTCTGAAACTTTTGAGGTTCTGCTTCCAGACCTCGTTCCTGAAGATATAACGCCTGATGTCTTGTATATAGATGAGGTGAACAGAATAGAAGCGAAGTTAAATGGAACTGCAGAAGGTTTTAATGCAACGATGGTGGCAGATGAGATAATTGACAGAAGTGGTCCTTTACGCTACGTGATAACGCCAATCTTTAATGAAACCATTGGTGAAAGCAAAATCTTCCCTGGAACCAATACCACTTCTGATTTGACCTATAACATAACAGAACAGCAATCGAACTGGAGCTGGGAAGAAATTGATACGTTGAGCGTAAGCATTTCATCTGATACTTCTACCGGGTTAGTGGATAATGGAGATACATGGAGCGTGGATTATGTGGCTGTTGTCGTGAACTACACAGATGTCAATTCAATGAATCGTAGCTTGGAGCTGAATGCAAATGATATTGTATCGTATGGAAACTGGTCAAACGTGAACAATACATATATCTCAGATGATGAATACGCCACGGCAAACGGGGGATATACGCATATGCATCTCGGCATAACATATCCAGATGCCTTTCGTGATGGCAATATCACATCAGTGGTTATAAAGGTAGAGCAGCGAGTTGTGAATGCCATATCCACAGAAGAGGAAGCAATCATGAAAAAGACAAATATCAACACCTATAACGGCAGTATCGCATTCCAATGGCTACCAATGAAAATGGGTGAATACAAGCTCAGCGTCTTCCTGGATTCAGATAACGATACAATGGAGACGAACGAGACGAACAATAACCTGACAAAAAGCGTACTTGTGACAAGTAGAATAGACCTCAAGCTGACTTCACCTATAGGAGGTGAGGTATGGGGAGGAGTGAAAAATATCACCTGGAATGCGAGCTATGAAGAGCCACTGAAGATTGATATTCTATATAGTCCTGATAGGGGCTATCGATGGATAGAGATCACAACAAACGAGAAGGATGATGGCTCTTATGCATGGAATACCGGGGATGTAATTGATGGCGAGTATATGATAAAAATAGTTGCTAGGTCAGGGATAGTGAAGTCAGAGGACATGTCTGATGTATTCTACGTTCGTAACAAGAAAACAGGAGAGGAGTGGGGCTCATTCCATGAGAATGCAGGCTATGCCCCATGTGATGCCCCGGATACGAACGAGATTGCAGGGGTGAGTGAGGACATCGGTGCATGTGGAGCATCATCACTCATTGTTGCAGAGGGGAAGGTATTTGTGTATTGCACCGGTTCTTCTTCATCAGGGATATTTGGTGGCAGTTCTTATACTTATCTCGTAGCTCTGGATAAGGAGAATTTGGGGAAAATATTATGGGCAAGGCAAATAGCTCCACAAATCTATGGCTCATGGGCAACACCGGCATATAAGGATGGAAGTGTGTTTGTGTCCTCTGGGAAAGAAGTTTATCGTATAGATGCTGACGATGGAGAGATGGAATGGGAGTTCAGATTCCCTTCAGGTAAAGGTTCAGTAATCGGCGGTCCTGCGGTTACGAAGAGAGCAGTATATGTAGGTGACTATGATGGCGGCTATTTCTACTGTATCAACAATAGCATTGGGAACGGGAGAAAAGGAGAAGAGGATATAATATGGAAGTTTGATGTTACAGAAAATGGGAAATATGCTGGTCATGCCATGTCAGTTCCTGCAATCGCATACGGAAACGCATACTTTGGAAGCGCCGTATATGAAGGAATCGGCAAAGCCTACAGCGTAGATGCCACTAATGGGACTGAGATATGGAGCACTGTTACCGGTGTTAGGGGTGGCATCTTCGGCAGTATCACAGTTGCAGACAAACTTGTTTATTTCTCAACTTATCGACAAGGTCAATTCTATGCGCTCGATGCTTTTAATGGGACAAGGATATGGAGTAAATATATTGATTGGGGCGATTCAACACCTGCATATTATGCACCTTCACATTCGACAAGAAGTTATATTTATGTCACTTCCGGAGGTTGGTCAAATGAAGGAATCACATATTGCTTAGATGCAAAGACTGGAGAATTGATATGGCAATTCACAGGTGCCGGTTCTTGGACGAACTCGCCAGTGGTGACAAGAGATGGGAAGGTATTTGTGGGTAAACCAATCGTGGGGGGATTTGACTACTCCATGCTTTACTGTCTCGATGCATTCACAGGAAAAGAGATATGGCATTCAGAGCACGGTGGCTCTTCTCCAGTTGTGGTGGATGGATTCGTTTATACAATAGGAGAGGGCAGAGTAATAGCATTTGGAAATGGAACGATGCCTGACCTTACTGTAAAAGATGTGATGAAAAAAGGAGATTCACCATATACTGTTGGAGAAGAGGGAAAGATAATAGCTGTAATTGAAAATATCGGTAAATCTAATGTAACCGAAAGCTTTGAGGTCGAGCTGAGATACAAAGATGATGAAAATCAAATTAAAAAGCTCGAAAAAATCGTTAATTCCTCATTGAATATCAATGATTCAAAAGAAGTCTCATTTGAATGGACACCGGAAGAGCCGGGAAAAAATCGTCTCACGGTAGAAGTAGACCCGCCTCCTGGTAATGTGTCGGAGTCAAATCCGTGGAATAATATCGCGAATGTAACTGTATGGGTGGAGGATAACAAGCCCGACCTTGTAACAACGATTGAAAAGGTATTACCAAAGCATGCTTATGTAGGTAATACGGTCACGGTGGAAGCGAATATCACGAATATCGGGTATGAGACAAATAAGTCATTTTGGGTGAGGTTCAGTGTGAATGATGTAGAGAAAGAAATGAGCTGGATATCCTTAGAGGATAACGTACGGCTAAATTTAGATTTTAAATGGAACGCCAGGGATAATGGAACCTATAACCTTACGGTTGATGCAAACCCGAGTGATAATTTGACAATAAAAAACGAAGTTACATGGACAAATAATAATGATTCAGTAGAGAAGGAAGTAATGTCAACACCCACGCCAACACCCACGCCAACGTCAATAACAGAAAAACCCGGCTTCGGTCCCGGCTCCGGAGGTGGATACGGCGGTGGTACAGCAGGTGGAATCGGCGAAGGGAGCGGCACCGGCGAAGCAGGAGCGGGCGAAGCGGGAGGCATGCAAATACCAGTAAATGAGAGTGGTTCTGCAAGCGAAACAAAGAAAGAAGTTCGGGGGTTCCCATTTGGAAATGCCACTTCCGGTGCGCCAGGCGGTGGAGGAACACTGCCAATACTTTTGATACTGCTGGCGATACTGGCCATTGCACTTTTTTATTTCGGCTACTACAAAGAGAAAAGAGCTTATAGGAGGAATAGAAAATGATTCTTATGATGAATTTACCACATATCCTGCAACAAGCGATATACCTCGTCTCAACCTCGTTACTTTATCCTGTTATCCTCTTATTGCTTGGGATGACTGCGTTTATCGTTGTTGAAATCGGCATGTTCTCGTGTGAATGGCTTGCAAGAGCTGGCAGAATAAAGAGAGGAGATACAATAAAAAAGCGATTCTCGAAGAACAAGAAAAATAAGCCGAAAGACCTTGAGACCGGTGTGCTGGATGTAAAGGCGTTAATAGACAAAGATGAATTTGAGGAAGGAATCAACGTGCTCAGGGATTGCACCTCAAAGCGATTCGTATATTTCTTTTTAGACGGTCTTTTAGCGCTTAAAGACAAAAAAGAGGAGAAAACATCTCAAAATCCGGATATGTTTTCAATAAATCTTGAGAAGTTACTGCAGAAATGCGATTCATTCATCACAAAGCGGCTTGAACGAACAAAGGTGATGGTCAGACTGGGTCCGATGTTCGGGCTTATGGGAACGCTGATACCGATGGGTCCTGCACTTCTTGCACTTACGAGAGGTGATGTGGATACGCTTGCAAACAATTTAATCATTGCATTTGGCACCACAGTCGTAGGGTTGCTCATCGGTGCCGTTTCATACATCGTTTATACGATGAGAAGGCGATGGTATGATGATGACATGAACGATATAAAATACATTTGTGAAGTGCTCTTTGGAGGTGAGTAAAAAATGAAATACATGAATAGGAGAGATAAAAGAAGAGAAGGAGACGACGATGACCCGCTATCAGGCGTTGCAAATCTGTTCGACGTGGCGATGGTGTTTGCGCTTGGGCTGATGGTGATGCTGCTACTATATCTCAGCATGCCCGAAGTTTTAACACAGACGGATATGACCATTGTCAAAAATCCGGGGCAGCAGAACATGGAAGTGATAGTGAAAAGCGGTGAACGAATCGAAAAGCTGGATATGATGAACGAGACGGTGCAAACGGAAATTGTGGGTGAAGTGGGGAGAATATATAAAACAGAAGGTGGTGGGATGGTATATGTGCCATCAAACATGACGGAGGGTGTAAAATAAAATGATAAAGATAAAGATAAAGAATGAAGGAATGAAGAAATGGATAGTTATAATCGCGGCGCTAACAATCGTTTTAACAGCTACAACCGCTTTCTCTTCTTTACAAATACCAGTAAGGGCAGAAACGCAGGGGCTCACAATAACCGACGACTTCGGTAGAAATGTAACCATTGAGGAGATACCGGCAAGAATTATCTCGTTATCGCCAACCAATACGGAAATATTGTTCGACATCGGCGCTGGTGATAGGGTCGTTGGCGTAACCGAATACTGCAATTATCCAGAAGAAGCGAAAGAGAAGCCCGTGATTGGCGGTGTTTCTACGGTGAGCATAGAAAAGGTAGTAGCCTTAGACCCTGACCTTGTTCTTGGCGATGAGTTGAACGGGAAAGAAACTTTTGGAAGGTTAGAAGAGCTGAACATAACGGTTGTAGGCTTGAATCCTGTAAACATCAGTGAAATAATGGACGATATAATGCTGGTGGGTAGAATAACGGGGGAAGAGACGAATGCCACTGCTTTAATCGCAAATATGACTCAAAGGATGGAAGAAATTAAAAACAAAACGAGGGATGTAAAAAGACCAACAGTTGCTCAGGTTACCTGGCACGACCCTATCTGGGTTGCAGGCGGGGGCACCGTGCAAAATGAATTGATAAAGATAGCAGGAGGAGAGAATGCCTTCTCTGACATTAAAGATTGGGACACGGTAAGTCTGGAGGAGTTCATAGACCGGAATCCGGATGTGATAATTGTTTCTGTTGGACATGGTGTGGTGGGTATGCAATCTTATGACTACATATTAAGTGAGGAGAGGCTGAAAGAGGTGAATGCAGTCAAAAATGACAGGGTTTATGCCATAGATGCGGATATTATCTCTCGAGCAGGTCCGAGGATAGTGAACGGCACGGAAACTGTTTATGGGTATCTATATGAATTTTTTGGAATTATGGTAACACCAACACCTCTATCCACTGCGACACCAGAGCCACCAGGATTTGAAGTGTTTTTCGCCGTTGTTGGATTGCTGGTGGTAACGTATCTTTTGAAAAGAAACGGTTTAAAAAACAATTGAAGCAAATGAAAGAAAATAAGCGCGTTTTCTGTTCCTGGAGCGGTGGAAAGGACAGCAGTTTAGCATGTTACAAAGCAATGCTTGACGGGTTTGATGTATCGCATCTCTTGAATTTGCTAGATGAGGATGGGAAGAGGGAAAGAGCACATGGAACTCGCCCTTTTCTACTGAAGCTTCAATCAGAAGCCATAGGAATACCAATGGTCCAGGTGAACGCTTCATGGGAGGGCTATGAGCGTAAATTCAAAGAAGCTGTGAAAGAATTAAAACGTGATGGCGTGGAAGGAGGCGTTTTCGGCGATATTGACCTGATTGAGCACCGGGAATGGATAGAGGGGGTTTGCAGCGACCTTGAAATAGAACCAATCATCCCTCTTTGGGGTCTCGACCCAGGGGATATAGTGCAGGAGTTCATAGCAGAAGGCTTTGAAGCAATAGTAGTTGCGACGAGAATAAAAGAAGAATGGTTGGGCAGGAGATTTGACGAATCCTTTATCGAAGAGCTGAAAAAGTACAAGTTCCATTTGTCCGGCGAATCCGGGGAGTATCATACTTTTGTAGTTGACGGACCGATATTCAAGCGAAGGATAAAGGTGAGTGAACTGGAAAAAGTGCATGTGAAAGGGATGTGGTTTTTGGATATAAAAGGAGGTGAACTGGAAAATAAATCCGTGTCTTAACTTAAACAGAAGAAAGTTATACTTTGTATACAAGCACGGCTATGAACATTTACCATATAAGTTACACAGAAAAATTCGTAGGTGAAAGGATGGCGATGCTGTCCTTTAAGGGCTGTAACTTCGACTGTATCGGCTGTATCAGGGAAAAAAACGAATATGACATCTATGCAGAAGAAAACAAAAAGGAATGAAATAACAGGGAGCAACAATGGTGAAAACAAAAACAGGATATTTTAAAAAATTTATCCACTGGAAAATGGTTATGATTTACTTAGTTGCAATTTTAGGCTTGACCATCGTATTGACAACGGCAATCGGACCTGTTTATGTACCGCCGCTGGAAATTGTCGCTCTGGTGGGAAGCAAACTTCATCTATGCGAGGCTTCTTCTTCCATAAATGAAGTAATAATTTTCCAGATAAGACTGCCGCGGATATTTTTGGGATTATTGGTTGGGCTCTCGCTGGCAACCGCGGGTACAACGCTGCAGGGACTATTTAAAAACCCGATGGCAGACCCGTACATAATAGGAATAGCTTCGGGAGCCGCGGTTGGCGCTGCACTCTCGATAACTTTTCTCCCTCGCTTCTTCTCGATTTACACTACACCGTTCATGGCGTTCCTGGGCGCCGTGTTCGCCACTTTTTTGGTCTATAACATTGCGAAGGTGGGAGGAAGAATACCTGTGGATACTTTATTACTCACAGGAATAGCGATTTCGCTATTCTTGGGCGCTGTTTTATCCTTCATGATGTCAGTGGCAGGGGAAGCATTACACAACATTTTTTTCTGGTTAATGGGCGGGTTCTGGCTCGCAAACTGGACACAGGTGAAAATAACAGTTTTGCCGATATTTGTTTGCTTCTTTTTGATTTATATCTTTGCAAAGGACCTGAATGCAATGCTGCTTGGTGAGGAATCCGCACAGACACTGGGTATAAATGTAGAGAATGTGAAGAAAATCCTGCTGATTCTTTCGGCGTTCATTACCGCTGCTGCGGTATGTTTCGTGGGAACAATTGGGTTTGTGGGTTTGATAATCCCACACATTACGAGGATTCTCGTTGGACCTGACCACCGCATACTTTTTCCCGCTTCCGCATTAGTAGGAGGGATTTTTCTGGTGTGGACAGATGCATTAGCTCGTTTATTGGGCGAAATGCCGGTAGGGATAATCACTGCCTTCTTTGGCGCTCCTTTCTTTATTTATCTATTAAAACGACGGAAGAGAGGATTGACATAGGATAGGGAAAAGAGGTGAATAGAATAAAGAATGAACTTGCTCCTTGCTCATCTGTCTATTTTTCTAATCGCAATACTTATAGACGTAACGGTAGGCGACCCCCCAGAGAGAACGGAAAAATATTACCCGATTGTGTGGATAAGTCGGCTGATGTATTTCTTTGATAGAATAACGAAGAGGGGAAATGCGAGAAAGGAGAAAATTCTTGGTGTAATATATCCAATAGTGATACTTTCTGTTTTCACCTTACCTTGTTTATTGCTCATTCGCATACATTATGAACTTTTATATGTTCTTTTTGGGGCGCTCATTTTCAAGATGACTTTTACTGTAAAGGGATTAGAAAGATATGGAAGATACGCGATGGACGCGGGGAATTTATATGAGAAGAGAAAAGCAGTGGGAAAGATAGTTAGTAGAGATGTATCAGATCTGGATAAGGAGCATCTCGATTCTGCAACCATAGAATCCGTAGCTGAGAACATAACTGATAGTGTTATATCTCCTTTCTTCTATTTCTCTTTGTTCGGCGTCTTTGGTGCTATGTGCTATCGAGTGGTAAATACGTTAGATGCTGTTGTTGGGTATAAAAACAGGAGATACGAGCATTTCGGCTGGTTCTCTGCGAAATCGGATGAGGTGATGAATTATATACCGGAGAAGATTGCAGCTGGATTGATCCTGTTGCTGAGTGGTTCAAAACAGGGGGATTTGAGAAATCGTGGTTATGAGAACAACAAAACTGTTCCTTTGACAATAGTGGCAATGAGCCGTGCGTTAAAAGTGAAGCTGGAGAAGGTTGGACAGTACATCGTGGGAGAATACTTTGAATATGCGAGAAGCGAGGATATAGGAGAAGCAATAAGAATTGCAAAAATAAGCTCTTTTCTCTTCGCTTTTGTCTGCATCGTGCTCATGGCTATTCTCTATTTTGCTGGATGGAGCTGGCTAAATTGAAACCAAGAAAACCTTTACATGGGATAGAAATTTGTGAGCATGGAGGGAAAGTGGGTAAAGATGAAGTGGACAAAGATGAAGTGAAGGGAGTAATAGACTTCAGTGTAAATTTAAACCCTTATGGACCTCCGGATTTTGTTTTCACTGCGATAAAAGAAGCGATGACAGAAATAAAAATGTATCCGGACACAGAATCCAAAGGATTGAGGGAGAAGATATCAAAAAGATTTGGATGCAAGGAGGAGGAAGTGTTAGTAGGAGCTGGTGTTTCTGAACTAATACAACTTGTAGCTCTCTCCTTTGTAAAAGATAGGGTGCTAATGCTGAAGCACACTTATGGAGAATATGGGGTTGCAGTGCAGATGATTGGTGCCGAAATCAAACGTATAGAAATGCCTGGTCTGCGAATATATCCTGCGCTAATTGTAGAGGAAATGAAGCAAAATGATGTGGTATTCCTTTGCAATCCAAATAATCCAACGGGGCAATATCTGGGTAAAGAGGAAACGGAGCTGATAATAGAAGAAGCAGAGAGAGCTGATGCATTGTTAGTGATTGACGAAGCGTATGTGGATTTTGTAAGAAATGCTTTTCCATCGCATGATTTTTCAACTCAAAATTTAGTTATTTTAAGGTCTATGACAAAATCTTATGCAATTCCGGGGATAAGACTTGGATATGCGATTTCGTCAGAGGAGAACATAAGGGAGATGAGGAAAGTAAAAGCTCCCTGGAGTGTCAGCGTGTTCGCACAGAAGATAGGGTCGGCAGTGATGGAGGCTGATGATTTTTTAACCGATACGAGGAAGAAGATAGGAAGGAGTAAGGTAAGAATAGAAAACAGGCTTGGAGAGCTGGATATACATGTAGACTCGGATGCTAATTTTTATATCCTGAATGTGGTGAATGGAAAAGCAAAAGAAGCGAAAAGAGTGCTTTTGAAGCATGGGTTCTTGGTGAGAGATTGCACCTCCTTTGGCTTGCCTTCATATATAAGGTTTTCAGTGAGGAAGGAAGAGGAGAATGAGAGGCTAATAGATGCACTATTAGCCCTCAAAAAATCTAAATCCTGAGCATCAAATTCTAAACAAATCCAAATATCCAAATCCAAATCCAAAAATCAAAACAATTAAAATCTGTGTAATCTGTGGTTATAAAAGGAGCATGGTATGGAAATAGAGATAGAAAGAGCGGCGGGATATATTGCGGTGCATGGCGATTTCAAAGTTTTGAGTTCCGCGGTCTATAACGGTGGTTTTGTCAAGACAAGCAGCACGATAATAAACTTGAATGTGAGCGAGGATTTCCAGGGCGATGCTTTTGCGGTCTTTGATTCCTTCATCGAGGAAAAAAAATTAGAACGGGAAAAGGTGGTTGGAATGATGACTGCGGTGTCAATGGAGAATGCGGTGATTCTAAAGAAAGAAGGTATAATGGCTATTATAACTGCGGGCATATCAAAATCAACGATAAACATAATTTTATTGATAGAAAAGGACCTGTCTCAATCTGCGATGGTGAATACGATAATTGTAGCGACGGAAGCGAAAACAGCTGCTTTATTTGACCTTGATGTGCATGATGAGCAGGGTGACCTGTTCACAGGTGATTTTACTGATTCCGTGGTTGTTGCCTGTAAAACTTTTAGGAAAAGTTTTATCAAAAACGCTTCGCAGTTCGCAGAAGCAAAGGAGGAGGTATTTGCAGGTAAGGCAACGAGATTAGGAAGTGCTGTGTACGATGTGGTAAGGGAGGGGGTAAAGGAAGCTTTTTTTCGTCACAATAGGCGCTTTTTAATTTCTTCTATTACGATACGAGGAAACCAGGGATATTGAGCCGATTGGGTGTTTTCATGGACGATGCCATTGGAGGACTGATAGCGGGGTGCATGAGTAAGATGTTGGGCTAACACTTTTTTATTTTTATCCGTCCCTCTTTTAGCGCTTCTTCAACCACAAAAGCATCAACGCTATTTTACTCTTTTCCTCTGTCTACAACTTCCCTTTTAACCTCCTCGGGAATGATGACTTCTTGAAAAAAGTCTTTTAGAAGGTGTAACCTCCCTAGTTTTGCCAGATAGATCAATGGAGTCGCATTGGATACGATCATTTAATGGCCTTAAAATCTTTTCTCAGGTCTTCAACCGTATATTGAAAAGGAATTCCTTTCTTTGCCGCTATATCTAACATCTGCCTTAGAGAGATACCTGCCATCCTCGCAGCTCTCCAAATCGTGACCTTTCCCTCGCTATATTGTTTCAATGCATATTTAATCTTCCAATCCTTTATACCTTCCATTAAAAGTCTTCTCACCACAATTGATGTATTTTAAATACATATATAATTTATCAATTAAACAATGCTTGATATAATTAGTTTCTTAACGCAAATACCCGTAAGAAAAGGAACAAAAATAGAAGAAGTAGCAGCCAAGAGTTACCTCTTCCCTTTTGTCGCTTTGTTGATTGGCTTGCTTGTCGCTGCGGTAGCTTTTGTCGTTTTTGAATGCTCAGGTTCAGCACCCGAGATTGCCGCTTTGCTCGTTCTGCTCGCTATTTACCTTGTCACGGGTTTGATGCATCTGGACGGTTTAGCAGATTTCTTCGATGGCGTAATGGCAGGAGGAACTAAGGAAGACAAGAGAAGAGCGATGAAAGACGAGAAAATAGGAATAGCGGGATTGTTCGCCACTGTTTTTGTTATCCTATTGAGCTTTTTCGCTATCGAAACCGTATGCACGAGCTTAACAAAAACAGCTCCAGTACACAGCTTTGATTTACGCTCCTTTTATCATTTCGCTTCTGTATTCGTAATTGCAGAAGTTTCGGCAAAGATAAGCATGAACACATGTATGATATCCGGGAAATCAAAAGAAGGCGCAGGGGACGGTATGGGTATGGGTGCTTTGTTTATTCACTCGTTTTCAAAATTCGGGTACGTGCTGGCGCTCATATCTGCTATACTTATCTCTTTAATCTTCACTGCGTTTTCATTGCGTTTCTTTATCGTGTTTACGGGCATCGCAGTCGCGTTATTCGTTTCTCGTATTGCGAAAAGCAATTTCGGCGATGTGGGCGTAAGCGGGGACGTAATAGGGGCGTCAAACGAACTCGCAAGATGTGCGAGTTTGGTTGTATGGGCAATCATTATAGTATAGTTGAGTTTCAGATAAATGTAGGACACTCGAACATACCATATTGTTATTAATTAT
>JAGXOS010000032.1 GCA_023659775.1 Methanomicrobia archaeon LH_S14 | reverse complement strand
GACTGTTCGGTAGTGAAGTTTGCCGTATAATTCCAATCCAAGTTGGGACCATCCGTATTAATCTTAGTATAAACCCTAACTACGATACTATCAGTGGTTGCGAGTGAGGTTTGAGGACAATTCCAAGTATTATTGGATTGTATTCCCTCATCTTCCACTGTCCTGTTTACTATTGCCACTGGTGTCCCGCCCGTAATTTCTGTTTCTGCAGCTCCGCTGCTCCTTTTCCAGACTCTTATGCCCCAATAAACAGTTGGATTATCTTCAGCACCACTACCGGTTACTTGTTTCGTAACAGAAGTTCCTGTGGTTGATTGAGTAGTGTTAAGTATGTAATCAGTCAGATCATTAACAGTATGCGTGTCGCTTCGCATGTATCTCACCTCTATAGGGTCAACAGCAACATACCATGCTCTTGCCTCTGTGAACGTAAAACTTTTAGGGAAAGTTTTATCAAAATAATCAATCTCAGCCTGACCCAGAGCATACAGATAAGGCCAGACATGAGGAACTGAGTAGGAATAGCTCACAGATGCTTTGTTATCAATCAAATCTTTATTCCATATTATTGTCTTTGTATCATCTTCTAAGAGAACCGAAGCGGCATCTGTTGAAATGTTAAACTCGGCAGGAACAAACTCTTTTATTATTATTGAATCCGCACCAGTAAAACTTTCTATATCTATTGTAACCTCAAACCTGTCCTGTCTCGTAGGGTCTATCTTGCTCTCTGCGGTTCTTATAATGTCAAACGCATAATCCTGCAGAACCGAGAAATACGTATCGAAAGCGACTTCAACACCGCCGATTAAAGCATTAACGGTTATGGTATGATTGCCCTCCACTTCGGTTAAGTAATCAGCATGGTAAAGCCCGCATTCTTCACCTGCTAAAATTGTGCCATCGCCCGTGCGATAAACCGTTTTCTCGTTGTTTGGATTGGTAACCGTCATAGAAATATCAGCACCACAGACAGAGTGCCCTTCTTTATCCAGAACGACTATAATGAACTCGGCAGTTTCACCGGGTTTGTAGATGCTCTTTCTGGTGTTTAAAGAGACCAAGCCCCACGGGAATTCTTTTTCTTGCGTGTAAGTTACGCCATCCTTAACCAATTCCACCTTCAGTTTATACAACCCAGCTCTAAAAGCTCTTTCTTCAGGTAACGTAATGGAGAACTCCCCCTCGCTCGACTCTTCTATCTCAGGTTTAATATCGGTTAATTCACCTTTATAATCATAAACAAAAGTTTTAATCGTCTCTTTTGGTGTTACCAGGGTTTTCAAACCTTTCTTGTTGTACTGCTCGCCTCCCTCGAGACCGAGACCCACTTTCTTTGCTTTTGATTCTTCTTCCCCTTCTCCTTTGGTTACATACGTGAATGAGAATTCAGGTTTTTCATGAAGTGCAAAATGATCTTTTTTTGCTCTCAGGATCGGCGTTAATGCTATTCTCTGCTCCACCTCGAACGTCTTGTTCGACAAAAACGGAACGTTCCACTGCACCTTATCTATCAAACTGTTACCGTTTTTATCTATGAAGCTCAGGTTGTAGACAAGATCATTGGTAACGTCTATCCTGCTATTATTTTCAACCAAAAGCAGCTTTGTAAACCTTTCACTTTTCACCTTCCACCTATCACCTTCTACTGAAAGGTTTGTGAACGCGGTGACATTTGTGTAGTGAACCGATGCGTTGCTTCCTATGACTACTTCTTTTTTCCACGTTTCGTTCTCAATCCTCGGTGCAGATTCAGTTTTAAATGGCGCTGGCGTCCGGTATCTTATGATTGCGCCCGAGACATTGAGCTGCCATTCGACTGGTTTATCAATCTCAGCCTTTGCCTGTTCAGGTATGAGCTCGGGCTTCGTTATCATATAGGTCCGGTTTGATCTTGACAACTCAGGAACCATCCAGGACGCGTTTTTATTGCTTATTTCCGCTTTTATCTCTCTCTTGATGTCGGTGTCATTTACGAGTTCGACAACCTTCGTATTGGCTTCTTCAGTTTCAGCCGCTATGCAAACCGGGATGTTATGATAGCACACGGAGGAATTATGCGTGACCGTCACCTGCTTGACCTTTACCTCTGACTCAGATAGACGTAGAGAAGAAACTTTTTCTAGTTCTTCTCCTGCTTCTATCTGCTTGTAGATACCGGCGTCAAACGCATCGGAGGGAATCAAATCGGAAATATCAATGCTCGTTTCTACCACTTCGAGCTCGACCGGAGAAGTCTGATAGAATATATTAAAGCTAACGTTTTCACCTGCGGCAAGGGCAAGTAAGGTGATAGGTGATAAGTTAATAATTGCATCTTGCATCCTGCATCCTGCACCGCCGCAATTTCTCGTGAAAATCTGTGTAATCTCGTGGTTAGCATCGGAAGAGAGATTGGAATAATCCCCGGGCAAAGGGATATTGACTGCGTAATTTGATATTGAAACATTCCCGTGGTTTGCAATAAAAATATGCTGTCGCCACTTGACAGGTTCTCCTACCTCTATTTCTCCTTGCTCCGGCTCTTCAAACACGATCTCCAAATCTAAATCTATTACTTCGAATTCTGTGGTTAAAATTAAAAACTTCTCAGCATCGCCGTCGGCACTGGTTCGTAACGAGGCATTTACCACGTAACTGCCTGCGGAATCCGGGTTGAATTCGTATTCGCCACTGGCAGATGGCAATATGACATAAAAAATACACGCAGGGTTTATTATACTGAAGTTATTAATAACTTCCGGCGGTGCTGATAGATAGATGTGCACAGGCTCACCCCGTGCATACGTTGCTTTGTCAACGGAAAGAGAGGCATTATTCAGGTCAAAACCCCTCCCTTCTCCTATCTCCTTTCCCTCTTCTCCGATGACCACAAACTCTGTCGTCAGGGTAAGGGTTTCAAGTTCAAATTCAACTGAAATATTTGCGGAAATGAAATACGTACCTATCGCATTTGTCTCAGTAAAGAAATACAACCCGGTTTCTTGGGGTAAAGCGATGTAAACAATGTCCCCTGGGCTTAGAATCGTTAAATTCACCGTGGCACTTGGGGGAACGTAAAGCAGCGATATGTTTACCGATTCGCCCTGCGAATAAATCCTTTTATCTGTTATTAGCATTAGCGATGCATTAGCAAGATTCGCGGATATGATCTCTTCTGTTGCTGGTTCCGGTGCTGGCTCTGGTTCAGGCTCAGTCTCGTCTAAAACATCGAGTTCAGTCTGATTTTGTGCTAAGACGTTAAAAGATGGAATAGTAAGGATGGTACTGAATAACAGAGCGAATAATATAATAGCGATGGTACACATTCTGAACTTGAGGCTGCGCGTAATATTCATTTTCCGCTTTTCTTCTCCCCCCTTCTTCCCCATAATAAACCTCCTACTCCTACTAAGCGTGATGCGTTTTTCTGCGGAAGCGTTTTTGATAAAACTTTTCTATTAAAAGTTTTGTCAACGCTTTTTCTAAGAGGGTTGTTTTTTTCGCCTTCGCTCCCTTTCCCTTCCCTTTGCCCTTCACCTATCACCTTTAACCTATCACCTTTGACCTATCACCCTCGCTTCCCTTTCCCTTCCCCCTTTTCATCACGTTCATATTCATCTGCATATGTATGTATATATGTTATCGTATATAAAAGACTTTCGTTTTTTTTTTTCAAGAAAAAATAAATCGCAGATGAAAAGAAAGAAATTACCTTCGTACTTGTATAGTTGGACAATAAATCCAAATTTCAAATACTACCAAATCCCAAGTAAATCCCAATTTTCAAATCCCAACGAGAAGGGATGAGTAAAAATGGGGTGTAAAATTGGTAGTATTGGGGTTTGGGATTTGTTTGGTAATATTGGTATATATTAGGATTTGGGATTTTTTAGGGAGCTAAACAATTACTTACCTTCTTCTTCTCCATAATAATACTATCATCACTACGGCTGCTAAGACGGCAACAGCAGCTATTACGCCTGTTGGATAGCCGCTAACAACCTCCAGAGGTCTTTCTGCATCTACGCTTTTTATTCGCAGGTCTGGTCTTTCGCCGTATCGCAGATGGACTTTAACGGTAGGATTCTCCGCGAGGTCTGCCGGTGTGAGTTTGATTCGCTCGTATAAAATCGTTTCATCTTTTATCTCCATAGGACCCGGACTGCTCTCAAACCGTACATACGCCGATTCACCTTCTATCTTCAGTTCCACTTCTGCTTCGGCATAACATGCCACGTCAGGCGCAGCGTTTTTTAAGCACAGCACTAACCGCTCTAATCGCTTGTCATACTTAACGCCTGTTACGTTTAGTCCCGAACGGTCTTCGAATTCGACTAAACCAGCGATAATATCTTTTTCTGTTACTTCAGTCAGCGACTTCCGGCTCTCGCCGTATTCGAGGTAAACGTGAGCTCGTAACTCCTTATCCACCCATTCCGTGAGGTCTGCTTTATACACACCTCCGAAGTTTGTTTTGGCGGTGATAAAAAAGGGTTCTTCATCGCCAACAGTCATAACTGATTCGTTAGCTGCGAATATGCTCACGGTGGCTTTTGCAAACGCACCGGTCTCACCGGCGTTTTCATATATTATCTCCACTGTTTTCGTCTTCAAGTTGTAGTTTCCGGAAACCACGTCTAAACTGAGTTCATACCGCGGCAGGTAAAACATATCCAGCGTCTCGACCAATGCGAACCCGCCCTCTGTTGACCTGCCCTGCCCGAACTTTATGAAAATGGATATATCGGTTTGGTCTTTTAGCCTTCTGGCGGCGTCTATCAACTCATTCCCTATTACCACGCTCGTCTTAAAATCGCTCCCCTTCACGTATTCAACTACCTCCGCAGGCACAACGTCGCGACCGAGGAAAATAACCGGCTCTCTGCCTGACATTATCCCCTCCTCGATGAATTCACCATTTGTAAGTGCCACCTGCGTAGATGGGTTCAAGAGCACGAATTTATCCACGATTGCGAGATTGTCTTCAAACCGGTCGCCGTGGTCTATTATCTCGGGATTGAACTCGCTCAGCCTTTCGCGAACTGCACGGTCCACATGCCCGTAAATTATCATCTCCTCGACGGTTCTTCCTCTCGCGGTCAGAAAATCATACACATCGTCTATGTTCTCGCTATCGGCAAAGAGAACGCAAGATGTTGAAGCCACGGAATAAGCCGCGACAGAGATTGCATTGTAGCCATAGGAATCGTCGAGGATGATGAACTTTGTGGCATTTATCTTCTCTGCAAGTTCTATATTCAGCTTTTTCCCGCTGTCAGAAGTGGTAACGTTAGAAACCGTATAGCCCTCACCTTCCAGATAGCTCCGGTAGCCCGCGCTAATCGGCTCCTTACCCGACTGGATTAGATGCACGGGTTTGGAGCGGTCTAAAACCGAGGAAAGAATCTTGCCCTGTGCAGGTGAGTTAACGAATTTCGAGTCCTGTCCGTTCAAGTTAGCATAGCAGGTTGCGGAATATACGTCTATCCAGTCTGCGGAGTTTATCACTATCTGCTCTGATCCCACAGGCTGCGCAGATACCACCGTTCCGAGACCGAGCATCAGGGATATGGATATGAGCACGAATATTGGCAATTTCCTTCTTACCCTCTTCCTTCTGAGTTCCATTTTCGGTTTTTGCATTTATATTTGTATATAAAGTATATAAAGTTTCCCTCTATTTAAGATACGGATTCTCTCGGCGGTGATAAACAAATCACTTTTGAGGAGAAGTTTTCTGATGTGTTTATAGCAGAGGTTAAAGAGAGCGAGGAAGCATACGCGAGGGGTGAATACATAGAAGTAAATTTACGAATTACGTAATCTGACAATGAATGTCAAACAAATTATTTACACCCCCAAAAAAGAGAGAAAAGGGATAAAAAAAAATAAATCCCTTATAAATAATTTTTTTTTTTGCTTTTAGGTTGCTACTACTACAGCTCCACGTAGAAGTAGTACGTATCGGATCCACCGCCTTTCGTTGTTGGAACGATCATCTGGAAGTCAACAGTGGTCCCCTTGTAGCTCTCGCTGTTAGCTGAGATTATACCCGCAAACAAGAAGTCAGCTTTAGCGGTTCCATTACCATCCAGAAGCCCTATTGCAGCTGCCGTATTCCATGTGAGTCCACCTGTCGAATTGTATGTTTGTGCTCTTGCTGTCTCAAGATACTTACCATTGATGGTTACCGTTTGCGCCCCATCCGAAAACGTATTCTTCGCATTATCTGCATCCTCTCCAAAGCTCCAACTACTATTTATCATGGCTCCAGTAGAATTATCAAGAGTCTTTCCCCAATCAGCTGAATCATTGGTTGTTGCGATTGCTTCTCCACTGGCGACGGCGGTAGCAGTCCAATTAAACATGGCCTTCCCACTACCATCTCTTAACGTGACCATCTCGGTTACGTTACCATAGTATCCCTGCCACTTCCCCGTTTGTGTCGTTGCAGAGAGGTTTATCTCTGTAATATTTCCTCCATATGAGACATCACTTCCGGCATCTGCTCCGCCCCATTTTGTTGTTGAACCTTCTTCTACTTCCGATCCCGCTGGCTCCGCCGCGCTAACCATCGCGGGCATCGCCGCTGCGAAAACCGAAGCGACCATAATCGCTGCGAGTACTATGCCTATACCTTTTTTTCCATTTTTTGTGTTCATTTTTTTTCTTTTTCACCTCCTAACAACTTTTTTACCTTCGGTAGGTTTGGAAATGGTATTTTTAACGCGCCCCATTCCCCCCCTTTTTACCGGCGCTTTTACCTTCGAGCATCGTGAACGTGATGCTTCTTCGCTTTCCCTTTCCCTTCCCCTTTTTCCCCTTTTCATCACGTTCATATTCATCTGCATATGTATGTATATATGTTATAGTATATAAAAGACTTTCGGTTTTTTCACGTGGTGTCATATATTGCCACTTCATCCATGCGGATGCTTCTTCGCTTTCCCTTTCCCTTCCCCTTCCCCTTTTCATCACGTTCATATTCATCTGCATATGTATGTATGTATATATGTTATAGTATATAAAAGACTTTCGGTTTTTTCATGATATTTGTGATACTTGTTTACCACAGAGAGACAGAAAATCAAACTTCCTTTTCAAAAGAAAGTTTATGCAGCAACATATAACAACGATGATTAACTTGTTGAAGTCACCTTAAAGGCACCATACCCAAGCTTTCGAACAACGCTTTGCCACGTTCCGAGAGCCGGTAGTATGCAGCGCCTTCAAGCTCTACTTTATCCACGATTCCCCTTTCAATGAGCGAATTCGACTTATCGAACCTGCTGCCCATACCTCGCAGTCCTCCTAAGATATTCGTCGGGTCAATTCCGGTATTTCGTGCGATATCCGCGGGATACGATGCATTCGGATAGATTTTATACAAATACATCATTATCTCTGTTCGCACCCGGCTTCTTCTAAGTGACCGCACTATACGGGGTTCAAACTCTTGCTCCGCACTCATTTTTGCTCTTTCTTAGCCAACAGCTTTCCCAATATCTCGGATAGGTTTTTTACGGTGAACGGTTTCCACAGGTATTCATCGGCTCCTGATTCCCTTGCCGCCTTCTTATGCTCTGCCGTGCCCAATGCACTGACGATTACTATAAAGGCATTGGGGTCGTACGTTTTTATCTCCTTCGTTGCTTGAATGCCATCCATTTCCTCCATCACCAGGTCCATGGTAACGATGTCCGGCTTCGGCTCCAGTTCTTTATATCTCCTTACCGCTTCTGTTCCATTAACTGCAACGCCTGCAATTTCGTATTCCTCGGTGTCCAGCATCTCCTTTATCATTTCGCTCATGTAGGGTGCATCTTCCACAATCAATACGCTCTTCTTTTGCTTTTCCATTTCTCTTCCCTTTCTTTAAGGTTATATATAACGTATAACTTCCCTCTATTTAATATTCAGTTTTTTTTTTACCTTTACCTTTGCTTTTGCTTTTTAGGCAACGTGAACCAGAACTTCGCCCCTTTTCCCGGTTCGCTTGTAACCCACACCTCACCGCCATGCTGCTCTACGTATCTCTTGACGATGGCTAAACCCAATCCAAGACCGCCCTTTCTTGTCAATGAGGTGTCCACCATATAAAAGCGTTCAAAAACCCTGGGCAGGTGCTCCCCGGAAATCCCCACGCCTGTATCTGCCACACAAACACGTATGTCCTCTTCCTCATTCCTATCCTCAACCACGATGTCTATCCTGCCCTTCTCATCGGTATATTTAATTGCATTCAAGATCAGATTATCAAAAATAGCGGTTATTTTCTGCTTATCTCCCTCGATTTCTATCCCCTCTGGAACAGCGGTAGAAATCGTCTGTTTTTTTGCATCTACCTGCGGTTTAATGCGCTCAAGCGCATCATTCACGATTTCTGGTATTGACACGGGTTCCAACGCCAGCTCTACCTTCCCGGTCTCAATACGCGTGGCTTCCAACATACGGTCAACCATCTCTTCAAGTTGTCTGCTACTCTTCTCAATAATGTTAACATAATTTTTCTGCTTTTCGCTGAGCTTGCTCTGCTCTAACAAACTGGCATAGCCGATAATTGGAGCAAGAGGCGAACGCAGGTCGTGATAAGTCACGTTAAGGAAATCCGTTTTCTGTTTGTCCCGTGTCTTAAGTTCGTTATATGCTGCATGCAGTGCATCCTCCATTGCCTTCTGGTTGGTAATGTCACGGCTTATTGTCAGAACATGCGTTATTTCACCTGATTCGTCAGTTAAAGGCACTTTTTTGAGATACGTCCAGTGTTGATTTCCTTCAGCATCGGTATAGTATTGTTCCGGGATCTCTAATTCCTTTCCCGTTTTAAATATTTCCTCATCGGTTTCCCGATATCTCGTTTTTCCAAGCATTTCTCCCCTAGTAACTTTGCGTGTGCGGCAAAACGCTTTGTTGACCTCCACGAAGCGGAACTGTCTGTCCTTGATGTAAAGGGGGTCAGGGATGTTTTCGATAATGGTATCAAGGAACTTACGAGATTGCTTCACTTCTTTCTCTGTTCGCTTGCGCTCGGAGATGTCTTCCAGCACAACCAGTTCTTCTTCTTCTTCTTCTTCTGCAATCAACATTCCCCTCGCGGTGATATTAAATATCCGTTCACCAAGTTTTTCTGACTGATAGTGCAGCTCGAAGTTCTCCAGCATATCTTCAGTTCCCAATAGTTTGGTTAGTTTAGTACCGAGTTTTCCATCATTATCTCCCAATATATCGGCTATGCCGGTGCCTATTACCTCATCGGGTTCTGTTTGGAATTTCTCGTAGAAGGAACGATTGGCACTCTTTATCCTTAAA
Organism: Methanomicrobia archaeon LH_S14; assembly: GCA_023659775.1. Taxonomy (GTDB): domain Archaea; phylum Halobacteriota; class Syntropharchaeia; order Alkanophagales; family Methanospirareceae; genus JAGXOS01. The sequence goes on along the minus strand of JAGXOS010000032.1, from coordinate 7,446 downwards.
TTAGCATCGAGAACGAGCAAGGAATCCGGGACCGTGGTTACTATATTTTCAGAAAATCCCTTCGCTTTTCTGAGTTCTTTTGTTCTTTCATCTACTTTCAACTCCAGTTCTTCGCTGAACCGTCGCAGTGCCTCCTCCGCCCTCTTTCGCTCGGTGATGTCTTCCAGTACCACGAGTTCTTCTTCTGCTGTAATCAACATTCCCCTCGCGGTGATATTAAATATCCGTTCACCAAACTTCTCTGACTGGTAAGGCAGCTCGAAGTTCTCCAGCATATCTTCGGTTCCCAATAGTTTGGTTAGTTCAGTGGTGTGTTTTTCATTCTCATCTCCTAATATATCGGTTATGCGAGTGCCTATTACCTTTTCGGGCTTTAACCCAAATACCTTGTAGAAGGATAGATTCGCTTTCTTTATCCTCAAATCATTATCTACAACAATCAAAGACTCCGGGACGGTAGTAATTATATTTGCCGAGAAATTCTTCTCCCTTTTTATCTCCTTATGCGACTTCGCAATCTGCTCACTTAACGTAACAACCACAAAGGCGATAACTATAAACATAAGAGCTCGAAGATAATCATTGGCGGTCACCACTTCTGTTCTAACAAAAATATGGCTGAAAATTATCAATCCCGCTAAAAATATCGCCACGACCAAGCCTTTTCTTCTCCACCACAAAGCCGCTAAGATAATAGGAATATAAAAGAAACGACTAAAGACCCTGCCGGTTTCAAGTACCGCATGGAAATAATAAGTGAGAAAGCAGCAAGTACCTATGAGGATAGCCATTACGATAATTTTGTATCTCTCTTTTTGTTCGCTCATTATCCTATCCCTATGTCTTATGATTACCAGGGCATAAACTGAAACAAAGTTATAAGAGCAGCGAGGATGGTAAACCCTACACCTAAAAGGGTAAATATCATTGACATTCTATGTTCCATCTTTTCAAATTGCTCATCCACCTTTTCAAATTGCTCATCCACCTTTTCAAATTGCGCATCCACCTTTTCAAACCGCGCATCCATATCCTGTCTTAACCCTGCAAATCCCTCTCGCATCTCCCTTTGGATACCATTCACGTGACTCCTTAAATACCATAAATTGAACAGGTTACAGACGTCAGGGTCGGTAATCTTCCGCCTATCCTCAAGCACATCCTGCATCGCCTCTCGGAATTCCCTTTCCAGCACCTTGAATAGCAAATCTTCTGTCGCTTGCTCCGTATATTCCCTCTCTTCTCCACTCATTGCTTCCATTCTTAGCATAAATTTCAAACTATTTGTTTTTTATTAAATTGTCTGATTTTCCATATACCTTTGCTTTGCTTTTGCCATCTTATAATTATAATTATAATTCGTATTTCTTTTTATCCTATCCTATATATAAAGTATAGCTTCTACCTATAAATATAAATTTAATTTATTTTCGCTCGCCTTTGGACTGACATGATTGCATACCGGAGAATCGCCAAAGGTTGTTACAAAGAGGTTATAAAAGCTTTTCTCCTCGCGAATCCATCCTTCGGAAACGTGAACATATCTGAAAACACAGCTTTTTTCCGTCACAAATCTCTTTATACCACCATTCTTACTGCTTTGGCTTAGATGGTAAAGCAATCTCTTTCTCAGGTCTTTCGCACTTCCGATATAGAATGTTTGAGAACAACCCTGTGGGTATTCCACCATGTCGTCATCCACACGAAGTTCATATATCCCGGGACGGGTAGGAACGTTATTCTTTACCGATGTGCTTGTAAACGGATAAATTTTGGAAAAGTTCGCCAGTAATGGAGGATACCCATAACTATTTACTCTTTTAGAATATGGTAATATCCCCATGTCCTTTCGGCAATATGCAACCGCCCTTTTTGTAATTGAAAAGTTATATTCCTCTTTTAATTTACGTCTTAGCTCTTCATCTGTATATGGCTTTTTTACACGTCCATTACGAATGTCTTCCTTTTCTCTGTTAAGAATTACTAATCTCTCTGGTATTCCACTATTCCTTTCAGTATCTCATGCGTTATCAGATTTCTGGTATTAATACGTCTTAATTTATGTAAAAGTCCACGGATATTCTTCTTTTCCTCTTCCGTTAGCTTTACGTCATTTATAATTCTCCGTAGCTTCTCCTCATCAACTATAAAATATTCTATTGAGAATTCCTCGTTGGTATAATGGATGGAAAAACCCGCCCCTTTTTTAACCTTGGCAATTACTCCAACTTCGGACGGGACAGAAACACTCGCCTTCTCCTCTCTCAGTATCTTTGCGTCTAAAAGAGGCTTGCGGATTATAACGCCTTCACGAGTCAGCTTCTTATAAAGTGGTAGTCCTTCCACCGCTTGAACAAAATTTATGAATTTATCCAGCCGATATTCCAGAAAATCCGCAAGGATTATCTTACCAATGAATGAGTTCACTCCGTTTTTCATTTTCGTCCAGTCAATTGCATTGATTCTGCTGTCTAAAAATACAGTGATTTATCACCGCGGAGAGCGCTGAGATGACGCTGAAGGTATGAGGTGTGAGTAGTAGCCAAACTCCTCAAACCTGAAACCTAAAACCTCACACCTGTACTGACCCTCTGCGTTCTCTGTGTGCTCTGCGGTGAAATTTAAGGATATAGCAATTTCACTGGAAAATTAGATAGTGCCGTATCGTTGGTTTCTTTGTTGGCTTGCCCTTCTGATCCGGTATTGTCTCATCTACCTTCCCCAGTGCTTCACGCAACTTGCGCTCCGCGATAGCGTAAACCATGAGTGCATCGCCGACCTTCTCACGGTCCAATTCGTTTGTAGCGACGATGAACTTCCCCTTTTTCGCGTTTCCTTCTCTATCGCGGATTTATCCTCCGCAAGCACGATTTTTACGCGGTAAACCGTCTGGGTAGGCTCGTCTTTTCTGGGTTTCTTCCTCTTCGTCTCGACCTCAGTCGCGCTTATCTTGTGATACTTCCACCGCTTTTCCATCTCCCGTGCAGCGTCTTCCTCGTTGTAAAACTCCTGATTGTAGAAGTGCCAGACCGCCTTCCCTATCTTCTTCTCAAGCACTTCTTTTGCTTCTGTCCGTGTCTCAGGGACCTTTGTTATCCAAATGTAGTCTTCAAAAACGGGCAAATCGTCCGACATGACCAGAGAAATGACAAATTTATTCTCCATAAGCATTGGCGCTAATCTGCATGAATATTCCCTCGGGTCCTGCTCTGTACAACTTATCCAAAGTCCGCCCTAAGACGTCATCGTTGAAATCCTCCGATTTCAGCCCCTCTCTTATCAATATCTCCACCGGTTTCGTCCCCATGAACTCCGGGAAGAGATATAGCGGTCTGCCAATGAATCCCAGCATATTCAGCACCATTGCCACGACAGCTTCCCCACAGCTCACTTTCTGCCGCGGATCTACGCCCACTATCCTCGCCCGCTAAGTTTATCTCCCTAGAGATGGTCCAAGCTTTTACGGGCAATGTCCGCTGCGTCCATCGACTTCCATGCATCTCTAAATCCGTATGAAATACCTCCTCGATCTCATAAATTTAAATTTAGGACAATGCTATATCTAAATGTGCGGAATATGGGGTATATATTCCTTCTCCGTTTTCTCTATCATTTCAGCAGCGACCAGAGGAGGAAGAACCACTTCATTCCCAGAAGCGTCAGTGAACCTCGATTCTTTGACAAGATTTATGTGCTTCATTTCTTCTCTTGACCATCCCGTCCACTCCAATAGCATATCCGTGCAATCTACATGGTAATCTTTGTAAACGTTCACAATCGCAATAGGAGAACGGTTACACAGGTCTGAATATGTTTCAGCTGAAGTTCTTATCTCCTCCTCCGCCCACCTTCGCTCCAGCGCCCTGCGAATGTCCAGAAGCAATCGTTCCATATCATAAGGCTTCTGCAGATAGCTGAATGCTCCCTGGCTTACGGCTTCCATAGCGGTGTCGAGCGAAGCAAAAGCAGTCAGGATGATGGCTTCCCGTGCGTGGTGAATTTTTCTTGATTTCTTTCAACACTTCAATGCCCGATATGTCCGGCAGCTTGAGGTCTAACAGCACCAGGGGAATATCCTCTTCTTTTGCGATGGCTATGCCTCCCTTACCGGTCAGAACGGCTACGGGACTGTAACCTTTGGCTTTTAATATATCAGAAAGTGTTTTTCCCGGTCTCTCGTTATCCGCAACAATTAATATTTTCGGGTTCTTATTATTGTTATCTTCTTCCATCAAACCATCCCGATTTTTACTTTTCATCAATTGTTGCAATCGAAGAAAATCGGGCAAAAGTCATTTCCGCCTTACTGCAAAAAATTCTAAATCCTAAGCACCAAATTCTAAACAATTCCTAATATCTAAATCCAAAATACAAAACAAACCGTTCTAAAGGAAGCTTTACAAAAGAACGCTTCGCAGTTTTTGTCATTGGTATTTTGAGATTTGATATTGATGGTATGTTTAAGTTCGCCTCTATAAAAAGCAAAGAGGTGAAAAAATGGTATACGCAGGGCTGGATCTGCACAAAAGTTTTTGTCAGGTCCTGGTATGTGAAAAAGAGGGAGAATTGATAAAAGAGGGGAGAATAAAGACAGAGTGGTTTTGGCACATCCATTAAAGACGAAGATGATAGCGGAGGCGAAGATAAAGACGGATAAAATAGATGCAAAGACGCTGGCAGAGTTGTTGAGAGGGGATTTTTTGCCTACCTCTTATGTTACGCCGAAGGAGATAAGGGAGTTAAGGCATTTAGTGAGGCATAGAATCTTCCTGGGCAGGTATCGCGGAATAATAAAAAATCAGGTAAAGACAGAATTGCGGAGGAAGAACATAAAATATCATGGGAAAAGGAAAGAAGTGGCTGCGCAGTTTGAAAAACCCGGTTATAGATTCGTATCTGATGATATATGAAGCGGTGGAGAAGGAGCTATATTCAGCGCTGATAATATATTCAGAGATAGAGGATTGCTCCAGATTTTCAAATGAAGAGAAAGTGTTTTCTTACGCAGGACTGGTTCCAAGGGTACATCAGTCAGGAAATACGAGCTATTCCGCGAAGCATTTTTGATAAAACTTTTTTTTTAAAAGTTTTGTGAATAACAAAAGAAGGCTCTAAGTATCTCAGATGGATACTCGTAGAAGCAGTGAGAGTGCACGTGCGGTGGTGTCCGGAAAGCAAGATAACGAAGCATTACAACAAGATAAAAAAGAAGAAAGGGGCAAACGTTGCGGCAACAGCAGCAGCGAGAAAACTCCTTCAGGTGATCTACCCCCTTGCTGAAAAACAAGGAAGAGTTCCGGATAGAAGGTTAGGTGTGCAGACTTTGGTCACTAAACATGCGGCATTGCTTGATGACCGCGAGAAATTGATTAAAGCGCATATCTAACCAAGGACGAAGTCAGCCATAGTGCGGCCATTGGACCGCGGATAGGTGTATGTCCTGAAGCAAAGGGAACATGAGTAAAAAATGAAAAACAAAAAACTTTAAATATGACAAAGGAATAAGAAAATAGTGGGGACGAACTTAACATAGGTGTCTATAATTTATTTTATCCTGCCTTGCCTTAGCCCATTCTTCCCTCACTCGTACTCGCGTACTCGTGAATCTTCGATTCTCAATGTCACAACCTTTGTATCTTTCAGAGAGACATTTGCGAGCTCAGCCGCTTCCTCTATCGCATCCTCTAAGTCCCCTATTTTATCCACGAGACCCAGCTGCAATCCTTCCTCACCGGTAAACCAGCCTCCGTGTGATATATTCATCATATCCTCCTCGCTTATGTTCCTGCTTTCCGCAACACACGTCGAAAACACTTCTTGAACGCTCTCCAGGCGTTCCATTAGATACGCCCGTTCGCTCTCATCCAGCCGATAATCGGCAAACACATCCTTGAACTCGCCTGAAGGCATGGAAGACATCTCCTCTGCTTCTTCTGATGCATTTACCGGGACGTCAAAAGGGAACTCCATTGAAGCACCTATACTTCCTATTACCGACATAGGCGTAGCTACTATCTCATCCGCGGCGACCGCAACTAAATATGCACCGGAAGCACCGGTATCGCCAATAGATGCAACAACCGGTTTATCCTCTCTCTCCACGGCTCTATACATATCCCACGATGCCCCTGCATCTCCACCACCACTGTTTATCCTGAGCACGATTGCTTTTATCTGCTCATCTCCTTCAGCGCTATCCAGAAGTTTTCTAATTGCCCCGGGATTTGCTCCACCTTCATAATCCTCTGTTATCTCCCCTTTAATCTCTATTATGGCTATCTTATTTGTTGGAATACGCCACTCCAAATCATCAGGGGGCAAGAAGAATAAAACGTAGAACGTTCCTACGAGTATCGTTGCTACTAACACTGAAACAATGATTGCTCTCTTTCTCTTTTCTATGACCATTTTTAATATATTTTATTATGTTAACTCATATTAATTTAAAACCCGTTGAAAAGAAAGGTATCATTAAAGCAAAAGGATTTCATGGATAAACATGTCAAAATATAGAAAAATATGGTAGGGAGCTGGTAAGATGAAAAAGCTAATTCATCACTCCCTACCCGGTTATTTTCCACATAGAAGTAGGACGCTTTTATAAGTAAAGAAAGCATATGTAAAAGAAGTGTCCGAAATGAAAAAAGAATTATTAATATTTAAACGTAAGAAAGCAAAAGAACTGCACGAGAAAGGCTGGAGTAACCGTAAAATAGCCAAGTATTTACTGGCAAGCAAAGACAGTGTAGGTAAATGGGTGCAGATGGATGAAAGCGAACTATCAAGCGACAACAGAGGCGGGAAAAAGGGAAAATCGAGAAAATACACGCCTGAAACAAAACAGCAAAATATAAATATAAATATAAGAAAAGACTTAGAGAAAGAAAACAGCTATTTTATCGGTTCTAATGTGGTCAAGAAAAATTATGAAAAACAGACGGGCAAAAGTGTCTCAAAGTCCTATGTAGACCGAGTATTGAAAGAGGCAGGAATGGTGAAAAGCCCGGGAAAGAAGAGAAAGGGGCGGAGCAAATACATGAAATATCCTGAATATACGCTGACCAAATTGGGTAAAAGCATGATGAGCATTGATTTTATCGGTCCGAGGTATCTCAAAGGCGCTGATAACCGAATTAATTTCCTCTCTTGCAAATACATCCGCCCGCAAAAGCAGGGCATAGTAACAAGCATTGAGGGACAGACGACTGAAGAGACGATAAAGGCATTGAAAGAACTCTGGAAGACACATCCGATTCCGGAAATATTGAAAATAGACAACGATTCCGCATTCGGGGCTAATTTGCCGCACGAGAGGCACATTGGCAAACTCGCGTTTTTCCTGCTTAATCTGGGCGTTTATCCTTTGTACGTAGCTCCGAGAAGCCCCTAAGATAACGGGCAGGTGGAAGGATTTAACAGCGTCTTTTCAAAGAAAGACAGGCACAT
>JAGXOS010000031.1 GCA_023659775.1 Methanomicrobia archaeon LH_S14 | reverse complement strand
TTTCGGGCACTTCTTTTACACATAAAAGTGTCCTACTTCTATACGAAACTCAACCCCTTTCTGGCTTGCCAGTTTATCCACTTTAAGGCGAGTCTTATCTTTTACCAATTTCAATTCATATTTCGCGCTATTTTCCACGTTTCGTAATGCAAATTCACGTTCTAACTGTGATGCAGTATCAATATCTAATACTTCCTCTCCGCATTGTGGACACTTGTAAGCATTTATGTTGAGGAACTCAATATTCCCCCGCTTTACGTTAATTTTAATTTTATCCATTTTTACATCACAAATAGTGCAGTAAACGGGCATTCCACCTTCTGGATGCGGTTTAATTTCAACTTCTTCTTCTAAATCCTCAAGAGTTATATTTTCATAATCAGTTTTTTCCATGATTAATTATATTTGCATTTTAATATATTCCAGACCCTCCTTTAAATAGTATGCTTTTGTTTTCTCGTGAAAATCCGTGTAATCTTGTGGTTATAAAAAGGAGCTACTCAAACCTACAGGCTGCCTTCCCGTCTCCAAAAACGTTTCCGCTATTCCATGACCAAGCTCTCTTGCAAACACGCCGAAGAACTGTTCAAAAAACGTTTTCCTTCCATATTCAACCACTCTTGGCTTACCTTCGATTCCTGCCATTTTCGCTACGAGGTCAACGGCATCCTGAAAATTACCCAGCTCATCTACCAAACCCAGCTCTTTTGCCTGTCTGCCGGTGAGGATTCTGCCGTCAGCGAGCTCTAAGACCTCGCTCTCGTTCATGTGCCTTCCTTCCGCTACTGCGTGAACAAACTGAATATAAATGTCATCAATCATATCCTGAAGTATTTGACGCTCTTCCGCGGTCATATTTCTAAGCGGCGACCCGATGTCTTTATATTTTCCGCTTTTAATCACATTAAGGGCTATTTATTCTGAGTATGATTGCCCTTACAGAGGGGTCTTTGCCTGTACTTTTTATCAACTTTGCAATATCATCAGCACCTGATGCTGGTCCAAATATCCCGAATCCACCGCTGCCACCCACGATTGCACCTTCAATGTTGATTATTGCTATCTTATCGCCGCCTTTACCTATGCCACCACTATCAAACGGACCTTTCGCTATGATGGCAATTCCGAGCACCACGGAATCCTCTGCGTTCTCCGTGTACTCCGCGGTTAATCTGACATTGTCAAGATTAATTAGGGCATTGAAATCAAAAAAAATAACAATCACGAGTATAAGTATAAACGCCAGCACTATAAGAACCACAAATGGTAGAACGAAAGTTGCAATTGCCCTACCTGTTGAGAATCTATGTGCCTCTCTAATTGCAAGAACGTCCAGTATTAAAACCCATATCGCTAAAATGCCTCCCAAGCCCATAGCTATGAATGCTCCCGCCAAACCTCCAGAAAGTATGACGACTAAACCAATTGGAGCTTTTCTTGCGCAACTTTGGCGAGTCTAACCACAGCCCGGATACCTTCATTTCTCCCACAATCTCCTGGAAGACGACCTTGACAATAACATTTTGACTTCCCTGCCACTAAATATTACCTCACGTCACTATCTTATCCACCTTATCCATCTCAATCGCCCTCTTTATCTCCAATGCAAGCCTCCTCCCTGAACTCATATTGCACCTGAAAAGCGCGTTTCCGTAGGGATGCCCGCCATACATGTGTATGTTCGTTCCACCGCCTATCCTCGTAGCGATGTCATAGACCCAGAAATCCATGTTCTCATCCACAATTGTCTGCAAGCAGAAAGGACCTATCATCCCCGCTGAATACTCCTCCTTCGCAAACCGCACGAACTTCTCCGCGATTTGGAACATTTTATTCAGCAAGCTTTCACGAAGCGTTGCAGAAGCATGCCCGACAACAATCATCAATGGCTCTTTCAACTCATCCGGCAGTTCCTGCGATTTCGGTATCCTCACCATTCCATCCAGATTCGACTCGAACCGCCAGTCAACGCCCAAAAGCTCCAGTTCTTCGTCCAACGGTGAATAGAAGAAATCGAAATTGAATACCGGCCCTATCACATATTTTTCGATTCTCGCGTTTTCTAACGCTTCCTTTTTTATTACTCCCCTTTTTATCAACCTCGACGCTTTATCCTCGTATTCTCGCCTGCTACGAGCAGTAAAGAAACCTCTTTCCAAATGCATTACCGCATGTGGAAGCTTTACCATCACCAATGTATCTATATCTTCAGGTGTGTACTCCGTAGGAGTGGGTATTCCCGCGCGCTTACAGAGCCAATAATAATCCTTTTCTTCACCTCTTTCTTCCATCCGGAGCATGTCCCTGCTGCCCACTAGCGGCACCCTGAACTTATCCTCCACGTTATCTATGCCGGTATAAACGACAAAAGACCTGTTAGGAATGAAAAGCGTGTTCTTCTCCCTTAATTCCTCTTGCACGTTCTCGTCCATCATATCAGAAAACTTTTCCAGCACGACGTTTTCATCTACCACTCCTTTTTGCAAACCGTTTACTTCTCGCTGAACGAAATACTTTGTATAAGGCTCTTCTCTGCCGCGCTCCGCTATCACTAACGTCTTAAATCCTTCTTCCTTCGCGCCATCGCATACGTCCAGCGATGAGTGAGACCCCAATACACCTATAATTGCTTCGTCAAGCTCATATCCGTCCAGAACTTCTTTTACCTCTCTTCTATCCATCATTTTTTTCCCTCCTTTGCATATAATTTGAGGTAATATTAATAGGTATTTAAATCCAATTTTTATTTGTCGTGTTAGCAAAGCGGGGGTAGCCGAGCATGGACAAAGGCGCAGGACTTAAGATCCTGTTCCGTAGGGATACGAGGGTTCAAATCCCCCCCCCCGCATCCTCCTCTTGAAACTCAATTTTCATTCATTCTTCCTGCATCGCTTCTTTTACTCTGTCCAGTAATATATCCACAACCCTTTCATCCACTCCTATCGGCTTTGCGTAAGTTAGTTTCACATCTCTTCCTATCTCATCCCATACTCCTTCGAAGGCAACTTTCAACTTCTCCGGGATGTCCTCGGTGGTATGCGCCCCGTCTGCTAAAAAAACTGGCAGTGCCACTATGTTCTTCATTCCGTCTTTAGCAAGGCTTCTCAACTCCTCCTCAATGCTCGGCGAGTTCAATTGCATAAAAGCAACCCTTATCTCTTTAAATAGTCCCCGCATTTCCATTCTCCTTCTCAGCTCCCCCAATACCTCCTTGTTATATGGCAGTTTGCTCCCATGTCCTATTAAAACGACAGCAATATCCTCTTCACTTTCTCCTACTGCTCTATTTCCCTCTTTTGTCAACTTCTTCACCATCTATAGTGTTGTTAAACGCTTCTGTCATTAAACCCATCTCGCACACTTTAAATAATTTGCGATTTTTTTCGAGTAAACCCCCCAATGCACAAGATTTTCACGGGCATTATGAAATCTTCAATATTTGACGTGTCTTCTATTGATGTAGCGAAGCCGCTAACGACATGGAATGTCGCACATGAGCCGATTTCTTCACGTCTTCCGGAAATGCTAATTTCGCCAGATTTCCCTTCTTCGCTACTTCCACGCCTTGCGGTCCATAGTACACCATAACGTCTGGAATGTTATGGATTTTCTTCGCTGTAAAAGCAATTGCGTAGCTCGCATACTGGCTGTAAGGTCTGTCCATGCCTGAGTTCACAAATATGAGCAGTTTTTCTATCTTTTTTATTTTCATTTTTTTTTTCTTCTTTTTACCTCCCGGTATTTTCTAAACAATAGGGTTATAAATAATTTCCCCTTCACTATTTTTCATAAGCAGAAGCAAAAACATGGAACAAAAGATATCAGGCGATAAGGTCGTCTCCATGGAAATTAGTGATATTTCCGATGAGTTCCGAAGATATAGAAAGGATTCCGTCGTTCGAGAAGCGGAAGTAAGGATAAAAGTCGGTGGAGAGACTCACACCCAGTTATTTTGCCTGCCTTCTCATTTTGAAGAACTCGCAATCGGTCATTTAAAATCAGAAGGGCTTGACCTTTCTTATGTCTCAAACCTCGAGGTCGAAGAGATAAATCCTGGGATATATGAAATACGTGTTAAATTAGAGCGAAAAGTCTACCGAAAGCCTTCAAAGGTCAACTCAGAGATGAAAATAAAGAAGGCGGAAGTGTTTGAACTGGTAAAAAAGTTAGAAGAAGGTGGTATTTTGTATAAAGCGACAGGAGGCACGCATGTCGTTGCTTCTTTTAATCAAAAAAGAGAAGCCTTCTTTATCGAGAATATTAGCAGGCATTGCGCAATAGACAAGCTCGTAGGGATGTGCATCGAGAACAGGATAGAAATTTTCGAAAGCGTTTTAGTGACTTCTTGCAGACACACGCACTCCACAATAAAGAAAGTGATCTTCGCAGGTTTCCCAATTGTCATAAGCGTTTCCGCACCTACTGAACGGGCAATACGGGATGCAGAGGAATTTGGCATAACCCTTATCGGTTTCGCCCGCGATAACAGGTTTAATGTGTATACGAATGATTGGAGGATTTTGTGATTGTTTTAAATCACAGCTCGACCTTAAGCTCTTCCTTCAGCGTCTTGAGCACGAGTTCTGCATCCACGCTTTCCACACCTTCGATTTCTTTTATCTTCTCAATAACAGCCCCACATTTACCATGACCAGTGCACTTAGAGATGACGAGCAGGTCAAAATCGCCGGTTACGTGATGAATGCAATAACTCTCTTCCATTTCCGCTATCCCTTTCCCAACCTCTTCAATACCATACCCCGGCCTGGTTTTTATCTTCGTGATTAACGTGACCATGCCGAGTTCAGAGGCATTGAGAATTGCAGTATAACCGCAGATAATGCCTTTTTTCGTTAGCCTTTTTACTCTATCGCTTACCGTCGCAGTGCTTACTCCTATCCTCCGCGCAATTGTCGTGAAAGAACTGCGAGAATTCAACTGGAGTTCTCTCAATATCTTCTTATCTAATTCATCCATTTTTTATCTTTAGTAAGTTTTTTATTTTTATATCCTCTTCCTCCGTCACCGTCATATCCATCAACTATTAATAATTTTCGCCTTCATACTATATAAAACTTAATGGTTTTTAACGAATATAGAAATCTTAGCAGATGTTTTTAAACAAACATGGAATAAATGACATACGCAAATGATAATAAATTCAAAAAACGATAGTACTCGTACTCGTGATAGTCCCTTTCAATACAGACTTTATATGCTGCAACCCGTATTCCTGCTCGTAATCGCTCAATGCAGCCACGCAATCCTCCGGCACTATTATCTCATACCCTCTAAGGGAAGCGTCTATTGCTGTATGCAGTACGCATATATTTGTAGCAACGCCGGCGATTATCAATCTTTTTATCCCTTTTTCTTTTAGATGTAAGTCGAGGTTAGTTCCAAAGAAAGCGCTGTACTTCTGCTTTTTCACTACATAAGCTTCTTTCGAAAAAGGCAAGAGTTCATCTATTATTTCCGCCCCTCTGGTGTCTCGAACACAGTGCCGACCCCATACTTCAAACTCTTCGTCGTCGAGCGAATGCCAATCCTGCGTGAATATTAAATGCACCTTTTTTCGTGCTGCCTTTTCTATTAATCCGCGTATCCTGAGTATTATCTCTTCCACTCCCTCACCCATAAACAAAGCGCCGTCTTCGTAGCAGAAGTCCTTCTGCATGTCTATAACAACTAATGCACTTTGCTCGGGATTTATAAACACTTCTTCGGTCATAGTTTCTTTTTTATAATCTCTCTAATTTAATTAATGTTGGTGTAACTACCAATGTCAAAAAGTGGAAGGTGGAAGAGGTTTAAAGAAGAGTTGCTTCCTATTATTTTGCTGTTTATCAAATTCACATTGTCCCGTATGCTTATCGCGGAGAGGGTGGTGCCACCATTGCTCGGAGCAGGCACCGTGCTGGTTATATACTGGTTTGCAAAAAGCCTGTTCAATAAATCTGCGGGTATTATTGCCGTTTTGCTCGCTTCCCTCTCCTATTTTCTGATTTTCGGGTTTTTGATGTCAGTCCTTTTTCGCCCACCACCAGGTTTTCGGATTCCTTTTGTTTGTTCTAAATTCTCCAGATCGTCAAGTTCCTGTATCCCTTTTCTTATTGTTGTAGGGGACATGCCGGTGATTCTTGTGACAGTCGAGATTCCGCCCCAGCCTAAGTCAAGTGCTTTAGCCGCAGCCAACTTACGTTTTAGTGCCTCATCTGCCAGTGCCAAAACTTTTAACCAATTTTTATGCTTCTCTATATCATCCATGATGATATATGTGCATTTTTAGATGTGCATTTTTAGTTAATAAAACTTATCAACTTATTTCTTGGCAAGCCCTTAGTTCCCCTTCTTTATATATAAACGAAGTGAACCCGATAGACTCAAGAGCTTTTAACACGGATATTCGTGCAGGCACGCTGTATTTTCTCGCAACTTTGAACTTCATGCCAATACAATATTATGCAAAGTCTTTTAATTGGTTACTTCTATCTTTAATGTTAGAATGAGAGAATAATAATTACTTCAAGGGTGTGAAGGGAAAAATGTGGAAAAAAGGAGGTTTTGGAAAGCTGTTTGTGAAGAAGGAGGGGTTAGAGAGTGAGAGAGATTATCTGGACCTGGACATAGAGAAGTACGAGGAGGAGCTAAAGGAGGAAGAAGGAGTGAAGATGTACATAAAGACTGCGGAATTGACAGGTTTATACGATGTTCCCGAATTGAAAAAGGAGATATATGCAGGCAATATATTGATTCTGGACATATCACTGGCGAAACAGGACAAAGTTCTGGTAGAGAAAGCGATAAAAGACTTGAAGATGGCAGCATTTGATGTCGGTGGGGACATTGCAGGCGTTAGTGATGACCAGGTGATAGTGGCGCCAACGGGAATTAAGATAGAGCGGAAAAAACTGAGTGAATAGCTTGGCTGTGTAACGAGGCGGTGCAGTGCGGAGTTGGAGGGGGATGTGAAAGAGAAATGCCCGATTTGTGGAGCGGAAAGTGAATTGCACTTTTTACCTTACGAAATACCTCATTTTGGCGATGCCATGATGTTTATTGCCGTTTGTCCCTCTTGTGGATATCGCTATACCGATGTAATGATACTATCAGGTGAGAAGAGGAGAAGATACGAGATGGAGATTTCTTCTGCGGAGGATTTGAATGCAAGGGTAGTAAGGTCTTCGTTCGGAAGCATCGAGATACCGGAGTTGGGTGTACGCGTGGAGCCAGGAAGAGGAGAATGTTTTATTTCTACGGTGGAAGGTGTATTGAAGCGCGTGGAAGAAGTGGTGAATATGCTGAGCAGGGATGTCAAGGGGAAAAAGAAAAAGCGTGCAGAATATATTTTGATGCAAATAGAGCGAATAAAGTCGGGTGAAGCGAGCATGACGTTAATAATAGATGACCCCACTGGTAACAGTGCGATAATTTCAGATAAACTTCTCCTTAAAAAAGATAACTTTACTAACAAACTTTCTTTAGGAAAGAAAGTTTGAAGGAGCGAAAAATGAGCGGGAGTAATCCGGTAGAAAGAAATATAAAGGTTGAGTTCGTAAACAGGGAGCCCGTTGAGGAGCAAGAGATAGAAATGGTGGAAAGAAAAGGTCTGGGGCATCCGGACAGCTTATGCGATGGTATAGCAGAAGCTGTTAGCATAGCGTTGTGCAAGGAGTATAAAAGAAAGTGCGGGATGATATTGCATCACAACACGGATAAAGTGCAGCTCGTCGCCGGCAGGTCAAACCCTGAATATGGTGGTGGCGAGGTTATTTCGCCAATATACATATTGTTAGGGGGAAGGGCAACGCGAGAATTTGAAGGCGAAGAAATCGCCGTTGATACAGTAGCGATAAAAGCGGCGAAGGACTATTTGCGAAACATAAGGAATTTGGACGTGAATAACCATGTAATGGTGGATAGTAAAGTAGGAACGGGTTCTTACGACCTTTTAACAGTTTTTAGAGATAAGAATAAGGAAATACCACTGGCGAATGATACCTCCTTTGGCGTTGCACATGCTCCGCTTTCGGAGAGTGAATCCATAGCGCTTAATGCGGAAAATCGAGTGATGGCGGAATACCGCAACAAGGATAAGGCGGTAGGTGAGGATATGAAGGTGATGGCACTTAGAGAAAAAGATAAGATAACGTTAACGATTGGCGATGCTTTCGTCTCGAAATACGTGGATGACTACGAGCACTACGAGGATGCAAAGCAGCGGTTGAAAGAATTTGTGAGTGGTGTAGCCGAAGAATATACAAGCAGGGAAGTACTTACCTCGATAAATGCCGCTGACACACCCGACTCGGTTTATATCACGGTGACCGGAACCTCAGCGGAGATGGGGGACGATGGAGGCGCAGGTCGTGGTAACAGGTGCAACGGACTTATCACGCCAAACAGACCTATTAGCATGGAAGGAACTCCGGGAAAAAATCCCGTGAATCATACCGGTAAAATATACAATTTGCTTGCCAATAAAATAGCCAACGAAGTCGTGGATAGCGTATCCGGAATTCAAGAGGTGCATATAAAGATTCTTTCGGAGATAGGCAGAAGGATAGACGACCCCAGGGTAGCAACCGCTCAGATTCTCACACGGAGCGATGTAAACCCTGGAGTAGCGGAAAAGAAGGTTGGGCGAATAATAGATGATTGGCTCTCAAACATCGCGGAGATAACGGAGATGGCGATTAGAGGGGAGTTGAGAACGTTTTGATCTCCTTACAAATTCAGACGAGAAACCTCTTAGAAGAAGTTCTTGAAACGATGGATATTTTAGCAGATGAAGAATTAATGAAGGCGATAAAAGAATCAGAGGATGAGATAGAAAGGGGCGAGGCAAGGGATTTAAAGGATTTTGTTAAGGAGCTCGGTTTAGGGCAAATTATCATTTGAGGTAGGTGATTACAGGATTGTTTACGAAATCCGGGATAATATAGTTTATCTGCTCGGAGTAGGGCATAGAAAGAAAGTCTACGAGAGGTTAGCGAGATGAAAATCGCATGCTCGTCATCCCGGAATAAAGAGCTTGTCCCATAATTAGATATTTTGCTGAAATTTTGAATTGTGGGACAGTCTCTTTTTGCTGCAATCAATCCAAATAGTGATCTGCGTGCTTTAAACTATATCCATCTTCTAACAGGGTTTGGAATATGAATTCGCAAAAAAACAATCGCTGAATATGCGATAACGACTACAAAAAACAGATAAATCGCACAGTGTATCAAAGAAACAATAACCGCAGTGGTGATTGGCACCCCTACCATAGTATAAATACTTATCATCACCAGCTCTTTGATTCCAGGCCATGTGGGAACCGGAATAACAGCGGTGAGCCAGAATGTGATAGACAGAGCCACGATAAGATGCAGAACAGAGATGTCATATCCTGCACCTTGAACTAACACGTAATCTTTAGTGTAAATAAGTGTATACATAAGCACCGAAAGACCCACATCTCTCGCGAGAGTGCTTCTATCTTTCAATATTTGCTTGTATGTCTTTGCAAATGCCGCAATGCTCGATACAATTACTTCCTCGAATTTACCATAGGTATCAAATCTATTCCGTATGAATTTAAAGGCTGAAACATTGTAGATTCGCGGCAGCTTCGGACGGAGGAATCGAACAACGGCTGTTTCATCGATTTTTCGCCTTGTGAGGAATGCAGCAAGTGCTAAGAGGAACACAATAAGGACTATCACCTCCATAATGAGCGCTAACCACCACGGGATATTCAAGAACAGAAATACAAAGAGCATTGAGAACAGAGCGAGCAGGAAAAACACAAAGTTGTTGCTGGTCTGGTCCATGGCGATAGTTGCGTAACATTCTGGTAGTGTGCGATTGCGCGTAACCTTATGGAGATACCCTGCACGGCCAAATCCGCCAAGGGTTCTGGCACGAATTTCATTGGTAAGGAGGTAGTTTCCAGCCATAAGACACAGGAAAATGGTTGTAAACTTAACCTTTTCGTGTTTGTCAACGATAAACTTCCATTTCGCAGCCCATACAAGAAATGCAGCAAGTTCCATTGAAACAGCGAGTACTATGTAACCAAAATTTATAGATTTCAGGTTAAGTTCCAGCTTTTCGAAATCTATTAAGCAGAGCACAATGACGATGGCAATAAGCTGGACTATGAATATTATGTTGCTAAGTTTCATCGGTTTTTAATTGTGCGTGCTTGATATAAGAAATATCCGTAATTGCTCAATATCTTGTGGATTCAAAAATCCACCGAATTTTGGGCTGCTATTGGTATGTATTTTTTTATGAAATAAACACAATTCTCTCCTCCATCTTTTCCCTTTTTCTCTTCCACTCCGCTATCTTTTCATTCAGCAAGTGCTGGTCTATGAAAGCGAAATCGCCTTCGTTTAACAGCAATGGTATTTCATCGGTAGAAAAAGTGGGAATATCAAATTCAAAAAACTTATCAGCCGCGAAATGCGACAGCTCCTTACCATATATTACCGCAGCAACGCCTTTCTTCGCCAGCAATTCCGCTGTACTTGCTCCTCCTCCACTGCCATCCTCTAAGAATACAATATCCCCCTTTTTTAACCCGTATTTTCTATCCGTATCCAATATTGCAGCCCGACTGAAAAATCGTATCAGTTTTATTCTCTTTCCCCCCTTCACCTTCACTTCTTTTTTTCCTTTTAGCTCTTCTATGATTTTTCTTAATTCTGCATTCTCCTCTCCCCTTGCTTTTACTTCCTCTCTCAGCCTTTCTATCTCCCTATCTCTCCGTTTTATCTCCTCCGTTTCTTCTATCTCCCGCCTTCTCACAGACCGCACAGAATCCATCTTAGAGCGCAAATTTTTTATTTCGATTTCTTTTTCCTCCACCTTCGACTTTAGAGTCGTCGTGAGGTCTTCCAGCATCTCTATTTTCTCGTCTTTCCCTTTCATAATTCTGCGTAACCTGAGAATATTTTCGTCTTCATCTTCTTCACCGCCCTTTTTCTCTTCCTGTCCCTGCTTCTCCCCTTTCGTAGCCTTCTCTTTCCCCTCTTTAGCACTGATTAATCTGTTTATCGCCGCACTTATGGACACACCTTTAACTACCAGCGCTTTCACTTCTTCCACGTCCACACCCGCCGGCGTCTTCTTCTGCACCTGCGAGAATTTCTTCTTATATCGCCGGAATGCATTAACGCAAGCGGCTAATGCGTCTCTCTCATGCACATTTTTATATTCATAGCCCTCGCCTTTCGTCAGTGCAATCTTCTCTTCGGTCGCCAGCGATTTGTCTAATTCGTGAACGGGTGAAGAGAAAATACGGCTTATCCGTTTTACCGTCGAAGGCGTGGGTGTAACGTCCGATGCCACTATCAAGGGGTTTCCATGTGCTATTATCCGTTCTACTACATCGGAGCACGAATAATTTTTTGAGCTGAAAACGTCTATTGGGTTTCCCTCGAGGTCAATTATGGCAACTCCTATCGTAGTGCCCGGGTCTATGCCAACGAAGGTGTATTCCCGTCTTGCGGGTGAATGTGAATATGCCATCTATTTATAATATGAAAAACAGAATAGGTATAGATAAATGTCCGAAGAGGAATTGATAAGATGAAAGAGCTTGAGAAATATCGGTATGATAAGTCTGTTTATGCGGTAGCAATTGGAAAATGTGGTTTGTGTTACCTGTGCATTGATGAGTGTCCAGAGAATGCCATAGAGGAGAAAGAGCCAGTTAAAATAGATTATAACAAATGCACGCGATGCATGAGATGCGTAGAGATATGCCCAACAGGCGCAATGCAAATAATTGATTAAAATTCAACGAGTAGTTGAGCTAATCTTTTATTTATCTCTTCCATCTCCTTTGCTGCCTGCAATATACTATTATAGGCTGGGTCATTCTTTACGCCCTCTGCTTTTTCATTCCACCTTCTGAATTTCTCACTATCCTGTTTATTGTGCTCAACCCACGCTGATAGAATCACCTTAAGCCTTCCTCGTTCATCGGTGGGATACCTCTGTATGATCTCATCTACCTTTGCACGAATCGTTTCTTCGGGGACTGCACCGAGGATTTCATCCACCTTCTCACCACCCGCGAAAAACATCTGCATGGGGATGCTCATAATCTGGTATTTCGTCGCCGTCTGTGGATTTTCATCCACGTCAAGCTTACAGAACTTGAAATTTTCGTATTCCTCCGAGAGCATGTCATATACCGGCGATACCATCATGCATGGGCCACACCAGGTTGCCCAGAAATCCACCTCCGTGGGAACGTCTGATCCCAGCACCTCCTCCTCAAAGTTTTGGTCCGTAACTTCTATTACCTTACTCATTTTTCTCACCTTTCTTGGTTATTTATATTCCTCTTATTTTTTAATATGAGAACATATAAAACTTTGGAACATATAAAACCTTATTATAATGAACGAAGAATCTGGCTACTACCCGAAGTCAAAAGTTGAAGTCAAAGGATTTATGGCAGCCCATTATGATGCTATACTTAACATGGCTACCTTTGGCAGATACTCCCCTTTTATCGAGAAGGCTATTGAGATGATGAGAATTCGCCCCCAGGATAAAATTCTTGATTTAGGAGCAGGCACAGGCAGAAATGCCTGCTTAATGATGAAATATCTTTCGGGAGATAAAGGAGAACTTGTTGGGATTGATATTTGTGATGACATGATTTCACAGTTTCAAAAGAGATGCCGTAATTTCCACCGCGCTGAAATTATCAAGGCTAGAGTTGACCAACCTTTACCCTTAAAAAATACAAAAAAGTTTGATAAGGTTTTTATTTCTTTTGTGCTCCATGGCTTCCCTCAGGAGGTTAGAGCAAAGGTTATAAATAGTGCTTTTGGGATGTTAAAGGGGGATGGGATTTTCTTTGTGTTGGATTATAATGAGTTTTCTCTGAGTAAGATGCCTTTTTATGCAAGGATTCCCTTTAAACTTATAGAGTGCTCTTATGCCTTTGATTTTATTAAAAGGGATTGGAGAGAGATATTAGCCAAAACCGGGTTTAAAGATTTTGAACAACATATCTTTTTTAATTACGTAAGGTTACTCAAAGCGCAAAAATAATCACCATCACTGCGCGAGTTTCTTCTTATTGCAATACATCAAACGTTACAACCATTCATTCTGCGGACAAAAAGATTTCCGCTTTTCACCCGAAATTCCAAATTTCAAAATCCAATTTTGTATTTTAGAATGAGGATTTGGAATTTGTTTGTTATTTGATGCTTGTTATTTGGATTTTTTTGATGTTAAGATCGGAAATGAATTTTGTCCGGGGTTTTCACGGTTGAAACAATTGATGTTTATATATAACAAAAACAATACAAAAGATAGAGGGAAAAGAGCACGTTCACGGCCCTCTCTAAGCTATAAACTTAGAAGGCATACTGATAATAGCCGTGAACACAAAAAAGTATCTCCACCAGAGAGGCCAACCTATCGAGGGGAGTAGTGGTGTTGTGGGCGCACCCCGTGTTATCCGATGGAATGTTCTATTGGAGCCGGATGCCCGCCAATTCATTGGTGGGTAGTTCACGTAGTGCCGAAAAACAGGATCTCTCCGGCACTCCTTGATACCCCTTCAACTTGCCAATACTTCTGTCAGCGCCTCTACCTGTGCGTATACCTGGCTATCCCTGTAATGCCTCATTGCTACTGCCCCTGAAGGGCATGTTGCTGCACAAGCACCACAGCCCTTGCAAATCACTTCATTAACGGTCATCACCCCCTTCTCCTCGTCAAGCTCAAGAGTGCCAAAGGGACAAACTTCTTCACACTGCCTGCATCCGGTGCAAATATCCTCGTCTATCTCTGCTATTGCCGCTTCTATTTCTCCTCTACCCTTGACTAAATAGGTAAGAGAGGCAGAAGCTCCTGCTCTTCCCTGTGCAATGCTATCTGGTATATCTTTAGGACTCTGACAGCATCCAACAACGTATATACCATCTGTTGTAGTATCAATAGGTCTGAGCTTTGGGTGAGCTTCTAAGAAGAATTTATCCTCGGATTGAGCTAGTTTTGTTATCTTCACTACATCTTCAATGCCATCAGCTGGTTTCAAACCCACTCCAAGGACTACCAAGTCCACTTCTAACTCAAAAGGCTCAGCAAGCATTGTGTCTTCTCCCCTCACCATTACGGTATCTCTTCCAGGTGTCTTATATATCTCTCCTGCTAACCCCCTGATGAAGCTCATACCTTCGGTCTTCACCTGGTCGTAGAACTCCTCAAATCCTTTTCCAAATGTCCTTATATCCTGATACAGATCGTATATATTACAATCAGGGACTTTCTCATGGAGTATATGTTGCTGCTTAATTAAATACATGCAGCAAACGCGAGAGCAGTATTCGTATCCTGTTTGCTTACTCCTTGAGCCAACACAATGGATGAAAACCGCTGACTTTGGCTCTTTTCCGTTTATCTCTATCTTTCCACCCGTAGGACCACTCGGGGAAGACAGACGCTCAAACTGTAATCCAGTAATTACATTAGGATATTCACACTTGAATTCTGGCTGAACCTCTGGGGGTATAATGTCATAACCAGTTGCAACTATAATCGTTCCTACCTTCAACTCCACCGTTTCATCACCCTTCTCGAAATCTATTGCCCCTGGCTCGCACACTTCCATGCAAGGAGTCCTTTCCTTACCTTCCCTGATGGTTTCAAGCGTTGCATTTCCACATTTTCCCTCTTTTATTAAAGCACAATGCTCTGCATCAATGGTATAAACTGGGGGGACTGCATAAGGGAAAGGTATGTAGGCAGCACTTCGCTTACCCAAGTCCTCGTCGAATTCACTTGCTACATCCTTTACTGGACATGCTTCTGCACATAAATTGCATCCCGTGCACTTAGCCTCATCTACGTATCTTGCCTTCCTCTTCACCTTCACGTCAAAATTACCTAAATAGCCGCCTAAATCCTCTAATTCAGAATAAGTCAAAAGATCTATGTTAGGATGAGCACCTACATCAATCATTCTCGGAGTTACAATAGATGTAGCAGAATCAAGAGTAGGGAAGGTCTTATTGAGTTGAGCCGCGTGTCCACCAATAGAAGGCTTTTTCTCCACCAGATGCACCTTATATCCCGCGTTTGCTATATCCAGAGCAGCACTCATCCCTGTTATCCCTCCCCCTATCACTAACGCCTCTGGAGTAACATCCACTTCCTTCGGGTATTCTAATGCCTCTAACAGGTTCGACCTTGCAACTGCGCTTGCTACCAAGTCCTTCGCTTTTCTCGTGTTTGCTTCCTTATCGTCCCATGTCCAACTACATTGTTCCCTTATATTCGCCATCTCATAGTAGTAAGGGTTAATTCCAGCGTCCACACATGTCTTTCTGAACGTTGGCTCGTGCATTCGTGGCGAACAAGAAGCCACTATTACGTGATTGATCTTCCCATCCTCAATGTCCTTCTTTATCAATTTCTGCCCCGGATCTGAACACATATACATGAAGTCACGAGCGAGCGCCACGTTAGGCAGCGTTGCTGCAAAATCCCTGACTGCCTCTACGTCCACGGTCAGTGAAATGTTTATCCCACAATGGCACACGTACACGCCAATTCTCGGCTTTTCCGCTTCCATTCCCCCTTTTTCCTTCTCCTCTTCTACCATTTCTTTTTTATTTACCCCCTTAATTTCTCACTAAGCGATATTAATGAGTCGGAACCAGCAAGTAAATCTTCTCTTATCTCTAACATTAAGGGTCTTATATTCACTTTACCCGGGGCCATTAATGCCATAGAAGCTGCTGCTGCTGCTTTACCCTGTGCCACGGCATCGGGTATGTCCTTGGGACCCTGGCAGCATCCAGCAATGAATATACCTTCTACCCCCGTTTCAATAGGTCTTAGCTTTGCCTGGGATTCGGTAAAGAAGTTATACTCATCAATGGGCAGATTTAGAACCTTCGCTACTTTTTCTACTCCTTCACTTGGTCTCAATCCTACTCCAAGAACCACTAAGTCCGCTTCAATCTCAAAAGGCTCGGCAAGCATTGTATCTTCTCCCCTCACCATTACGGTATCTCTCCCAGGTGTCTTATATATCTCTCCCGCTAATCCCCTCAGGTAATTGATGCCCTCTGCCTTCACGCGGTCATAGAACTCCTCATATCCTTTTCCAAATGCCCTTATGTCTTGATAAAGCACATATATTTTACAATCGGGATTTTTCTCCCATAGCAGATGTGCTTGTTTCGCTAAATACATGCAGCAAACGCGAGAGCAGTATTCATATCCCGTTTGCTTGTTCCTTGACCCAACGCAATGAATGAAAACCGCTGACTTTGGCTCTTCCCCATTTGCAGGATTTATTACCTTTCCCTCTGTTGGACCACTTGCGCAAGAGTAGCGTTCAAACTCTAACCCATGAATTACATTTGGGTATACACCATACTTGAATTCCGGCTGAGCCTCTGGAGGTATAATGTCATAACCCGTCGAAACGATAATGGCTCCTACGTTTAACTCTACTGTCGTCTCTTTCATATCGAAATCTATTGAGTTAGGTCCACAAGCTACCATGCAAGGAGGAGCTTCTTTATCGGTTACCTCTTCCCCTGCTTCCTTCTTCTTCCTCGCCTCCCTCGTCGAATCACGCGTTGCTTTTCCACATTTACCCCGGCTTACCATCAGGCAATGCTCCGGATCAATCGTATAAACCGGTGGAATTCCGTATGCGAATGGAATATAAACAGCTGATCGCTTCAGCAATCCCTGGTCAAATTCGTTTGGAAATCTGTTGTACAATCTGCATGCGTCAGCACATAAATTACATCCCGTACACGTAGTCTCATCCACATAGGTCGCCCTTCTCTTCACTTTTACTTTAAAATTACCAACACTACCTTTTACCTCTTCTACCTCTGAGCAAGCCATCAGGTCTATGTTTGGATGAGCCCCTACATCCACCATTCTCGGT
>JAGXOS010000030.1 GCA_023659775.1 Methanomicrobia archaeon LH_S14 | reverse complement strand
ATTAGATATACATAAGACTATATAAAGGTAGCTAAACTGTAACAGTTACAAAGGCGTTGATCCAAGAAAACCTGGATTATCAAAGTGGGTCATGTAGAAGCAGGCTTAAGAGAATTTTGAAAAAACCCACTCCTTGAAGAAGACAGTTAAAAAATTCTATAACCACCGGAAGCTGACGGAACCAATCATGAGAAAAAAGACCGAAAAGAGATGAAAAAACAGAAAAAATGAGCAAGAAAACATATGGGATTTCTAAGATTCTTAAAAGAGGAGTTAATCAAATATCCAATTCATCCGAGAGCGCTGAAAAAGATAAGAGAGTTTAGATTAGAAATTTCAGAAGGAGTTGAGTTAATCGAACCTCTTGGATTCCTTGAGTTTTTGCAGTTGGAAGCAAATGCCACTCTGGTTCTAACCGACTCCGGTGGTGTTCAAGAAGAAAGTTGCATCTTAAGAGTTCCTTGCGTTACGCTGAGAGATAATACCGAGAGACCAGAAACTTTAGAGGTTGGCTCTAATATTTTAACTGGAACAAATAAAGAGAGGATTTTGGGCGGAGTTAAACTTATGTTAAGCAAAGATAAAAATTGGAAGAATCCATTCAATCAAGAGACGATAGAGAAATTAAATCATGGAGAATTACCTTTTGAGGAAAAGGAACTTGAAGAATTATTTGAGAAAGCATTGCCAAATATGAGATTTAAAACGGAAGTTGAAGAGGCGAATGTATTCATTATTGCGGTACCAACACCGTTAGATAAAGAGATGAAAATGGCTGAATTGAAGTATGTAAGATCGGCGGGAGAGATGATATACCCACATTTAAGAAAAGACAACCTTGTTATCCTCGAATCAACAGTTCCACCCGGAACAAGTGAAAAATTATTAATTCCAATATTAGAAAAATCAGGATTGAAAGTTAGTGAAGATTTCTATCTGGCACATTGCCCAGAAAGAGCCATACCAGGGAATACCATTCATGAGATGGTACATAATGACCGAATCATTGGGGGCATAGATAAAAAATCTACAGCGTTAGCAAGATCATTGTATTCGTGTTTTGTAAAAGGAAATTTTTATTTGACAACCACGATAACCGCAGAATTTGTTAAGTTGATGGAGAATATGTTTAGAGATATAAATATCGCGTTAGCAAACGAATTAGCGAATAAACATCCTCGGGTGAATATACTCAAACCAGGTCCAGGTGTTGGATTGTTTCATTGGCGAGGGAGATCAACAATGGAATGCCAAATCACATTTTGCGAATTGTTAAGGGAATGGTGATGGGTGTGAACAACCCTATAATTACTGTTTTTGGCGTGGCATATAAAGGCGGTGTAGATGATACGAGGGAAACACCCACCTTAAAGTTCATAAAATTGGCATAGAATGGGGGGTATAAGGTAGAAGTGCATGACCTTCATGTTAAAGAATTTGACTGAGAGAATAAGGATCTTTCCCGCCTTCTTCATCCCGTCATCGAATTTTCTCCGGTCTATCTTGTGCTCGTTCAATTTCCTGTACAGCGTCTTCTGTTCTTCCAGTCTGAGGTCCTGATCCTCAAAGAGGTAGAGGTAAAAATCGTTGTATTTCCGTTTTCCCGACTTAATTAAGCGATTGTGGTAGGAAAAGTATCCGTTGAGATGGATACGGGTATCGTAATAACGGCTATTCCTCTTTGCCGGGAGTATGTATGAGATTTTCTTGCCCTTCTTACCGCCCAAGAACTTTATGACACCTTCAGAGAAGAAACCCCGGTCAAGGATGAGGATCTTTCCTCCAATATCGAGTTCAAGCTCATTGATCGAGTGATAGAGCGTTTTTATGTCTTTCACACTGCCGGGAAGAGAGCGAATCATGGTTGGCAATCCAGTGTCAGCGCTGCACAAGAGAGCGAGATTGATCTGAGGTACCTGTATCTTATCCTTATTGTAGCCCATCTCAGCCTGATTGATGCCCATAGAACGTGAGAACATGGAACTCAGGTCATAAACAAGTTGATTGCCCATACCTGTAAGTTCCTTGAATACGACATTCTGACCAGCTCGATTTACGCCCACGTCACGCATCACGCGGGTGAGATTATTTTGGTTTAGACTCGGATGGACATCTTCGGCATGGTAGATTTATTTATTATTCTTTAATAATATCTTCGACAAACTTAATAAGATTTTACCTTTCACCTTTTTAAGCGGGAAGATGAAGAGGCATTTTTAATAAAGGTATCGGAAAGAATAATTTGTTCTATATATCGAAGCCAGTGGTAAATTATTTCCTCTCTACTCATTCTGTAAGCTATTTGATGATTCTCTGGTATATCTTCTCCCTTCTGAATTCTTTTTTCAATTCTATAAGTTCCAATGTCCGGGTCAAACTTTCCAACAAATACTTGGCAATTTCGTTATTGCCATCCAATTCTAAGGGCAACTCAGATTTTGAACCACCATATCTAAGAAAAATATCGGTTAGATTAGGCACCCTATTCTCTTTTAAACATGCTTCTCGAATTTTACTAAATCTCGCTAATATCCTTGCTACCCTCAAATCTGCATCTTGCTTTGACTCGTTACAGCTCGAATGAGTTAAAGTGAGATTTGATAGGTCAACACTACCTCCCATTTTTGTAGGGATAACATAGTCGATCTGGACCGAATGGACTGACAAATCCATCGTATCCTCACAAATAAAGCATTTCCCATGTTGTATCCCGAATAGTTTGTTTTTAAGTTCTTCCCGCTCTTGATGCGATAGTCTGTTCAAATAAAGCGAACCCATTTTGTATAACCTCCTGAACTAAGGTATAGGTATCATGCTTAGGTATATATAAAGCTATTTGCAAATGCTTTTAGAAAGAAAAACACCAATCCTGATTATCCGTCTTCGGCAGCCAAATCGTCGAAAAATTCAAGAACGAGTGATGCAAGACTTATCTCAGTTTAGGGCAGGTGAATGGCCTGGACTGTTGGTTGTGATGCTAAAAAATAAAAAAGTCGGTATGCTTAAACGCACTTACTTCACCTCACGTAAAGCACACCTTTTGCCTTCTTCTCCGTCATTGCGAGATCGCCGAGATATTTCTTATACTCCTCGCCCTCTACTGTTGTAGTCTCCACGAATTTAAACGAAGGCATCATATCCAGCACCTTACCCTTCACCGTTATCTCTCCACCTGTCATATCAGCACCGGGCATTATCGCGTCGCCTTCTATCGTTATTTTACCGCCTTTCATGTTCAAGCCTGTAAGAATGTTCGTATTCCCCTTTATCAATATCTCGCCACCAGCCATGTACTGCCCGACACACTCACCAGCATCTCCGCCCACCGTCACTTTACCGCCACTCATACCGGTCATCTCGCCTCTATACATCGCACATAGATTATCGCCTGCATCACCTTCTATAACCAGTTCTCCACCGTGCATTTCACGACCTGCCCAGCAATCTGCATTTCCCTTTACTGTTACTCGACCTCCTCCCATCATCGCACCGCAGTGCATGTCCACGTCACCAATTGCCTCTATCTCGCCTGCTTTCATACCGTCTCCTATATGCTTCACCCTTGACAAATTGCCTTCCATCACTATCTTCACTTCTTCCACAGTCCCTGCTTCTCCTTCCACGCTCACGTCGAACAGGTCGCCAGTATTCTCTTCTCTATTGCCCCACCAGACCTTCACAGCTTTTATCTCCGCTTCATTCTTGCCAAACAGTTTATCCGGAGTCAATGAATCCACCTCAATCGGTATCTTCGCATCCCCACTCGTAATTTCTTCTTTTAACTTCAATCTTATTGTCTGCATTTTTTTTTCTCCTCCTCTATTAGCTCCTCCATGGCGCTTTTATCTCGTATGGATTCGGCAAGTAAGCGTCTTGAACCGGATAATTATTGAAAGTCACCGAGTAGTAATGGTCGAATTTATCCTTCAACTTGACCATCATCTCCTCTGTTAGCTTATCATCGCATTCCGGTGTGACGAAAATCGTTCTCCCCGCAGGTGTTGCTACTACTTCTCCATCTTTCACCACCACTTCACCGCCTTTTATCGTATATTTTGTATTCAAGAACGCCTTCTGTATTTTTCCCGCATCTCGCTCCTCAGGTGAAATATCGTAAATTGCAACGTCGCCGTCCGCACCAACGCCGAGATGCCCCTTTCCATGCTCGTGCAATCCCAAAGTCTTCGCAGCCATTCCTCTTGTTATTATCGCTATCTCATTTAAATCATACTCGCGGTCTATTGAAGAATATTCCGCTCGGTCAAATATTACCTTGTGCATATCCTCCGCAGATTCATCCCGCCTGCGCTTGCTCATCAGCATTGAGATAATGATTGGATACCCGATGAACGGACCGGCATTTGGATGGTCGGTTGTGAGTGCCAGCTTCCACGGGTCTTTAACCAGCAGTGCCAACTCCTGTCCTATTGCCCATTGGATGGTATTTACCGGCGATTTACCGGAATACAAAAACGGTGTTATTCCTGAGCCTGTCTCAAGTTCCACATCATGATTCGTCCATTTTCGTCCCGTTATCTGATACAAACTGTATTCCATCGGTCCATCTGCGGTCATCGTCGTTGTATCTCCCAATATTATCGAGCCGAGGTCAATGCTCAAGTGCTCGTTCTTGTTCACATAATCCGCAATCGCACCCGCCTTCGACTCGAAATCTCTCCATGACGTCCCGCCGTAAGAATGGAACTGCGTGTGCGTCGCGTGCATAGTCGGGCGGTTCCTATATGGTTTTATTCCTTTCACGAGGTCATACGTAGCCAGCGTCGTTTCAAAGTTTCCCGGATGACCGAGCATATTCCCATGCACATGAATAGAATGCGGCATTTCGAACTTCTCGGTCGCCTCTGCTAATCCCTTTACTATCTCTGCCGGCGTAACATCGAAATAAGGCACGGCGTCATTTATGTCACAGTTCTTTGCCCACGCCCACGCCTCTGTTCCGCCGGGATTTACTACTTTCACGCCGTATCCCTTTGTTGCTTTTATCATCCACGCGATATAAGCTGCAAGCAGGTCTGTATCGCCGCTCTTCACATACTCCATCGTCATCCAGTTGTTATCAATAAGTGGCATTGCTGCGTTATCCAATATCGGAATGTCCACCATTTCCTCGTGCGTGTGTCTTGCTGCAAGAGGAGGCATTGCCGCTTCCATCACGAACGTATAGCCCATCTTCGCATACCGGTAGCCCGTAGCGAACGTATTCGGCACGGAATAGCCCGATTGCGCTCTACAAACTTTTGTCTTCGTTTCTCTTCCTTTCCTTCCATCTTCAGGTCTGAAAAGCCTGCCCGCATTTACTTTACCACCGGCAATGTGCGAATGGATGTCCACACCACCAGGCATCACCACTCTCCCCTCGGCATCTATCACCTTCGGATTCGTTACCTCTTCCACTACTTTTCCGTCCCGAATGGAAATATCCTTCTTCTCCCCGTTTACTCCATTTATAGGGTCGTAAACCACTCCGTTCCGTATTAATAATTCACCTTCAACCATCTTACTCGCCCTCCTTTTCCTTTATCGCTCTCACTTCTTCCAGTATCCCCTTCATTATCTCCTCATCCGCCATGTATTCCGTATCTACCAACTTCCGCAGTCTTATAGGAATATTGTCCATCCGATAAACGTTCCCCTCTGCTTCCACGCCACTTATCGCACACGGAATAACGACGTCTGCAAATTCAGTCGTCGGATTAGGAAATGGGTCTATCTGAATAACCGGAATCTTAGATAAGTGTCTTATTGACTCACCCGGGAAATGCGCTCCTGGGTCAGTAGCAATAAATAGCGCGGCATCACACTCCCTCCTCACTAAAAGGTCCGTAGACGACGTCTCTCCCGGGTTATACCACGCATAACCGCGGGATAAGTCAACAGCAAATGGAAAACCCGTCTCCCACGTGCATACCTGATTGATTCCCGCCACGTTGTAATGCCCTCTCATTGGCATTATGCTGAACTTTGTGTGTGTATGTGCTGCTCTCGTCGTCTGTATAGCATTTACGACGTTGTTGTGCCTTCCCCTGGTGTGCGTCGCACCCATACCAAAGAATATCATTCCAAATTTCGCTTCTTTCATCATCCTCACGGTCTCTAACAGGTCCTTCTTTGAAATGCCACCCACTTCCTCTGGCACTACATCTTCATAGCCCAACAGCATAGCCCGTAATGCAGAGAACACCAGATAATCTTTCCCTTGCTCTATTTGCAAGAACACGTCCGCCATCTTCGCCGTCGCTGTCCTCCTCACATCCACTACAACAAGTTTCTTGTTCTTTTTACCCTCTTCCGTCCAATACCCCTTTGAGATATAAGAGTAGCGCTTCATGTGGTTAGCATGCGCAGCAGCAGGATTTGCACCCCAGTATATAACGAGGTCTGCACGGTTTTTTACCTGTCCCAGCGTGCAAGAAGGCAGACCAACATCCTGAATCGCCAGCACTGAAGGTCCGTGACAGACCGAAGCGGTATTATCTATAACCGCGCCTATCTCCTCTGCAAGCTCTACTCCCACTTTATCAGCCTCACAAACCGTAGAACTCCACCCGTACAAAAGCGGTCGTCTCGCAGCCGCCAGTATCTCCGCAGCCTTCTTTATCGCATCATCGTAAGAACAGTTCTTCAGGGTGCCGTTATCTCTTATTGCGGGGCTTTCTATCCTTCCATGTCCCATTAACTTGCTCTTTCCCACCGAACATGCTCCCTTTTTCACCTTTGTCACTTTGTTATCCTCGACTTCTACCACTATATCGTCGCATACACACCCGCACAAGGAGCATACAACATCCGTAATTTCTACCATTTCTCCTTTTTTACCTCCTATTTCATATACGTCTTCATCAAATCTTTTACGTGCAACATTTCCTCCTCGGTCTTCTCTATCTCCGCATCTATACCCTTATACTGGGGCATACCGGCACCGTGTGTGTTTCCGCTAACTAATGCATTTGCCCAGGGACCCATGGGGATAAAAATAATCCCTTCTGGAGTTCCCCCTTTTTCCTTTGCTTTCACTACCACTTCCCCAAAACTCGTTTTTACCTTCACATGCCCATCTGCTGCCACACCCAGTCTTTCCATATCCGCTTTGTTTAACTCACAGGTTGCCACTTCATTGAAGTATTCCTCCGAGAGCTTATTGTCTAAATTTTGACCCTGCACGATTGTTCTCCCACTTATCAAGTTTACTTTTGTCCCCATTTTTATCTGCTTTTACTTCATACAAACAAACATTTAAATCTTTCGGTATTTTTTTCACGTTACACCAAATTCACCAAATTCACGTGCATTCTTTATTTAAAGCTGTGCAATTCTTATATTTTGGAAGGAAAAACCACGAGTAATGAAAAAAATATACGGTATTATCGGCGACCCGGTAGCACATAGCCTTTCTCCAGTTATGCATAACGCTGCTTTTGAGAAACTCGGAATGGATGCCGTTTACCTTGCGTTTAGAGTTTCAAAAGATGAACTTGAAGACGCGGTAAGAGGAGCAAAAAGCCTTGGCATCTCAGGTCTTAACGTTACCATCCCGTTGAAGGAAAAGGCGCTATTTTTCGTAGATGCGGAAGAAGTGGCGAAGAAAATAGGTGCCATAAATACCATTGACTTCAGCAGTGGCACGCCCATTGGCTATAACACCGATGGAATAGGAGCAAAGAAAGTGTTAGAAGAGACCGTGGGCGAAATAAAAAGGAAGAGAGTGTTAATTCTCGGTGCTGGCGGTGCTGCAAGGGCTATTTCCTTTTATCTCGATGCTGAAGGTGCAAGGGTGACAATAGCAAATCGAACGAAAGAAAGAGCCGCTCAGTTGGCTTCTAATCTCCATAATGCGAAATCTATTGGCTTAAGCGCCGAGTTTAAAAAGCACATTAAAGATTCGGATATTTTGATAAATGCAACTTCCGTGGGTATGCATCCAGACGAAGATGCTACGTTAGTAAATGCTGATATGATGCACCCTGACCTCGTTGTATTCGACATTGTGTATAACCCGATGGAGACGAAGTTGCTGCGAGAAGCGAAGCGTGCGGGTGTAAAAAAGATAGTAGATGGTGTGAAGATGCTGGTATACCAGGGTGCCGCATCGTTCAGAATATGGACAAAAGAAGAGCCGCCGGTAGAGGTGATGGAAAAGGTGGTTAGGGATGCTCTGATTCGTGATTAGTATTCACCCGAAGAAAGGCAAAAAGAAGCAATCAGCGCATCCAATTGAATCCGTTCATTCGCACCCTCTGTAATCCTGTAATCCGCTTCCCCTATCCTGTCCATTAATTCCACTTTCTTTTTCGCCGGGATATCCATGTTTATCACGAGCCGGTGCATCTGCGCTAATATTTCGTCGCCGGATATACCTTTTTCCATCAACACCCCCAATTTATCCAGCGCTTCAAAAAAATTACCACCCAATGCCTTTTTTATCAACTCTTTTATCTCCTCAGGTCTTGCAGTTGCTGTTATCTCGTATATCATCTCTGGTTTTATTTCACTGCTCAGCACCGCAGCACTTTGTAATGCGTTTACTGCTCTTCGCATATCGCCCATCGAAACATAGTTTACCGCTCTGACAGCATCTTCCGACAGCTTCAAGCCCTCTTTATCCGCTATATATTTTATACGAGAGGCGATAGCATCGTAAGAAAGCGATTTGAATCTGTACACGGAGCATCTGGATTGTATGGGTTCTATTATCTTAGAGGAATAATTACAACTGAGAATGAATCTGCAAGTGCCTGAATATCGCTCCATCGTTCTTCTCAGCGCGGACTGCGCTGCATCGGTCAAAGCATCTGCCTCGTCAAGGAAAATAATTTTGAAGGCGGCATTGCCAATGGGCATGGTTCTTGCGAAGTTCTTTATCTTGTTGCGGACCACTTCTATGCCTCTTTCGTCACTTGCATTCAACTCAGTAAAATTCTCTGCCCATGTATCACCATAGAATTCTCTTGCCATAGCAATAGCGGCTGCCGTTTTACCTACTCCCGCGGGTCCGGAAAAGATAAGATGCGGTAGGTTTCTTTTCCTGACATAAGACTGAAGATTATTTATTATGGCATTTTGTCCCGCCACCTCTTCCAGCTTCCTTGGTCTGTATTTCTCAGTCCATATCTCTTCTCTCTGCATCAATGTTCACATAACTTTTTTACGTCTTCATGTATCATAAAGATATTATGGATATAAATCTGGGTTTTGGGATGTTAGTAAAGGCATTTATCATGCTATTTGTGGTAATGGACCCCCCAGGCAGTATACCGGTATTTATAGCGTTAACGAAGGATATGAGGAAGGAAGAAAGGAAAAGAGAGCTTAATCACGCTGTTGTGGTAGCTACAATTCTACTTCTCCTGTTTGCCTTTCTTGGAAAGATTATTCTATATGTGTTGGGCATAACTACCGATAGTTTTATGATAGCAGGTGGTATCCTCCTTTTACTTATCTCCTTTGACCTTTTAAGAGGCGAGCACAAATACAGTGTAAGTGGAAAATCAGTAGCGGGAGTTGGGGCAGTTCCGTTAGGAATTCCTTTGCTCGCCGGTCCTGGTGCGATAACAACCGTCATGGTAATAATACAACAACCTTTTGGTATTGGAATTGTCCTTTTTGCTATTTTCTCCGCTATTATCGCAACAAAACTCGTATTAGGGCAATCTGAAAGGATATACAGTATAATGGGAAAGGCGGGGTCGGAAGTGTTAAGCCGCGTAATGGGGATAATAGTTGCGGCAATTGCGATACAGTTTATTGGAACCGGGATAATAGGGATGTTTTAGCTCAATGCAAAAAGATAGGTGAACCCTGGGACTTTCCTGATGTTGCAAAACGCCATTACTTATTAACCTCTCTATTGAACTCAAATAATTTTGGTGATTTAAATTCCATTATAAATTTACTAATTCGTCTTTCTGCCAATTTTACATAATCTTCATCTACGTCATACCCCGCATAATGTCGTTTCGTTTTTATTGCTGCAATCGCAGCCTGTCCGCTTCCAATAAATGGGTCTAAAACAACCTCCCCTTCAAAAGTATAAAGTTGAATCAATCTATAAGGTAACTCCACAGGGAAAGGTGCTGGATGTCCCACTTTACGAGCGGATTCTGCTGAAAACGTCCAAACACTGTTAGTAAAATCAAGAAATTCTTCTTTAGAAATAGTGTTTTTTCTTTTACTGTTATTTTTTCTGCTAAATGTGCTCTTAGAAAAAACTAAAATATATTCATGAATATCTCTCAAAGTCGGATTAGCAGCAGAAAGCCAGCTTCCCCATGCAGTTGAGGAGCTTGCACTTGAAGCTTTATTCCATATAATCTCGCCTCTCATCAGAAATCCCAAATCAAGCATGTCTTTCACGATAAAAGCATGGAGAGGGATATAAGGTTTCCTTCCTAAATTTGCTATATTAATGCATGCCCTTCCCCCTGGAATAAGCACTCTATGAACTTCTTTCCATACTCTCGCTAAGAATTCTAAGTATTCTTTAAGTGTAAAATCCACATCATATTCTTTCCCCACATTATAGGGCGGTGAAGTCACCATTAGATGAATACTATTATCAGGTAGCTCCTCCATATTTTCAGAAGACTTACAAAAAATCTTATCTATGAACTGCGGAGGGATATGATTTTCTGCATATTTGACTTTCTGCTCCAGTGGTAACCCTGCATATAATTTGCTCGCATAAAATGCGGAAGAATCGTGATTTATTCTACCGGGAGAACCAAATGAGCTTGTTTGAGTTCCTCTTTTACTTCGATTAGCCTTCATCCTTTTTCCAGAATATTTCAATAACTTCAGACATCTCGTCTTCAGCTAAACTTGACAATGCTTCCTTAGTTATCTCCACACCTCTTGGATTTGTTCCTGGTTTTGGAAGTTTGATATATCCTTCTCTGCCTACACTATCAAAAAGTCTTTTCTGTGCTTCCAAAGGTATATAATAGAATCCTCCAATGCTATTCCAGTTGATTTGTATATAGGCAAAATGGCGTATTTTTTTACCTGTACCCTTATTTTTAATCTTACCCATAGCATTATTACTTGCATCTTACATAAAAAGATAAACATAGAAAATAAACTAATAGAAACAATAGCCTCGGTAGCTTAGCCTGGATGAGCGGCTGATTTGTAATCAGCAGGTCGAGGGTTCAAATCCCTCCCGGGGCTCTTTTTATTAGGTTTTGGAAATTACGAATTACGACTGGACAATTATGAATTACCCCTGCTCTTGATTTGTAAATCTTAATTGAAAAAGTTTTTGCATTTAATTGCTCGAAATCTACAAGATTTTGAGCATTTACCTTGCACCCACATCCGATATTCTACTTTCTTTTACTTCTCCAAACTCTCTCAATGCTTCACTCTCGCCAATAACAAAAACCGTATCCCCTAACATCGCTACGCTCGCAACTTTCCCTTCTGCATCTACTGCTTCTATTGCATCTCTGCATTTATCACTTATTACTTCGCTGTGTAACGAAAAATTCCTTGATGCGAGCATGAAATTATCTAAATTCGGCTTCCTTATCAGTTCTTTCATCGCTTCCCTACCAGCTTCGTTTATCCCTCTCTTCATAGAATCATCCAACAAAACAGCCTTTGTGGATTTCTTTCCAAACACGACGTAGCTTATTTTCTCTTTTCTATGCGGTATCTTATCAATCATGCCTATTCCAGGAGGACCAGGCTTCTTTCTTATTACTACACCACCGTATGTCTCAGCAATTACATCGCCTAAACCAGTACTGTTTTCCACTTCTGCGAGATGAGCGATTTGCGCTACCTCGTTTAGCGTCATATCAAGCGATAAAAGTTCGTTTAAGGCGAGAGCAGTGCTAAGTGCACCAGCACCACTTGCACCAAGCCCCACGCCCACCGGCACATCAAAGTCCGTTGATACTCTGACATTGACCTCGTGCTCATACTTTCCTGCTAAATTCTCGACAACGTATTTGGTGGTATTTGCCTCCTCTTCCACGCCGTTTATTTCTATCTTTATCCTCGCCTTTACGGGAGGATTGTTAGTGAGACAAACCTCAGTCACACAACCCGCTTCTAATACAATGCCCCCTCCTACCGAGCCTTTATACAAAGGATTTTTATTATCGCGGATCTCAAAGAAGCCGGTTATGTGCGAAGGTGAATATGTCTTTTTTTTTCTCGTATTCCCCATTTTCCCTTTAGCTTTATAAAGTTAGGGAGAGTAATAATTATTGGTGGAGTAGAAATAGAAATGGCGGAGAGAATTTGTAGTAGAGTGGAGAGAAAATGTAATCCTGATGTGTTAGAGACGGTGATAGAGATAGCGGTGGGGATAGCAAGGCAAAGTATAAACAGGACGGGGAGAGGCACGCTGTTTGTGGTAGGGGACGAAGAAAAAGTGTTAAAGAAATCAAAGCCTTTAATTTTAGACCCAATTGCTCCTTATCCGAAGGAGGTAAAGGACATAAGGGGTGCGGATATACAGGGGACGATAAAAGAGCTGGCGAAGCTGGACGGCGCTTTTGTCGTTAGTGGTGATGGGTACGTCCTTTCAGCAGCGAGACATATTGAAGCAAGTTCCCGGAATATAGACCTCCCAATGGGTTTTGGCAGCAGGCACATGGCAGGCGCATCCATCTCTAAAGAAACAGACGCTGTGGCAGTAGTGGTATCAGACAATGATGAAGTGGTGAGAGTATTTGACGATGGCGAGTTAGTAGGGGAGATAATATCGGGGATATGGGATATGGAGAAAATAAAGCCGCATATAAAAGGGAACTATGAGAAAATAGTAGAAAAGGACTTGAATCTGACGATGATTGTAAAGGCAACTTAAAGTTTATTTCTAATCCAACCGGGAAGCAACCGTCATCGTCAAATCCTCTATTTGTATTTTGTCTTTGTCTTTATCCATTCCAAGTTTGGGATTTGAAGCAGAAGCGCAGTCAAGATGTATCCAGCATTTTGGACACGCCACAACCAGTTTAGATGCACCTGTCTGTTCAGCCTCGGTTAACCTTTCAATTTGCATCTCTCTCGCTACCGGACCACATGTTAACAGAGCGCTTACACCACAGCATGTCGCTCGGTCCTTATTATGCGCCATCTCCTTTATTTTTACGCCTGGAATCCTCTTTAAAACCTCTCTTGGCTCTTCATACACTCCAAGATGCCTTAATCTGCACGGGTCGTGATAGGTAATAATTTCCTCCCTCCCGTTAACAAACTTCAATTCTTTATCTCTTAAGAATTCAGAGATATGCATGACTTCAAATCCTAAATCACCCGAAAATCGCCGGTAGTCTATATCAAAAGTTCTGAGGCATTCGGCGCATGTAAAAACAGCCATTTTCGCTCCACTTTCTCTTATTACCTCTATATTCGCCTTCATCAACGCTTTGAATTTCTTCTCATCTCCCGTCCAGAGTAAATCATGACCACAGCATTTCTCCTCTTTGCTCACCGCTGGCACAATCCCAATGGAATTGAGTATTTTCACCGCACTCCTTGCTATTTCAAGCAGTCTCAAATTCTCCCTGTCGCTATACACGCTGTCGAGATAAGAGAGACAACCCGAGAAATAGTAAACCTCGCCCTTATCCGAAACTTTCAGTTCTTCCTTGCCTACTTCTCCTTCGAGCCACCTCAGCCTATTGTTGTCATGGGCAGCACCTATTTCCTCAGTAGCTAATAGCCCTTCTGCAAAAAAGTGCGGCACGAGGTTTTTACTTAGCGCCAAGCTTCTCACACCTTGAATAAAACGCAGGAAATCTACTCCATAAGGACAAATCGCATTGCATATACCACACGTCGTGCACGACCAGATTTCCTCACTTAACGCTAATTTCTCTGCGTCTTCCATCAATGCTTTGCCTGAAAGACGTCTTGGTGAGAAGCCCGGGTCTATTGCCGTTACAGGACATGAAGCGGTGCACATCCCACATTCCGCACATTTATTCACGCCCGTAACGTAAGTTAACTTGTCTATAAAATCACCTGCATCTATCAAAATTTCCTCACGTTCTTCTTCGGTCTCTACTGTCACTGTCATACTCGGAAACGTCAAAAGACAGCTTCTGCACTTGAAACATCTTTCCGTTTCGTCAACCGCAGCGCCTTCTGAAAACCCGATGTTTATCTCCTCGAAACTCTTTATCCTCTCTTCCATTCCAATTCTTGCGGGTTCTATTCTTCTTTTCTTGCTTATTATCCCTCGAGCTTCCTCATCCTCTAACTCTTCCTTTATGTATTCTGCCTCTTCAGGCAACTTTGCCGGAATTTTTAGCGAAGTTCTACCTTTTTTAAAGTCCGCACCCCTTAAGAACCTATCAATGGATTCCGCAGCTTCGTTACCATCTGCAATGGCATCAACCGCAAATGCAGCGCCACGAACACAATCGCCACCCGCAAATATCCCTTCCTCTGTGGTAATACCGAACTCATCTGCTTTAATTGTTAATTCTCTTATTGTTTCAACTCCACTGCCCCCAAGAAATCTCAAATCCGATGCCTGGCCTATCGCAGGTATCACCGTGTCCACGTCTATCAAGAACTCTGAACCTTCAACAGGAACCGGACGCCTCCTCCCTGATTCATCCGGTGGTCCTAACTCCATCTGGATAAGCTCCATTTTCTCTACTTTGCTTGAACCCAAAATCCGCGTTGGATTAACTAAGAACATAAATTTCACTCCTTCTTCCTCTGCCTCTTTTATTTCTTCCTCCCTCGCAGGCATCTCTTCTCTTGACCTTCTATAAACGATGGTAACGTCAGAGCCCAGTCGAATCGCACATCTCGCAACGTCTATCGCCACATTTCCACCGCCTAAGACTGCTACTTTCTTTCCTGCTACTTTCTCATGATTGTTCCCAAGGTTAAAATCACGAAGGAAATCAACACCATAAATAACACCATCCCAATCCCTACCCTCTATTCCAAGTTTCCTGCTCACGTGCGCACCAATAGCAATAAAAACAGCATCGTACTCTTTGCGAAGCTTCTCAAATTTATTCTTATCTATTTCAACTCCGGTCTCAATCTCTATTCCCGTTCCCTTAACAGCGTCAATTTCTCTTTTTAAAACTTCTTTTGGCAGTCTATACGGCGGAATACCAACGAAAAGCATTCCTCCTTCTACCGGCAATTTATCAAATACCTTCACCGCATATCCTTTTCTCGCCAACCTATACGCCGCTGTTAGTCCCGCAGGACCCGCACCAATAATTGCAACTTTTTTAGCTTTCGCTTCACGCTTCTTTAGAGCATCCTTTTCTCTTCCCTTTTCTTTTTCTGATGCACAATCGCCAACGAATCGTTTTAAGGTGGCGATAGCAATAGGCTCGTCAAAAAATCCCCGCTTACAATTATCCTCGCAGGGATGGTGGCAGATTCGTCCAATAGAAGCAGGAAACGGTATTTTCTCTTTTATTAGTGAGTATGCTTCCTCACATCTGCCTTCCTCAATCAATTTGATGTATCCTTGAACGTCACAGCCTGCGGGACAAGCTGAAATACATCTCTGCACTTCCCTGTCTATGCCAAAACCTTCTTCGGAATGTAAATATTCCTTGAACCGGGCGTAACGTTCGAGTGTCATTAATACTTATTTTTGTTTTATTTATTTTATTTTCCTCATTATACAAGTATTGGTGGATATTTTATCTTCAGCAATAGGATTAGAAATGAAACTATTTATCAGAGGAACGGTGCAAGGTATTGGTTTCCGCCCTACGGTGTACGGAGTAGCAAAATCGCTTGGAATAAGGGGCTATGTGCTCAACAAAGGCACAAACGTAGAAATAGGCATCAAAGAAAATGATAATGTAGAGGAGTTCTTGAACTCTTTAATGAAAGAATTGCCTCCATTTGCATCGATTGATGAAATAGAGGTAAAAGACGAGACCATTAAGGGGCATGAGGGTTTCGAAATAATAAATAGCTCAGAGGGTGAAAAGACTTCTGTTACCCCCGTGGATACTGCGATATGTGATGAATGCGTGAGAGAATTATATGACGAGAATAATCACAGGTATTTATATCCCTTTATTAATTGCACCTCCTGCGGTGCTCGGTTCTCAGTAATTGAAAATGTTCCTTACGATCGAGTTAATACATCAATGCGAGATTTTGAGATGTGCGAGGATTGCCTCGCTGAATATACAAATCCAATGGACAGAAGATTTCATGCACAAACGATTTCTTGTCCAAGGTGCGGTCCGAAATACACGCTTTATGGAAAAGATAAGGAGACAGTGGTCTTGGAGGATAAGAAAAATCCGATAGCGACTTTTGCAAAGCTAATTGACGAAGGAGCGATAGGAATAGCAAAGAGTTGGGGAGGAATGCACATTATATGCAAATTTGAGCAGGCAAATAGGCTGAGGGAGCTGTATAAAAGACCAGCAAAACCCTTCGCGGTGATGTTCCGCGATTTGAACGCGATAGAAAAATATGCAAGTTTAGAAGAAGAGGAAGAAAAGTTGATGATAGCCGCACAAAGACCTATTGTGCTTTTGGATAAGAACGCTTCTTCGGATGTTTTAGAGGATATTTCGCCGGGATTAGGAAATGCTGGCATGTATTTGCCATATTCAGGCTTTCATTATGTTCTGTTCCATTATCTGAACCCAGATGGGATTATAATGACCTCTGCAAATGTTTCAGGAGAGCCGATGGTCATTCGTAATGAGGATGCTTTCGAGCTCAAAGCTGAGTATCTCCTCTTACATAACAGAGAAATAGTGAACAGGATTGATGACTCTGTGGTTCGCTGTTGCGAGGGTAAAAATTTTTTCTTGAGGAAATCCAGGGGTTTTGTGCCAACTGCTATAAAAATCCCGTATAAGGATAGAGTTTTGTCCTTAGGTGCGGGAGAAAATGTTTCACTCAGCATTTCAAAGGATGGCAATCTTTTCGCTTTTAGGTAGGGAAGCCCCGTATTTTATGGACAAAGAAGTAGAGGTGATGGAAAAGCTAATGCAGAGAGCAC
>JAGXOS010000002.1 GCA_023659775.1 Methanomicrobia archaeon LH_S14 | reverse complement strand
ATAATTAATAACAATATGGTATGTTCGAGTGTCCTACATTTATCTGAAACTCAACCGCGAGTTGAATACAATGACATCTCCCTCAACCCCACCTCTCTCAGATTCCTCCTCTACTATCATAGCGTATATGCGCGGGCCGAGCGTAGGCGTCTTCCTGAAAGCGTCCAGGTAGTGCCTCACCTCCTCGTAACCCTCATCCATCCCTGTTCCCGGAATCACATCATGAAATGCGATGTATAAAATTTTCCGGCAATCGTCACGCAACTCATCAGATGGATGATAGCCAGTGAGGAGAAAGGCTATGGTCCCCCATCGCTCACAGCACAACAACCAATTCTCGTAATCAGAAAGCCCCTGTTTTATCCACATCCTGTTCGTACAGGAATTTGGAAAGACCGCCGAATACTTCCCTGAATATCAAAGAATTCGCGTGGTGTTGTAATTTAGAATAAACATCATATTGATGTGAAAATAATCCTCCTTCGTAAACGCCCATATGGCATCATAATGCATGTGCGGCACAAGATAAATCGTATCTCTTTCTTCCACTTTCTCGTTCGTCATCTTTCACTCCCTAATCTCTTTCAATTAATGGTTATAATAAAACATTCATTATCCTTTCAAATGCTCCGTCTTTTCTCCTTCACTTTCGATAGCCCCCCGTTCAAATCGTGCAAATGTATCTGCATTGCTTTCAAGCATTTTCACAAAATTATGTATATCTATTTTTCTAATAGAGGGCATTATGATGTTCTCCTTTGGCTTTCCCCACTCCAGAATATCTCCCAACTCCTCAAGAACTTTTGACTTTACATAATCATTGCAGAGCTTACTGTGGTAAACCGTTTGGAGTGAGCCAAGCAACATGTTATTAACATGCTCCTCTCCTTTTTCTTCGTGTATGTGTGGGTTTAACGTTTCAATTTGAAAGATTTCAATTCCGGCATTTGCAGCATCTGCATCCGTATTTGTAATAGTTTCGGCTCCCATCCCAAACCTATCAAACAAATAAACGAAGTGATAGGGTTCGATCGAGTAGCCGGTCGAGTAGCTCAATAAGTCTGCGAGCTTTGTCGTCAACGCATGCTCGCCTGCATTTCCTGTTACCACCACTCTGGTTTCAAATCCTGTGTGTGTTGAGATTAAGAGATTGAGATATTTATTTGTGGTCTCGCTTACCCTGCCCCATTTTTTGAAATAAAGTTTATCTTCCACCACTTTTGGCTTATATCTCCAGTTTAGCCTCACCATGCTGTATGGCGACTCAGACATGCAGAATCCAGCCGCATAATCTATTACATATTCACGTACAGAACCGGGAATATAGTTGTCGGCATCGGCAAAACCGATGAAATCTTTTCCAAGCGATTTCGCAAGCAGCATGCCGATAATCATACCCTCCGACTTACCATCCCTGACCAATCCATCCTTATCAAGAAGATGGTCTTCATATCCTGCATCGTAAAAAGCAAAGCCCAGTTCGGGATCTTTTTGGTGTATGATGAACATCTCTTGCTGTGTCAGATCGTGGAGGTTTTTTACCACATCCTGTTCCATTTTGTATGTATCGGGTGTTTCCCTCCCGCTATTTGACACCACAATAATTGAGCAGTCAAAGGGAATAGCTCTTAAAACGCCGTCCAGTAGATGTATTTTTTCATTCTTCACGGGTATGATGATGGCAAAATGCCGTAAAACATTTTTGATCTCTTCAAAAGGGATGTCTTTTGCCCGTGGATTTTCAAAGCCCCCGGAATCTATTTTTAAGACACGCTGCAGCTCGTGAATTTTTACCGACCCGAATATTTCCGTACGCCTTGGCATCTCGATAAGCATTTTTTTTCCCCAACACCTTTGTTTATATTGATTGCTACCCTATAAAGAATTTTTAAATAGAGGGATATAATAATATTTAAAGATGAAGATAGGCATGATGTCTACATGGAACGTCCCTTGCGGTGTCGCGGTACATGCTGAGTTGGTTGGAAGAAGCTGGATAGAGAAAGGACACAAGCTCACGGTCTTTGCACCAATGGAAGAAGTTAAGACGAGGGAAAAGGACGCGCCATACGTTATAAGAAACTATTCCAAATACTATTTTGACCCAGAACCGTTCATAGAAGCAGATTACGAGGTCTTTGTCCACCACAACATCCCCAAAATGCCCATGAAGGAACTCTTTAATATATTCCACGGGATAAGAGAGAGGGCAAAAACGGTTCTTATAGCACACCAGGGCAGCGTTTCCCGTGACCCGTACTTTGCAAAATTCGATTGGGATGCTATCGTATGCTTCGATGAGCGCTGGAAAAGTTTTTTAGTGGATGTATTTCCTGCTGAGAAAATTCACATCATTCCTTATCCCTGTCATCCAATTCGTCACGGGGACAAAGCCGAGGCGAGACGAAGGCTTGGGCTACCGGAAGATAAAAAGATAGTTCTTATCTATGGTATCTCTGCACATAAATACTTCAGCCTTCTACCGAGTATAGAGCGGGTAAACAGAAAATACCCACTCATTCTTCTCGTTTTAACCAGCATTGACGATTGGTTCGACCTATTTGAAGCGTTAAAATGGAGGTATAATTTCATTGAGCTTAGAAAAGAAGTCTTGCCCATAGAAGAACTTTATACATACCTCCATGCAAGTGATTGTCTCATCTACCATACTGACTCATCTCAAGATGCTGTGCTTTCATCCACCGTGCATACATGTATGGGTGCGGGGCGCCCAATTCTGGCTCATTACTCGAATTTTGTTGCGGGGTTTGATAAAGAACTTCTGAAATATGGAGATATAGAGGTGAAGTTTATGGATGTCTTTGAGGATAGAGAAGAGTGTAAATCGGTTTTAAGAGCTGCCAGCGAGTATGTGAAGCG
Source organism: Methanomicrobia archaeon LH_S14 (assembly GCA_023659775.1). Lineage (GTDB taxonomy): Archaea > Halobacteriota > Syntropharchaeia > Alkanophagales > Methanospirareceae > JAGXOS01. The sequence goes on along the minus strand of JAGXOS010000002.1, from coordinate 36,035 downwards.
GAATTCCGCGGAAAAGATAGCCCAAGAGTTCATTCAATTGTTTGAGATGCTGGCGCTGGAGGGGGATGGAAAAAGATGAAAATAGGAATGATGGGTGGGTGGAACACGGATTCCGGGGCTTCTTTCCTTGCAGAGCTGATAGGTAGGGCATGGGTAGAGGAGGGTCACGACCTAACGGTATTCACCTTTTACGACTATGCCTTTCACGGGACGCAAATTATCGGTGTAGACGAGGAGTATGTCATAAGGTGTTTTACCGTATCGGGTTATACACCTGATAAGCTCAATCCAGTGCCATTTTTAACTACGGATTATGATATATTCGTCGTTCAAGATTTAGGGATGCTCCCAAAGGACCTCCTTGGCAAGATTTTCCACCGAATAAAGAAGAAGGCGAAGACAGTGAATGTAATTCACGATGGAAAACTCGCGGAAGACCCTGCTTTCTATCAGTTCGACTGGGATGCAGTCATATGTTTCGATGAACGTTACAAAAACTTCCTCGTGAATGCGTATGACCCGGATAAAATTCATATTATACCTTATCCCTGCTATCCTACGGCAAAAGGGAATAAGGTAGAAGCGAGGAAGAAATTGGGGTTGCCCCAGGATAAGAAGATCGTATTTGGCTTTGGACCAGCGGCGAACAGTACTATCGAAGTTGTCCCTTCCGTAGCCGAACTCACGAAAGACTATCCGATTCTTCTTCTGGTAACGACCAAAGATAAAACGGGGATTCAGGAGTTCAGAAAACTACAAAAGCAGGGAATTATGGAGATTGAACTGAGAGAAGAAGCTCCGGACATAAAAAGACTGTACGACTATCTGCATGCCTCAGATGCTCTTGTATTCAACAAGAAATCCGCTTCAAATGTTGTAGTTTCAAGCACGGTTCTTCAGTGTCTTGGCTCTGGCTGCCCCATCGCTGCCCGGGATTCAAACTATGTGGAATATCTCGACAAGGAGGTGATGAAGTATTCCAGCGAGGAGGAATTGAAGAAGAAGTTGTGTGCAATCTTTGACGAGTCGGAAGAATACAAAATCACGATGAATGCGGCAGAAGAATATGTAAAGAGGAATTCAGCTCAAGCAACAGGTAAACAGTATATAGCGCTTTTTAATTCAATATTAATTAAATAGGTGATGTGCAAATGAAGATTGCGGTGATGAGCGCATGGAATGACGAAACAGGTGCTGCGGTACATGCAAAAGCGCTGGTGAATGCATGGCTGGAGTTGGGGCATAAAGTAACCGTATTCAGTTTTCTCCGGGAGGAGTCCGGAGAAGACAAATTTACCGGTAAAGATGAGCGTCACGTGATACGATGCTTCGGGAAAAACTTCCTGGACCCGAGACCCATTCTCACGACAGAGTTTGATATCTTTGTGGTTGAGGACTTACGGACGCTTCCCGTAGAGCATCTCGCCAGGATATTTCCCATGATAAAAGAGCGAGCTTTTCCTGTTCATGTCGTTCACGAAGATAAGTTACCGGAGGAAACGTGGTTTTATCAGTTTCTCTGGGATAAAGTGATTTATTTCGATGAACGACAAGAGTTCCTGAAGGATGTTTATCCGGACGCAAAATACATTCCTTTTCCCTGTTTCCCGGTAAGACGCGGTGACAAGATTGAGAGCAGAAAAAAGTTAGGATTGCCTCTGGATAAGAAAATAATCTTCACCTTCTGCCAGAGGGGATATCTGCCTTATCTCAGATACCTGTGTGAAGGGCTGAAGTATAAATCGGTCTTGTTATTTGTTGTCTCGCCAGGCTTTGAGATGCTTGAGAAGGAGTTGGCACCGCCCTGGATGATTGTTCGTGAAGAGGGTGCGCTATCTGATGAGCGGTTTGACGAGTACTTATTTGCTTCGGATGCGGTCATCTTCCATAAATACCAGAACACGTATCACCGGCTCCTCTCCTCTGTAATCTTCCAGGCGATGGGTGCCGGTTGTCCGATCTGTATTCCACAGCAATCCGAGTACTTCCAGCCATTGAAGGATGAAGTGATATATTATAGTGATACGGAGGACCTGTGCCGGAAATTGATTGACTTTTGTGAAGGTGAGGGGATAGCAAAGAGAGTTATAGAAGCGGAAGAGGTGTACACGCGTATGAGGTCTGCGGAGAAAATAGCCGGCATATACATAGACGTTTTTACCGAGATACTGAAGGCGAGGGGGTTGTAATTGAATGAAACTGAGGCGTTACGAAGGCAACCCGATATTGAAGCCCAAACCTGAGAACGAATGGGAATCAAAGAATGTTTTTAATCCCGCGGTGATTTATGATCATGGGCTATTTCACCTCCTTTACAGGGCTATGGGGGTGGACGGCATTTCACGAATTGGGTATGCGGTAAGTATAGACGGCTTTAACTTCTTTCGCTTTGACAAGCCGGTTATCGTCCCGAAACTGATCCAGGAACCACGGGGGTGTGAAGACCCAAGGGTGGTAAAGCTTGAAGGCGTATTTTTTATGACCTACACTGCTTATTCTGAGAGGGGAGTACGGATTGGCTTAGGCTCCACAACTAATTTCATACAATGGGAAAGATATGAAATAGAGTGGGAGGAGACAAATAATAAAGATGCGGTCCTCTTCCCTGAGAAGGTTGATGGCAAATATGTGCTTCTTCATAGACCGATGCTTGGAGAGCTCATGGGTATCTGGATTGCTTATTCGGATAACCTAATTGAATGGCATGGGCTGCGAGAGATTATGGCACCGGTTGGAGGATGGGAGGGGAAGAAGATAGGTGCGGGTGCTCCGCCACTAAAGACGGAGAAGGGGTGGTTGCTGATATATCATGGAGTTGATGAGGGTGGAGTGTATAGATTGGGGGCGGCGATGTTCAGCCTGAATGACCCTTCAAAATTATTATACCGGTATCCTGAACCGATCCTCGAACCAGAGATGTATTATGAGATACGAGGAGAGATACCGCGTGTTGTATTTGCTTCCGGAGCATGTGAGGTGATGAATAGATATTATGTATATTATGGTGGTGCGGATAAAGTGGTTTGCGTAGCCACCGTGGATAAGGAAGAGATGTTAGGGCTTTTTTGAGTGCAAAAAAAAAGAGGGAGGAATAAAATGTTAAAAAGATATGCGGGAAATCCGATACTGAAGCCAAAGAGAGAGAACGCATGGGAATCATACATGGTGCATAATTCGGCGGTTCTGTACGAGGATGGAAAATTCCACATCGTGTACAGGACGCAGGGATTGAAAACAGGCACTTCCAGGTTTGGATACGCGTCTTCCGAGGATGGGTTCCGGATAGATGAGCGGTTAGAGGAACCGATATTTATGCCTGACCCGTTGAATGATCTCGAGCGCACGGTCGAGGACCCCAGATTGGTAAGGGTTGGGGACACAGTTTATCTAAGTTATACGGCAGTGGGAAATGTTCCAAGAGCCGGGTGGGGATGTATCCAGATAGCAATGACATCCATAAAGGTGGATGACTTCTTAGCTCACCGGTGGAACTGGGGAAAGAGAACGTATCCATTTCCAGGTGTTGATAACAAGCACATCTGTCTGTTCCCCGAGAAGATAGGAGGTACGTGGGTGATGTACCATCGATTTCCTCCTCATATATGGGTCGCATACTCCGCTGACCTTGTTCATTGGCGAGATAGCAATATCGTTATGAGCCCAAGAGAGGGCTGGGAATATCTTAAAGTCGGTGGCGGCGCACCACCTATAAAACTCAAAGAGGGATGGCTCGTAATCTATCACGGAGTGGATGAGCATGTGCACTATCGGCTTGGCGTGGCTTTGATGGACCGTAAAGACCCGGAGAAGGTATTAATGAGGGGAAGAACGCCTCTTCTTGAGCCTAAAGAGAGGTATGAGCTACAAGGAGCTGTGCCCAACGTTGTATTTACCTGCGGTGCTGTTGTTTTGGACGATATGCTCTATCTCTACTACGCAGGAGCCGATACGGTGGTGTGCGTTGCAACCGCGGAAGTGACGGAAATTTTGGCTTTCCTGGAGGAAGAGTGCAATATTTAAATATAAGAATATGCTATAAGGAACTGAGTTCATGAGGTGAGAGAAATGGCGAAAGAACTGTCTGGCAACACAAAAAAGGTGTATGATGCGATGATGAAGAAAAGTGCGACAAGCGAGGAGAAGGCAAAGGGAATGGAGGATATTGTAAGGGAAGCGAGAATCCCGAAGGGTGCAGTAGCGAACAGCATAAACGAGCTGGTGAAGAAGGTATTTGCTCAGTAAATAGTGGAAAATCCTAAATAGTAATTTCTAAACCCTAAACAATTTCAAAATCCTAAATCCAAATACCAAAACTGCCACACGACCATACGAGCCTGTAAGACTCTGTATAGGACTTAGTTTTGAATTTAGGATTTTAGGGAAAGCGGAAATCTTTTTTGTCCACTGGATAAGGGGTTGCAACAATTGATGTGTATTTCTCGAGGCAGAAGCAAGTGTCGCTGTTGGCGAGAGTCCAATAACAGGAGTCAAAACAATGGAGACATTCGAAGCAACTGGTATTGCGTCAGTGGCCCGTGAGCGCAACTGTCCATTGATTGATATGGACGCCCGGCAGCCCGTTCATGTGATTGTCGAAGACGGCGTTGCAATACAGTCGCTTGAGGTGTGCCCTGAAGTGGTCGAGTACGACGTTGTCGTTTCAATCCCTGTCATGAAAACGCACATGCACACAGTTGTCACGCTGGCGGTGAAAAATATGAAAGGATGTCTGTGGCGCCGCACAAAGGTTGATCTTCACATGCTACCTCAAATTGAGGATATGGACGACAAAACTCTTAATATCGCCATTGCTGATATGTCTTCAGTTCTTCGTCCTCATCTATCAATCATTGATGGCACTACGGGAATGGAAGGGCTGGGCCAAGCGCCGGGCAGGCTAAGAAACTCGATCTGGTTGTGGCAGGGATCGATCCATTCGCAGTGGATGCCGTTGCCTGCTCGCTCATGGGGCTGAATGCAGAGGAGGTGCCACACCTGCGTATTGGCGCTGAACGAGGATACGGCGTGATTGATATCTCGAGGATACAGGTGAATCCTGATATGTGGCACGATTTTTCTTCTCCTTTTGAGCCCCCCCCCCCGATAACTTATCTATACAGTTCCCGGGTATCACCGTTCTTGATGAACAGTCATGCAGTGCCTGCCAGTCCACAGTTTTGATGTTCTTGAAACGGCATAGGGAGCAGGTGTTCGACTTATTCCTCGGACAGGAGAATGTCACCATTGCAATCGGGAAGGGACATCAGTCTGCCCCATGTGGTACGCTCTGCATCGGTAACTGCACTGCACAACATAAAAAGCAGGGTGTTTTTGTAGCGGGATGTCCGCCTGTGGCGACTCAAATCATGGAAATGATTTCCGAAAGCGATCCTGAAGAAAGCCCCGACGTTCAGATCGAGTAGATATATCGACGCACATTCGCGGGGATAACTTCCACCGTGTATTCTATAAATTAAGAGGCTGTCCAACAATTCAAAATCGCAACAAAAAAGAATAGAAACACCAAACAAACCCACCATTAACGTTCTCTTTTTAGCCATGCTATCACCTTGGATTTAACGGTTTAACATTCCCCACTTTTTATCCAAAAAACCCGAAGCTCTTCAGTGTGTGCCTCGCAGCCTAATCAGCCAGTTGGTGAAAATCCAACACCTTTGAAAGGCTGTGATGAAGCCAGAGGAAAGGGATATGAGCTCTAAGGATAGAGCGTATGCAAATTTTCGGATGTTCATATTTTCAAAGATCCTAAGTTTATCGCATCATTTTATAATAATAAGCCTCCTCACGACTGGTTATTCTTACCTCTTTTGATTTTGATATTTGTTCGAATTCATCATCCGACATTCGTGAAGAAACAATCCGTGATAATTTGTCTGTCCCACGAGATATATCAGTCTCATCCTTTCTTCTCCAGATAATTTCGGGTGGTAGAAGATTCTCAAACGCTTTCCGGAGAATCCACTTACCTATTACTTCGCCTTCGCCATTTGTTTTACGAACCTTAAGCTCAAAAGGTATTTTTGATGCAAATTCAATAATCCTCGCGTCCAGAAAAGGCTGTTTAACATCTATCCCGAGGAGATTACCCAATGTTTCGGATACAAGTGGCTCTTTCTCTTTTATCCTTCTGATCTTATCACCCATTCTCCTTTCAATTTCCTTTTGCTCACGTGTGAACAGGTGGCGATAGCCAAAGAAGAGTTCATCACCGCCGTCTCCGGTCATAACTGCAGAAAAATCCAGCTCCTTTGCGTATGACAGAGCAGCATACATGGCTACTCCAAACCTGATTAGCATAGGATTATAAGTATTAAGAGCCTTTACCACCCTGGGGATTGATTTTATCGCAGCTTCAATATCGAATATCTTTACTTTGAGTTCCAGTCCAAACGTCTCAGCTACTAACCTTGAGTAATGGATATCCGTGCCCTCTTCCAATGCAACTACGATAGCAGTGGGTTTAGATTCGGAGTATTTACTTGCTAAACAGGCAATTACTGAAGAGTCTAATCCGCCTGACAACAGAACGGCGTCAGCAATATTTTCCTTAACGCTGACCTTTATCAATTCTACCAATTCATTCGCCAACGCATTCACATCCTCTGTGGAATTCATGGGTTCTTTTTACCTCTTATTAATCTTTATTTACCTTAGCTATCTATAAATTTTTGATGAATGTAGATGTAGTTATTGCTTTTGATGTTGATGGAACATTAGAATGCGGGAATCCACCAGGGCTAATAAAGATTGAAACCGTTAAAAGGTTTAAGGAAAAAGGGTTTATTGTTGGCATTGTTGGTGCTTACAAAAAAGTTCAACGGCATATTAACAATCTGGACTTTTACCTTGGCGGGGATCCACATAAGCCAGAGAATCTGAGTAAAGTCCGAGAAACCTATAAACCTGCCTTTTGTATTTATGTCGCTGACCTGCCAAGCGATAGGGTTGCTGCATTGGAAAACGGATTCTCTTACATTAAACCTGAAGACTTCGTCGTTATGGAAGACTATTAGACATAATCCTGACTTCTTCGTTCGGCATGAGATTATCTGTTCCAATTAAACTAAGCCTCTAAACCTCTAACCCGCTATCAAAGCATCTTTTTAAGTTCCGTTTTGATAAAAGCATCCATTTCATTGCAGTATCCATGCCTGGCTGTTTCAACGGCATGCAGTTCTTTTGGCTCGACAGCCTTTGCATAGGTCTGCTGTGCATTATCGTATGGAATGACCGTGTCGTTCATGGAATGAATCATTACGAATTTTCTCGGTGGAATTTTGTCAATTTCAGTTATTTTTGGGCTATAACCTTTATGTTTAAATCGCAGAAGTTGGAAGAGTATGATGAGGATGAAAAATTAGTTCAGACCTTACGAGAAATTCCGGGAATTAAAAAGTTTGAATTTAAAATTTCTTTTGGCGGTGAGCTAATTTCAAAATTTACAGTAGAGGAGAAAATGGTTGTATTGGCTCACGAAATAGGTCATGTATTGAAGAAGCACATGCTACTACAATCGTTCCTATTTTTCTTGGTACTTATTGGATTATTTTTTCTTTCGTTTTGTTCGATTACATTATTACCTTCATCTTGTTCATAATTGGTATCATTGGATTAAATCTCATCTCGTGGTACGCTGAATATGATGCAGATAAAAAAGCGATACAATTAACCAAAGATATGGCATAATCATAAATTTAATAGTTCACAGTCACCCTTTACTAAATAATAGAATAAAAAAGGGAAAAGAGGTCTATAGAAGTCTCTAACGAATGTGCTACAATTTTTTTTTTCAAAATTGCGTGGAGTGTTTTGGTCTAACAGATGTCCAAAAAGGTGGACTTTGAACCTTATTCTTCTATTCATCCTCAAAACACGCCTTTACCCTTTCCACGCATTCATCTACGCCCATTTTCTCCTGCTCCCCTGTGTCGAGATTTCTCAATGTTACTTTCCCTTCTTTCATCTCATTTTTACCCACGAACACGGCAAACGAGGCATGAATTGAATTGGCATAAGACAACTGAGCGCTTAGACTTCTGCTCATCACATCTATATGCGTGGTGAAGAATTCCCTCAGCTTAGACGCTATTTTTATCGCCTCTTTTATCACATCCTGGTCAGCATTTTTCTCTTTTATCGGCACCACTACTACTTCACTTCTCCTCAGTTCCTTAGTTTCCGGGGTGAATATCTCTGCTAATCGGTCAAAGCCAAAAGCAAAACCTGTGGAAGGTGTGTCATCACCACCAAACAAAGCAGCCAACCGGTAGGAGCCACCACCACATATCTGATTCTGTGCTCCTAACTTACCACCAACTTCGTATATCTCAAACACCATTCCGGTGTAATAATCCAAACCCCGTGCTATTCCAAGGTTTAACGTATAGACAACATCGTAATAATCGAGGATTTCCAGCAGCATCTCCAATTCCTTTAACGCATCGCTATCAGAAGCAATTATTTTACGGTCACGTACTTCCTTTAAGGCTTCTTTTCCTTTTAAATCTATCAAATATATTAAATCATCAGTCAACTCCTCTTTCGCACCCATCTCTCTCATAAACTCGACTACTTCTTCTCTTTCTCCCTTGTCTATTAATCTCATCACTTTGTTTATCTCGTCCTCTCCCACATTTGCAGCTCGTAATACCTCTCTTATCAGCCCTACGTGACCCACGTGCAGCTCAGCTTCAGCTTTTATGCCTAACGAGCTCAGGATGTGAAAAGTGAGTGCGATTATTTCTGCTTGTGCCTCCGGGCGGTTAGATCCTATTATCTCTGCGCCGAAGTGCCAGAATTCTCGATAACGAGCTCTTTGCGGTTCCTCATACCTGAAGCAATTGTCGAAATAATAAACCTTCGTTGGTTTCGGCGCCATCTTCAATTCGTTAACATACATTCTTATCACAGGAGCAGTTAACTCAGGTCTCAGTGCTAAATGCCTACCTCCTTTATCCTCGAATTCATACATCTCCTTCAAGATTCCCTCGCCGGATTTAAGCGTGAAGAGTTCAGAGCGCTCAAAAGTGGGTGTTCTTATCTCTTCATAGCCCCATTTCTCTGCTATGTCACGCATTCTCTCCTCCATTATTCTCCTCTTCCTCATTTCTGCGGGCAAGAAATCTCTCGTCCCACGTGCTCTTTCTATCCGCATTCTTTTCTTCGTTTCCTGTTATTTTGCTAAGAATAAGGTTTAATTAAAGATAAATTGCGTCTATCGAAAAGCTTTTATAATGAAAGAAGAGGTATTATTATTAGGCAGGACTGGTGTTTGAGACATGGATAAAGAAATAGTCGAGGCGTATTGCAAGTCCACAGCGAGTGATTTAAAGCTTGCCGAAGAGCTTTTTAAAGCCGGAAAATATTATTACGTAAGCGTTATTTTTTCACAGCAAGCAGCGGAGAAAATTTGTAAAGCTTATTTAGCCTGTAAAGGAGTGAAGAATATAAAAACGCATGACCTTTCAGGAATTTTAACTCGGTTTATAGACGAAAAGGAAATAATAAATGCTCTCCAGTTCCTCAATGCTCACGTGACAAAAGTAAGGCACCCTTTCAGGTTGGAACACCGTTTGATTTTCCCTCCAGAAGCTTATTCCAGAACAGAAGCGAAATTTGCATTGGAAAGAGCAAGGGTGGTTTATGATTCTATTTTTGAAAAAATTGAAACCGAGAGATGAAGTTCAGACTGATTTTTGTGCTCGATTTGCTCGATGGTGTGGTTGTGCATGCGAAGAGGGGTGAACGTGAGAAATACCAGCCAATTCACCTCTTCAGTTCCATCGTTTGTTCTTCTGACCCTGTCCAGGTCATCGAAGAGATAAAACCAGAGGAAGTTTATATCGCAGACCTGAACAGGCTTATGAGCACTGGCTCTAATAAAGAAATAATAAAGGAGATAAGAAATAAGAACAGAAAGACGAGGATAACAGTAGAATATGGTATAAAAGGGATGGAAGACCTGCAAGAAGCTGTTGAAGCGGAAATAGCCGATAGTATCATTTTAGGAACAGAAGCGGCATCCATGAACTTAATAGAAGAAGCATCGAAAAGCGATATTTTTAACGATATAAGTGTAAGTGTTGACCTCTACAATAAAGAAGTGCTGACAAGCGATAAGAGGATGAAGATTGACCCTCTGCTGTTAATAAAGGAGTTGAACAAGTATCCAGTGAGGGATGTGATTGCATTGGAACTGGATAAAGTGGGAACGAAAAGCGGAATAGACTTTGATTTCCTCGCTCGTGCCGTTGATGTCTCGGAACATGATGTTCTATGTGGTGGTGGCGTCAGGAGTTACGAAGATGTATATAAGATGCAGGAGATAGGAGTAAAAGGCGCACTTGTCGCTACTGCTGTCCATGATGGGACTATTCCTGTGTCGCTCCTCAGAAAAACCTTTTCTTAATATGGCTAAGAATTTCCAAGAAGCAGTATTGAACCAGGTAAAGCAAATACCAGAGGGTAGAATAACAACTTATGGAGCGATAGCAAGGGAAATAACAGGCTCTGTTCGTGCAGCTCGTGCTGTTGCTCAGGCAGTTGCGAAAAACCCGTACCCCATAATTATACCCTGTCATCGTATCGTGAGAAGTAACGGTGACGTTGGAGGTTATAGTTTGGGTGTGGAAAAGAAAACAAGACTTTTGAGAGCGGAAGGAGTGGAGATAAAAGGAAGAAAAGTGGTGAATTTCGAGAAAGCACTTTTTAAGAAAGAGTTGCGATTCGTAACCGACAGAATGTTAGGAAAGCTAAGCACCTGGCTCCGGATTCTTGGACATGATACCATTTACGCTGGCGATATAAATATAGAAAAAGAAAGTGTCGAAGGAGATGAGGATGAGGATAAAGTCATTGCCGCTCTGGCAGAGCACGAAGCACGAATATTGCTTACCAGAGACAAAAATCTTGCAGCCTCTGCGAGGAAAAGGGGTGTGCAATGCGTTCAAATAAAAACCGATGAGGTGATGGAGCAATTGAAGGAGTTGCTTCGTCATAACATAAACATAAACCTCGAACCAGTTCCGGTACGATGTAGCGAGTGTAATGCAAGGATAAGAAAGGTAGAAGAAGGAGAAGAGGATATACTGAGAGAGAAGAACTATGTGCCAACGAGCATGATAGGTGAGTGGGAGTTCTGGATTTGTGAACATTGCGGCAGGATATATTGGGAAGGAAGCCACTGGAGGAATATGCGTGAGAAGTTGAAGCAAAACCTTTTCTTAAAAAGAAAAGCTTTACCAAAAGAATAAATAATGAAATCCACCGAAGAACTGTATCGCATACAGGAAGAAATCGCATCAAAAGCTGTAATAGAAGATAAACTAAGTCCGGAAGAACTAAAATTAATTGCAGGTGCAGACCAGGCTTTTTTCTACGAACCGAAAAACGATACCGAAAATGAAGATAGACAGGAGAATATAATATCTGCGGTTGTCGTGCTCGAATATCCTTCCATGCGGTTTATTGATTATTCTTACTCGGTGATGCCCGTGGATTTTCCTTACATCCCCGGGCTTCTTTCATTTAGAGAAGCACCAGCCATAATAAACGCTTTTCATGCTTTGAAAAACAAAAGCAAGCCTGACCTGTTAGTAATAGATGGATGTGGAGTAAACCATCCGAGGTTTGCAGGATTAGCCACACATGTAGGTGTTGTTTTAGGCATTGCGACCATAGGCGTGGCAAAGAACCTCCTGTGCGGCAATGGCGAAGTGCCAGGTGAAGAAGGCGAAGAGCATGTGATAAAATACGAAGGTAGAGAAGTCGGCTATTATCTCAAGAGCAAAAAAGGTTGTAAACCAATAATCGTAGCACCAGGGCATAAAGTGTCACTGGAAACTTCACTGCGGCTGATAAAAAATTGCATCCACAAACATAAACTACCTGAACCAACACGAATTGCTCATCTATATGCGAATAAGATAAAAAAGGAATTTCACAACTGAAACAGTATCGCAATCACCGAACCAACCATTATTAACGCCATTAATAAGCCTATTATCGCTCTCTGCCATCTCCCACTACTTTTCTCCTTCTTCCTGTTCACTCTTTTATTTTTCACCATCTTTTCCTTTTAACCTCCCTATCTTTTTAACTTTCTTTCCTTATATCTTTCTCTAAAAGAAAGCTAGCTTCACTGACGAAGCAACTTAATTGCAGGAATCCAATTATTATATCTCTTTCCATTTGCATCCGTGAACTCTGTACAATTGATATAAGAGCCGTCTAAAGTTGTGTGCGTATGATTATGGATAATTTGTGGATACGAGCCCGTTCGGATGGTATAGTTGTATTCGACACCTGCATGCAAAGTGAAAGACTCGTTAAAGGAAATGTTGTGCCAATCTCCTGTGTAGCCGTTCCAAGTTGCTGTTACATTCCAGTCAGAATTATTCCATATTTTTATGTGTTCGGTATGTCCGCCCGTGCCGGGGCATGGGTAGGTGTATAGTTTGGTTACGTTGATGTCTTGGGAAGGTATGATCGTACCGTTGTGCATGCCGAAGATGGATGGGTATGGATTTTCGCTTTCACCTGTGTCAAATGCGTCAAATTGAGTTACTACAATATTTCCTATCCACATGAAGCCATCACTGCCCGCGACATGAATTATATCCTCTATTATCGCAACAATTTCCTCTTTTGTTCTGTTTGATACATCTATCGCACCAAGCTCTGGACCTGCTCCGTCCAAATCCAGGATGCTGTTAATATAGGAATAATATGAATCACCGTAAATGCCATCCATTCCTGGAGAAAGCAGGAGTATCGTGTAGTTTCCTGTGTCCGCACCCCTGTCCACTTTTATCTTCTTATAGAAGTTGTCGCCATCAGAGTCACGTGGAACTCCGCCTCCACCTCCTCTTCCTATTGTTGGGGTAGGTGCTGCACATTCAGAAACATTGATTTTTTTCGCAATCTCACTGTCTGAAAAGGCATCAGGGGCAATAAAAGCAGGAACCGTATAAATCGAGACGCCATATAAACCATCTATCCCAGTCCCATTTCCTCCTTTTGGTGATATTGCCACGATTTCAACATAATCCGAAGATGCAGTACCATAAACCTCGAAACTGTCGCCAGGAGGAAGTGTAGCTTTTGAGAGGATTGCATCTAAATGTGTTTCAGACACAAATATTGCCATGGATCCGTCGTCAGTGTAACCACTAACATCTGTCCCCGCAGGCCATGTTGTATCGATAAATGCCTTCAATCGCACCGAACCCGGAACAGAAAATGCCCCGCTACATGCAGTACCTGTATCTATCTCCTTCTCAAATTCTCCGTTTCCAGCAATCACGAGCTTCTTTAATTCTGTGCATATAATGTCATCCACAGCGATTTGTACCCAGTCACCCGTGTTTGCCGTTCCTTTTATCGTGAGTCTCTCACCGATGACCACTGTGGTTGGTATGTCAAAGGTGACTCCTTTCTCTGTAACGGCGATATCAACAGTGTCATAGTCACCATCACGCGGACCACCTTTAACGGTTACCTTTATCGTGTAACTCCCGGTATCGTTAAATTTGACTGCGTAAGTCCTTTTTCCGTCCGCGTCAATCTTGTGATCGAAATTATCCTGTCCATCAGCGGCAGCTGGAGTGTCCTCTACACCACCTACGAAGAGCACATGGGGGCTCGAAGGAGTGGCGTTGACCCATATTATATCGCCACATACACCAGTCACCGTGAGTTTTATTGTCTCAAGCTCTGTTACAGTAGTCTTTTCTGCGCTAATGTCAATTTCACCTTTTACTATTGTTAGGTCCTTTACAGCGCTACTCGCACTTAATCCACATGCATACTCCGATTTGGTCTTTATCTGGAAAGTATAATCACCTATTTTCCAGCCTGTCGTATTTATCTGCTTCGACTCATTCATAGAGCCATATTCAAGAAGCTGACTCACGTTTATATCGTCAAATTTCTGATTATTGGACACCTTTATTCTCCCGTCCGGATTGACAATCTTCAGGTCAACACAATCGTTTTCATCCAGGTTGCTTGTGAAATCTACTCTCAAAGGGGTGCCACAGCAAATACTTGAGACTTCCTTAGTGCCTACTTTTAGACTTAAAGCCATTACAGGCGTTTGAACCCCAAGTAATTCCCAACGCTCTCCATAAGTGGCATTATACATCCCTTCTTCCGTCATTACACCTGTATCAAACCAGCCAGTGCTGCTGAAAAACAGATATCCTTCGGTTGGCGTCCCCGCTATTCCTGTTATTGTTACCGCTCCAGTCCTGTTCCCACTACACATAAACTGCACATTCTGACCGATCAATACAGAGGTGGTGTTCCCATCCATAGAAATCGTAACATTATCGGGATTTACAATATAACCCTTTCTAATTGTTGGTTGCGTGACATCGCTTCCCGTCGTCAAATGCGTCATCATCGAAAATGCCGAACTCATCATTATCACTGCCAATAATATGCCTATTACCGCTTTTTTTTTTAATCTCTCTTCCCCTTCTCCCTTCTTCATTTTCATTTTTTCCTTTTTCACCTCCATTCTCTTTTTACTTTTCCCCTTTTTCCATCTTCACTAATGAAGGGTGTAATTATTTTGCATATAATAAAAATCCACCTGTTTAAACTTTTCGCTTATTTTGGCCTTGGGACAAAAATAGTCAAACCCTCCTATAAACTGGCAGACATGATGAAATCAGCCATGAGAAGAGAGATACAAAAAATGCTGGACCCCTTTTTCTTGCTAAGTCGCTTGAAACACTCGCCATGAATTCAATTCTCTCTTCAAACCAGTTTGGAAGCGGTCTTGTCTCTTTAAGTCCCAATACCATTTTCCACTGCTCAGAAATATTTTCCTTGCACCCTTCTCTTCAAGTCTCTTTTTCAAATTGGTTATCCAATCCCTCATGAAATTATCCTTGTCGTATAAAATCATTCCATCGGTAACCAAATCCAATAAGATTGGGGGGTTCTTTTTTATTTCGTCAGGTGTGAGAGGAACAGGACTAACCAGCGTTCCAAGCTTCTTTTCTTTTAGTTCATAATATTCTTTTAAATACTTCTTCAGCGAGCCTACAAGAATATCTATGTAGTTCCTATATTCGTTAGCACCTCTCTTCATATTCTTAATTAAGATGTACTCCTTCTTAAAATATCTTTCATGTGGAAGAAAGCTTTGTTTACTCAAAATCCGTCAACGCCGAACAAGCCCGGCAACGCACACACCCGGCCTTATTCTTCCTCCAGCTTACTCCTTCATCATGCAATATCTCCGCTACCTTTTCACATAGGTAACGCATCCTATCCGGACCTGGTGGTTTCTCATTTTCGAGCAGCGACCCCGGTATAGGACGAAGAGGCACGATAAAAGGATAAACGCCAAGCTCAGCCAATAACTTACTACCCTCCATTATAGATTCATCGCTCTCACCCAATCCTGCAATTACATAACTGCTGACTTGACTATCTCCAAAAATATCCACACTTCGCTTCCACGCATCCACATAATGCTGAAACGGTATTTCCACCTTGCATGGAGCCACTTCTCTTAGCACCTCCCTGTCAAAGCTCTCCACATGGATGCCCACCGTATCCACCGCATCGTAAAGGACATCTATCATGCGAAGCTCCTTCGGCGGTTCGAATTGAGCATGAATAGGCAATCCCGTTGCTTCTTTTATCGCTCTCGCAGTTTCCGCAAGGTAATTTATACCTTTGTCGGGGGTAGCTGTCGTGCCGGTGGTAAGCGTCACATGCGTTACATGGTCCAATTTTTTCGCGGCAATCGCCACTTCTGCAAGCTGCTCCGGCTTCTTCCTTGCTATTGTCGCACCACTTTTCAACGACAGTTCAATTGCACAGAACTTACACCGCTTTGGTGTATTCCAGTACACACAAGTTTGTATCGTGGTAGTGGCTAAGCAGTCCGCACCGTGCAGAAGTGCGATTTTATTGTAAGGTATGCCATCCTTAGTCTCTAACTCTTGAAACTTTGCACGCGGGAACATCACCTCAGCAATTCTTTCACCATTTCTTTTTATTACATATTTACCATTTTCATCCTCGGTTTCTGGAGAAACACTGTACGGGGATGTAGAAACAAACCAGCTCTGTGTTGGAACATTCGCTACCGTGTTACCAAAAAGGAACATCCCACCGGCAGCAGGACCTGCACCTGCTTTCCTGCCTTTATCCATCCCTGATACTCTCGCACCCAGGCATAACAATTCGACTTTTAAATTTTTAGTTTCCATCGTAATTCTTGTATATTTTTCCTTTGTATGCTTACCCTCAAAGGCTTTGGGCAAATGGATCGTAAAAGTTCGGCGATCTATAATTTATAATCATCATAAAGACACCACCTCCACCTTTCTCACCTCTATCGGCTTTATCACCCTATTTCTTATCTTCTCTCTCACTTCTTTCGTTATCTCCACCGCAAATTGGGCACTTCCCTACTTTCATTTCCTTCTTCCCCTCCCCCACTCCATCTTCTCACCTTGTCAGTTTATTTCTCTTTCTTCTCTCGCCTTATCTAAACCTCTGTCTTCACCTTTTATCACATCTTTCATCTTTCCTTTTATCGCTTTTGAACTAAAACTACGGGACAACATCCGCTCCTCTTCGTTTCATCCTTGCTAAGAATTCCTCCTCAGTTTCAGCATCCCTGAATTCCCTTAGCTCTTTTACAGAATCCCCTATTCTAAGTGTTATCGCTGCCAAGAATCTTGCATATTCTTCCACTGTTAGCTCTTTACCAAGTATGCTCAGTGCCTTTTTAACTACTTCATTCTCTTTAATTTCCAAATCAGATATCATCTTTCCTTTCACCACTCTCCACAAATTCTGTCGGTGCACATACTTTTATCTTGTAGTGCTGTATTATATCTTTATCATTGACCAAACGCAATATCCTAAAGAATGCTTCTGCTTCTTCCGTTACTCTCTGAGAAGGTTCATCAAATGGACGACACCAGACGCAGGTATCAAGATATATTCTTTTCATCTTTTCACTCAACATAAACATGAATCAACTCATCAGCAATCACCGAAAACTTTGTATTTCCCAAATCCTTAGTCTCCATTGCCATCTCTTCCTCTTCCCTACCAATTTGCTTATCTCATCGCTTGTTATCATCCCGATAACTCTTCTATCCCCGTCTATCACTGGTAACGCTGAGATGTTATATCGCTCCAACTTTCTTATCACCAGCTCCAGAGGCTCCTCCGAATCCGCGGTTATCACCTTTCTTGTCATTATCTCCGCCAATCCCTCATGCCGCTTCGCCACCGCCGTTGATATATCCCAGGCTGTTACTATTCCTGCAAGTTTTCCATCCGCTGATATAACGGGGATATGCGTAAACTGCGTTTCCATTATCAATTTCGCGGCTTCTGCTATACTCGCTCTTTCGCTTATCGTCTTCACTTCGCGTAGCATCACGTCCTTCACCAGAGGCAGCTCATTCGTCTGTTTCATCGGCTTGAACACCGTATCCCCTGGCAATCTCTCCACTGGCTGCGATAGGAAAAATTTACCCCCCTCTATTCTGCTCTTCAACTCCTCTGCAACTTTATTCGCCATGAAAAAACTGGAAAGAGGCGATGTTGGCACTTCCTTACCTTCTATTTCTATCATCCCCGATTTTAACTCTTCGTAGGTAATTTTCCTCAATACGGGGCGCTCTCTCCTGTCAATACCATAATCAAACACTTCTGTTACAATATCCGCATCACTTATTCCTGCTTTCCTCGCTATTCTTTCATTCAACACCGGTATTGGTATTCCAATGCCAACATACAGGGTTGCACCATACCCGTAGAAAGTAGCACCTTTAAGGAATCCAACACTCATCTCCTTCAGGTTACCGGTGACCATCAATGTTCCAAAGCCGTTAACAGGGTCGTGCTGCGTTCCCATTCCTACTACATATCCCGTTGCACCACAGAGAAAAATCCTCGCACCGGGTCCTATGGTCTCGTAATCAGGGTCGTTAGAAAGGGGAGAAAGAGCTCCAGCACCGGAATAATTCGCATTCCGGTAATTCGGAAGCAGCGTACCCATATAGGTGTATAATGTCCTGTCTGTGGAGTTTGTCGCAACGCCATACCTTTGAGATGTATTCCTCGGGTTTAACATCACCACCTGATTTAAATCGTCAAGCGTAATTGTTGTTTCTATCTCTTTACGGGGGTAGCAATCCGTGCCGTAGCCGGTAGCCTTCATCTCTATTGGCTTACCCGCCACTAAATCCTCTATTACATGTCCACCACCGTATTGCGTTCCTTTATCTTCTGATGGCTGTGTTGCTCCAATGTAAGTGTCTACCGCTGCAAGTCCGGTATACGCCTCTACATCGTTAAGCCATACACGCTGCATTTTTATCGGTGGGTCCGCATGACCAAAGTTGATGAACACACCTGAGGAGCACATGGGACCAAAAGTCCCGGTGGTGACAACATCCACTTCCTTTGCTGCTTCTTCTGCACCCAATTCGCTCACTATCTCGCTCATTCTATCCGCTGTCACTACACAAACACTGCCATCTTCGATTTTCTCGTTTATCTCCCCTATGCTTTTCTCTGTCTTATTTCCCATGATATATTTTCCTCACGGGCCACGATATTTCAATCCCCTCTTCATCGTATCGCTTCTTCAACGCTTTTATAAATTCGTGCATGATAACATATTTAGCCACAAGCTCCTCCACACGCAAAATAATCGAGAAATTGATGTTCGAGTCTCCAAAAGTGTGGTACCTGATGAACGGTTCAAAGGTTTTAATCGCTCCCGGGACGGTTTCTTGTATCTTCTTCGCCACATCAATCGTGACCCGCTCCACTTTTTCCAAATCCGAGCCGTAAGCAACACCACACTGAACTACCGCAGCCATCTCCAACACCGGCAACGAGTTATTTACGATTGCACTCTCCGCAAGTTTTGAATTTGGAACAATGACAAGTGTGTTTGGCAGGGTTCTCACCCTCGTGGACCGCCAGCCAATATCTTCCACAAAACCTGAAGGACCTCCCTCTATGTCTATAAAATCCCCAACGTTTATGGGTCGGTCAGAGATAATATGTAATCCCGCGAAAAGGTTTGAAAGCGTGTTCTGTAGAGCCAATGCAACAACTAAACCACCCAACCCAAAAGCCGCAAGTAAGGGCTTTATTTCTATCTTGAAATAATCCAGAACCATTAAAAACGCAATTATATAAATAACCGCTGCAACTATGTGACTCATCAATTTCGGCATCTTTTCATATTTCTTCTGCACCTTCAGCCACCGACTTATCAGCACGCCAAAAATCCGGGATACGATCAAAGACAGCAACAATACCGTACCAACAAAAAATATACTATTTATCTTCGTGGAATAGGGTGCGAGGACCGATAGAGATTTCAATGCGAAATAAAAACCAGCAAAAACAATAAAAATACACATCGGTTTTGTAATTATTTTCAATATGATGTCGTCAATATCGGTCTTTGTTCGTGCGGCAAATGCCTTAAGGTATATTACGAGGATAACATGAACGATTTTAGTAAGAATAGCGAAGCTTGCCAGAATCAAGAAGAAGAGAAAATATTCATGCTGAATCAAACTCAGTAGTGTTTCTATTACTGCCATATTTTTACGTTTGGTTACAATGCCTTAAAAACCTTTTATATACTCTTAAGCAAGATTGAGTCTTAACTGATAGATAACATGGTGGAAGAGCTTGGCGGTGTAATAGGAAAAGGGTTCGAAACGTGGAAGATCATTCAAATCAAAACATAGATATGATTATAGCTGCTGTCATCATCACTGTGATTTTGGTGTTGCTAATAAGTGCGTTTTTCACTGCCGGTGCGATTGGCATGGCGAAAGGGGCGGCGGGAAAAGGCAGAACAAGTCTGTCAGACATGACAGAATACGGAAGAAGAAAATTCATTATTTTGTTACCGGTTCTATACCCTATATCGGACAGTTGATAAGTATGGCTGTATCTGCTATTGTTATTCAACCATTAATCGTTATATGGTGGAGCAGATTGTATTTGAGCATTCACTCCCCCGAAGTCGCATATATCTCATAAGGCATTATCTTCTTATTTACCTTCTTCTTCCCTCTCAACTTACTTACGAGGTCGGCGGCTTTCTCCTTCTTCTCACGCTGCTTCAACCTTTCCATTATGCTCGCCATCTCTTTCTCCTTCTCTGCACCGCTGTATTCCTTCTCTTCCTCTTTTACATACTCCTCTTCCTCTTCTATTTCCTCTTCTTCCCCTTCCATTCCTTCAAAACCCATTACATTCACACCCACTTTAACTCAACCCCCTAACACTTTTTTGCTTCGCAAGAACCTTTACTAAAAGATCACCTTATCAGGATATAACCTTTTCGCTGCTGATAAAACTTCCTCTATTTCTCTTCCCTCTATCATTTCCGCCCCTATTTCTGCCTTATTTAGCATAAACGGCTCGTCCAGCATTATTTTCGCCTCATTAAGCACCATCGTTGACCAGCTAACACTCCTCACATGCGATCCATATCTTCTCAACAGCTCAGCCTTGAAAAATTCCCTCGTCTGCTCCGGTGCATTACTCAGTGCATATTTTACTCTATCTGATAACGAAGACCAATCAACTTGCGGCAATTCTTTCTTTGCGAATGCCAGCGACTCCTTCGGATTGAAAAGACAACTGCCTTTTATACTTTCTTCTCCATCCTCGAGATAATACATCACACTTTCATCCAGCAATGCATATTGATTACATATGCTTATTCCTTCAGAAGCACTTTTCGGCTCGTAATTCACAAGCAATGCCAATTTCGTCACCCAGTCTATCCCATCCACATATTTTTCGAGGTGCCGAGCTTCCAACTTCTCTATCACTTCCTTTAAACCTTTTCTCCCTATTTTATCCCACTTCCCTTCTCCTCCCATCTCTTCGTACATCTTCTCTATTGCTTCGAGATAAAACCGTAAAATGGATACTGCATCTGTCCTCTCACCGTTCTTCAACTTTATCTCCCACTCGCATTCCTGCGTATCCAATGATATTTTCTTGAATGCCCTCACCGGGTCGTCTATCTCCGGTGCATCATCCAGGAACCCCAATTCAAATGCACAAATTACCATTGCTTGCGCGATATCACGCAAGAAAATTGCGTATTCGGAACGAAGCGCCTCATAATGTATATCGTGTAGTCGCCAGTATTGACGTGCGGCATGAGGCTGGTCTCTTGTGTTCAGGATGCCTCTACCCACAGTAGTGGAAAGAGAAGACTTCTGCACAACGAACATCGCTCTTGGCGAGATAACGAACTTTACTCCTTCTTTACCAAAGGTATCTCCGGAAACAACATCCCCGGACCCGGTGAACAATATTCGTGTAACAACCCAGGGTATTAGCGCTTTTTCTACACGACTCCAATCCTTGCATGCTTTTCTTTTTGTTATTATATTCCCATGCGTGGCGTATGTATTGGTTTTTACTTTTTTCCCTTTTCCTATGTGTATGCCACTGTCAGCACCAGCACTAATGCGACTGAAGAAATTCGCGACATTGTTCTTATGAATAACCACTCTTTTCTTTAAAGCCAGGCTCGCCTCCCTTGAGCCCACAAAAGCATATATCTCTGATACTTTATCGTATGCCACGGCATCAAAAGGGTTATTGTAAGAAGGTGTTGCTATTTCAAGATGCCCCATATCGTTATAAATCCGGCAGCCGTTATCTCCGTACGAAGACGCTATTCGCGATTCATTCGCTTCCTGTGATATTTCGGTAGTTATGTCCCACTTCACATCCCTTGAAATTTTTCTTCTTTTTAAACCTTGAATCGCGGCGTTGACGAGCAAAGAAGGATTTGAGGTCGCTTTTGCACTTGCCGGATATTCCTGCTCTACTCCTCTTATCTTACCCTCTGTCCCCTTTGCGTGCTCCTTCATTATTCTACCTCTTCTTTCTCCTTCTTTTCCGCCCTCCTTATCTCTTCTACCTTCTCCTTTACACTCTCCTTATCCCATCCATCCAGCTCATCAAATCGGTAAGTTTTGTTATTGGAATACAGCAAATAGTCTAAATAGGGATTCCTGACTATTCTGTTCCTTATTTCTCTGCTTATCTCCTCCTCCCAGCCTCTTATGTCCTCTTCCTCCGCCAGAAGTCGTACAAGAACTTGCCTCGTCGCCTCACCTCTCCTCCTTTCACGCAAAAACACCACCACCGCGCTTGGCATCCTCGCAAGTTCCGGATACCTTTCAAATAACCTCGAATATTCCTCTCCACTTGGTCTACCCATATCTATCTCTATCTTCGGCTCCCGGTTTATCGTTATCTTATTCCAGCTCAGTGTCGCATTCTCGAATTCAGATGCAAGCCTTACCCTTAACTCGGCTCTTGAATCCTTCGGTGGGAATAACAATGCTTCTCCTATCTCCTCTTCCGTTAGTACTCGCTCCACCCCTATCCTATCCGCTACTTGCTCGTATAAATCATGGTCACAGAGATTAGTGAAATCAAACGAAGCGGCTATCTCTTTCTCCACACGCTCATCCATCATGTAGATGCTCCGGTAATCAAATTTCCCCTTTGAAGTGTATTCATATTCAAAATCATCTATTTCGTTATTTATCACCCATAACTTCATCACCCATTCCAAACGCCGCACCACGTATGGGTCTTCAAGCAATCCCTGTCCGAACTTATCACAAAGCTTCTTGAACGTATCCAGAACGTATCTGTCCCAGTAAGATGTCTCTCGTTCCTCAAATAACTCCTCTATCACCGCGAGATAATAACCCATAAGATAATCAATCGCAGACTCAGTCCTCCCATTCGTTAACTTTATCCTCCAGTCACCTTCGGTATTCGCGGAAATATCTTTAAATGTTTGAAGCGGATTCCAGATGTCCTCTACATACGAGATCTTCCCTGTTTCTATCGCATCTATCACGTAGGATGTGAGCGCATTATTGAGCAGCCGCGTAACCTCAGAGCGAACTCCCTCTCCTGATGTAACATGCACTCGATATTTATCCTTTGTGCTCAACGGCTCGTCACGTGTAGATAATATCGGCCATTGAGAAGGTGACTCTGTGAGAACCCGCTTCGAAACCATCGCTTTCGGCGAAAGCACATATCTTATCCCTTCTTTTTCCGCTATAAAGCCGCCAGCTCCAAAGAATATCTTCCGAAGCACTAAAAAAGGTATGAGCAAATTCTCTTTACCCACAAATTTCCTCCTCTCCACCATGTAGGATTCGTGCGTGCCCCTGCTATACCTCTTGTCTATCTCCACGTTTGCTTTCCAGCATTGGATGTATGCGGGGGTATTCCCTTTTTTTCTCAGCTTCTCCCGATATCTTTCATTTGCTTTCTCCACCCCTATCTGCATGTACAACTCCGCCGCCTTATCATATTTCAGCACCTCGAAGGCGTTTCTGCATTCAGGCGTGGCTATCTCTAAGTGACCACCAGTGCAGATGTAAATCCGAGAGCCATTTCTCAAAAAGCCGTCGTTTCTCCTCCGCAACTTCGAGCATATCGCATCCGTGCCATCAAAAAAAGTATAATTCTCAAGCGCATGAATCACTTCATCTACATGATAAAATCTCGCATATCTGTACAAGCCGGGTGATTTTGAACTTATGCCCACTCTAAATTCGTGCTCTAACCCTTGCCATCTATTCAAATCCTCCCTTTCCATTTTATTTTAATAATGCATTCCAGTTTCTTCTTCTGGCATTCCCCCATACCCTGATGCTAATATCTCCTCTGCTCTTCTTTGCACAAACTTGTCAAAACCCTCTTTCAGATGTCTCATGTTCACTCCTATATCTTCTATGCGTTTATACGTCTTCTGCAAATCCTCTGTCCTGCTTCCTGCATCTAATATCTCTGCAATTCCTTCTTTATCCCACATTCTCCTCATATCCTCGTTGCTGATAACTCCTTTTTTTAGCATCAGCAATGTCCTCTCCTCCAATGCCTTATCCCTTGCATAATTGAATATCTGCGATATGAACCTCCCGGTTATCGTATCCGCCCTCTTTATCCTTCCTATTTCTGTCTCAACATATCTATCACTGTACATGTAGCCGACAATCTCTTTCACCAGATCCGCCCGCGCTTCTTCTTCTCCTCCTTTTTCCTTTATCAAGTAGTGGTCAACAGGAATCTTTTTAGCATATAAGGAGACAATGGAATACACGGCTTCCTTATCAGGCTTTGGAACCTCAATTATCTTATCAAATCTCGCCCTGAATGCGGAATCTATAAGATACAGCCTGTTCGTTGCTCCTATCACCGTAAGGTGTGGATGCAGAGCGTGGAAACCTTCCAACAGGTCCAGTAGTTGCCCGGTGACTCTCTCAGGCGCTCCAGAGGAGCCAGTGTACATGCCCCTTTCCTGTGCTAACGCATCTATCTCGTCAAAGAAGATTACACCATAGTCGTTTTCACCATCCTCTAATTTAGCGTTCGCAGCCTCGAACACCATTCTTACATTCTTCTCTGATTCGCCAAGCCACATGCTGAATAGCTCTCCTGCTCCGACCTTCACGAATTCACAATTTGGTAATGCAGATGCTAACGCCTTTGCACACATCGTTTTCCCGCATCCTGGCAGACCATACATCAGTATCCTCCTCGAGCATTCCCCATACTTCGAGTAATCATCGGGATTTATCATCGGAAGAATAATGCTCTTTATCAATTCCTGTTTTACCTCCTTTAAACCACCAATGTCGTTAAAGCTCACATCGGGACTCTTTGTGACTTCGTAGCGGGAGATTTCCTTCGCTTTGTAACTCTTCTTTATGTCAAAGGTACCGGGAAGAAGCCCTACCTTCATCCCCTCTTTTACCATCTCCTTTTCTTCTTCTCTCAGCCTTTTATATATCCTACCACGCCCCTTCCCGGTTGATATTTCTCCAACCCATCCATCGTCGTCCTTCCTCAACTCTTCTATCTCGCCCACCTCTAAATCTACCATCCTGTCGTACACCTTCGTGATGCCTATGGTAAATCCACTGGGGTTATTCCTGTCGGGGATGCGTCCTATGAAGACATATAGACCCTCTTTCAGCTTCTCTATTTCTTTCTCTGTAAGCGTACCGTAAGGTAAAGCCTTTAATGCACCATTCAAATTCACAATGGCACCCTCTCCGGTCTTCTCCACTACGAATCCACAGTCCAAAGGCGGCGACCTCGATTTTGAAACAAGTTTCTCCAAATCCGCTTTATACGCTTCTGTCTCCTCGTATTTCCTCATCAACCGCCTGTAGTCACTCTCTAACCGTTCATACTCGTATCTTGGAATATAGTCCTCCCTTTCTTCCATTTTTAATCCCCTTTAAAATATAAGAATTGGTTTATAAAAATATGATGCCTCGCTCTTGTTTTTATATAATTATATTTATAATATATAGAAACATATGGGTGAGTGATAATGGGTGAGTGAGAAAAGATGAAAGAGGAGAAGAGAAAAATACAGCTCACAGGTGGTTCGACACTTACCATATCGCTTCCTATAAAATGGGCAAGAGAAGCGGGGATAAAGCAAGGAGATGAACTCTCTTTAATTCAACGTAGTGATAACTCCCTTGTCATAACACCGGAGAAGAAGGAAAAAGAGCAGACAAAATCCGCTGAGCTCAAACTCTCAGAGAAAGAAAGCTTTGAGGACAACTTCAGGTATCTTATCGCTCATTACCTCGTTGGATATGACCTCATAAAGCTTTTATCGCCCAGCGGTTTCGGGGCTGAAGAAAGGAAGAGGATAAAGGAGGAAGTGAGGAAGAGGCTGATAGGCATGGAGGTTGTTGGAGAGTCGTCAAAGGAAATAGTGCTCCAGAGCTTTTTAAAATACGAGGATTTTACACTACGCGATGCGATACGGAGCATGTCAGAGATAATATTGTCAATGCAGGGAGATGCGATTTCCGCACTTGAAAAAGGTGACTCGAACCTTGCGGAGGACATTGTAGAGCGCGATAACGAGATAGACCGATTTTATTTGCTCATCGTAAGGCAGCTAAAGGCTGCGATGAGCGATCCCGAGCTTGCAAAGAAAATAGGCGTGGGCAGGCAGCGCGATAGCCTGGGATACAGGATAATAGTGAAAAGCATGGAGAGGATAGGCGACCATGTAGAGAATATAGCGAAGAATTCCATGCTAATGAATCCGAAAAGCCCTGTATCTTTAGGGGTTCAAAGCTTGGGGGGCATAAAAGAAATCGGCTTTCGTGCTGAAAACCTTTTCACCAGGACTCTGGCTTCCTTATCGAATACGGATATGAAAGGAGCGAATGAAGCGATAAGGGATGCAAATGCGCTGATAGATAAATTAGATGAAATAAATGAGCGAGTTTTGGCAGAAGAGCTGAGTATTACAGAAAAAATACATCTTCTTTCTATCATGGAGAGTTTGGGAAGAATAGCGAAGTATTGCGAGGATATAGCAGAGGTAACGATAAATATGGGGACGAAAATAGCGGGGGAGTTGGAGTTTTAAAAAATGTTAGATAAGTTAAGCAGTTCGTTGAAGGAAACGATTCGAAAGATAGCGATGGCGAAGAGGATAGACAAACATACGGTTGATGAGCTCGTGCGAGACATTCAGCGGGCGTTGATACAGGCAGATGTTAAGATTTCACTGGTGAAGGAACTTTCGAGTCGCATAAGAGAGCGTAGTTTAAAGGAGAAGATGGTGTTGAATCCGAGAGAGCATGTGATCAAGGTGGTATATGAGGAGTTAATAAACATCATAGGTAAGAGTGTGGAAGTTCCTTTAGCGGCGCAGAAAATAATGATGGTGGGCTTGCATGGCTCAGGAAAAACATCTTCGTGTGCGAAACTTGCAAGGTATTTTCAAAAGAAGGGTTTAAAGCCTGCGGTTATCTGTGCTGACGTGTATAGACCGGCAGCATCCGACCAGCTAAGGCAATTGTGTGATAAAATAGGCGTTCCCTTTTACGATAGTGCAAATCTACCTGAAAGGAACAAAAATGTGATGGGTATAGTGAAATCAGGTGTAAAAGAATTTGGGAAGTACGACGTCGAGATAATAGACACTGCGGGGAGGCATGCGTTAGAAGAAGACATGATAGAGGAGATACGGAGGATAGAAAAGACAATAAAGCCGGAACAGCGATTTCTCATTCTGGATGCGAGTATAGGACAGCAAGCATCGGTGCAGGCGAGGGCTTTTGACGATGCAATTGGAATTACCGGCATAATTATAACCAAAATGGACGGAACTGCAAAGGGAGGAGGCGCGCTTTCTGCGGTGTCCGAGACGAATTCGGGAGTCGCGTTTATAGGCACTGGGGAGAAGGTAGATGATTTTGAGAGGTTTGAATCCGATTCATTCATCTCACGCTTGCTCGGTATGGGCGACATAAAGAGTTTGATAGAGATGGCGGAGGGGAGTTTAAAGCCAGAGGATGTGGATGTTGACTTCTTAAAAGGGAAATTCACGCTAAAGGATTTGTATAAGCAGTTAGAAGCGGTGAGAAAGATGGGGCCGATGAAGAAATTGATTCAAATGCTGCCTTTAGGCGGGCTTGGCATCGATTTTGATGACCAGATGTATCAAATTACGGAGGATAAATTGAAAACATTCAAAGTGATGATGGATTCGATGACGGAGGAGGAACTGAACGAGCCGAAGATAATAGGTGGGTCGAGGTTAAAAAGAATAGCAAGGGGTTCTGGGACGACAACTGCGGAGGTGAACGAGCTGGTAAAATATCACCGGATGATGCAAAAGATGATAAAAAGTCTGACCTCGGGAAGGGGGCCGATGATGAAAGGGATGAAAATGCCAATGGGTAAGATGATGAAGAGGCTGAAGTAATTTTTCAATTTGCATTTTGCATTTACTTTGCCCTGTACCGCAATAAAGCGGCAACGCCACCAAATGCACGCTTTAATTGCACGCCTTCCTCAAAATCCGTTGATATTAATTCCACATCTGCTCCTATCTCCTCAGCGAGTTCTACTAAATTGTGCATGAACTCAGTGCTGAGCTCCTCGGAAAACAAAAGCGTGCCAACAGCGCCAATTTCCAATTTCCTCCTTACTTCTTCATCTCCGTATGCAACCATACTCTCATCATTTGCCAATAACTTCATGAACCTCGTCATGAACCTCTTCTCGCGCATCAAATCCAGCCCTTCCAGGGCATCCTCTGCCTTGTCAACGAGCTCAAAAAGACCTGATTCATCCGTATAGGCTACATCAAAAGCGCCAAGAATTTTATTCTGCAGCTCGTAATGCAAGTAAGACCCTTTTATAAAATCATCCTTCGTTGGACCTGGTCCTCCTATCAAGATGCCCTTGAGGTCTCCTATTTGCAGCAAAATTCGTGTTACATGCTCCCCTATTCGCTTATAAAAATCTTCTATTGCAATCTCTCGCAACCTTTGAAATCGCAGTGCCGACTGCCCCCCTTTTCTTATCTTTCCCGGAACCGCGGAAGTCAAGTGCTTCGTCGTCTCCACCACCTTTCCCGTTAGAATGCCTATCGTTGCTTCTCTTCTGTCAAGCACGAGCAACCCGTATTTTTCCTTCTCCTCCACCATCTCTTCCAGCGGCTCGAGGAAGAAAGAGGAATCACAATGATAGATGTAAGAAGGTATTTTCTCCGGCGGCTCCACGATGAAAGTTTCTATATCCGTCTTGTCTCCACCCTTCTCCACCGCACCACAGAATATAACCACGCCATTTTCTCCTATATCCACATACTTCAGCTTGGATAAAATGGAATCTAAAGAGCTTTGAACGTTAGTACGAGTGGATTTGCTTTTTATGTTCATTGCTTGCCCGTATTCTTCCTTGAGATGAGAAGTAACATCAGATATTTGTTTATCCCGGGGAATGTAAACTGAAACGAGTTCTGTACCTCTACCGCTCTTTTTCCTCAGTTCTTCCAATACCTTCCTGAATTCGTATTTTTTTATCTGGTCCATATTTCTTTGATAAAACTTTTTTTTAAAACTTTTATGCGGCAACCGGGGCTTGAACCCGGGTTATAGGCTTGGGAAGCCCATGTCCTACCGCTAGACTATTGCCGCTTTTTTATACAAGGTCTCGAATTCCTCAAATTCTGATGCCAGTGAAGCAGCAGCCGACTTCACCACCTCTAATGGATCCCCCTCCCTCACCTTCACATACAAAACCGGGTTGCTCATCAGCGTATGTTTGATGCCATAGGTTGCGATGTCAACCTTTTCATTCTCCAATAGCTTTGATGCCAGTGGAGCTAAAAGTGTATGGTCTTCACCTTCCACCTCTATCCTCACCTCTTTCTCCTTCTTCTCCAGTATCTTTACCTTATTATTTCCCATCTCTACACCTACACCACGCCCTTACCATAATCCTCAGATATTTTTCTCGTTTCCACCCTCTTGCATCTCTCACATGTCAGCACATCCCCTTTCCTCTTCAGGTTGCCTTTGCATTTCATACACATCGCTTTTATCACGCCTAAATCCTTACTTTCCGTGCTAAGTCTTAATGCTTTTGCATCTATCACTCTCGCCTTTACCACGTCAAGATAACCAAACTCATGCTGCAATTCACTCACATACCCGCTTTTTACGTTTGATATATGAATAACTCCCTGCGTGGATGCAGCAATTTCTCGCGTCTCCTTCCCTTTCACGCACGCTATACTCACGACAGCAACAGTATCTTTTATATCTTCTATTCTGCCTATAACCACATCACCTTCTTTGAGCATTGGCGGTGTCCCCGCCACAGGCAGAACGTCTATAACCCTTTTATCGCTTATGCTAATTTCCCCTATCTGTGAGGCATACAAATTCCCGTTTTCATCGAACACACCTTTTCCAAGCGTAAATTCCTCAGAAGTGCCTAAAAAATCCCCCGGAACTACGATTCTTTTATCTTTTTCCATTTACTTCTCTCCTTTCTTTCTTTCTCTCCCTTCCTCTTCTTTTTTATCTTCCTTTATTATTTTGCTTCTTCTCTATTTATTATTTATGCGTGTAATTGGAATAGATCCGGGAACTGCTCGTACAGGCTGGGGAGTTGTTGAGTTCAACCACGGAACGTTAAAATCAGTTGGTTTTGGGTATATAAAGACGACTCCCAGGCAACCAAAAGAGGAAAGATTAAAAAAAATATACGAGGATTTGCTTGCGGTGATAAAAAACATGTCACCGGGTGGCATGGCAATCGAGAAGATATTTTTCAATATTAACGTGAAAACAGCGTTAAACGTTGGTCAAGCACGTGGGGTCTGCCTCTTAGCTGCTGCTATTACCGGGCTACCGGCATACGAATATAATACCTCTGAGGTGAAAAGTATTATAACCGGGTACGGTAGAGCAACAAAGAGCGAAGTGGCGAGCAAAGTAAAAGAACTGCTTCGTTTGGAGGAAACACCAAAGCCTGATGATGTCACCGATGCCCTCGCCATTGCAGCCACACATATATTTCAGACTCAAAAAATTCCAAATATCGAGCACCAAATCACTTAGAAGAAAATCATCAACAACAAGGTGAAGAAGATAAACCAGCAGAAAACGGTCATAAACGAGATATAAATCCAATCTTTTGCTCCTTTTATGCTCGTATGCAAGAAAGGATACACAAATTTCTGCACTAAGATCATGAGGATTGCGATAAGCAACCAATCTTCCGATTTGGGAGTTGAGTAAATATTTAGCTTTTCAGCTTCTTTCTTGATAATGTAGGTATTTTTCTTTTCTTCATCATTTATCAGCCATTTGTCATTGCCTTCCTTCGTAATGGTGATATTTTCAGAAAGTGGGCTACCTTTTGTTTCAAACATATTTATCAAATTTTCCGGCACGATACCATTATCCAGGTCCTCTTTTAAACCTCCGTTCGTACTAACCAAATACGGGGTAGATACAAATATTAAAAAGCATATAATGCCCGCGAGAGCACCAAATAGAAGTGGAATTAGCGTCTTTTTCAACCCTTCCTCGTATTCTGCCTTCTCCTTCTCCTTTTTATCACTCTCTTTTTTCTTGTTCTCCATGAACTTCTTCAACCCAATTTTTAATTATATTCGCTATATTATAATATTTATAAGTAGGTTTTTGCAAAATTAAATGCGTGACCACACAGTTCGGGTACAAAAAGCTTATTTAGTGGTAGGTTCTCACCTCGTGTACACCACCCTTATTATATCATTACTTCTCAACGCGTATTTCTCCCCCACCCGTCGTTTCGTTCTTGCGTCTATTGCATAAAGAAAGCCTTCACCAATATCAGAATGAATAGAAAAAGCCAGATCCCGGGCGGTGCTCCCGTTTTTCAAAAGGAACGCATCTGGCAGGATTCTGCCTGAGGCGTCACTGAACTTGTGCTCGTCCTCTACCGGATATGCAACTACGTAATCCAGCAAATCGAACACCACACGATTTATTATTGCTTGAACTCCCGTGCCGCTATACGCTTGAATTAATTTTTGTATTCTTTCCAGCCCTCTTCTTTGTTTTTCCGTAACTTCGTGAGCAATCACAAAATCGGTATCCCCGGGCAGGTATTTTATGAACTCGTTCTTTGCAGCGGTTCTCAAAGCAAGCTCTGCTTCTGCGGAACATGGAATTACTTTCTCTTCCTCTTTTCCTTCGCCCTTACCTTCGAGCTCCTTCAACTTCCTTATGTTCTCTTCCGGCGCTATGTCAGCTTTGTTTGCAGCGATAACCATTTTTTTACTCCTTTTTATCAGGTGCGAAGCTAAATCTTTCATGTCATCCTCGTTCCATGACTTCATGTCGGTTTTATCCGAGACGAGAGATTGTAATATAGCGGTTTTTACTTGTTCTTCGGTTACTCCGACGCCAGCTAATTGCTCGGAAAGCAATCTCGCTATCTTCGCACCTTCTAATTCCGCCTTCCTCCCCAGCTTCCTTCTGTTTCTACTTATTATTCCCTTCACCCACTCTTTCAGCTCTTCCTGGAAAAAGATAACGTCTTCGACTGGGTCATGTGTCCCAATCTCTACCACATTCCCGTCTCCATCTGTTCCGCCTGAGGCATCTACAACATGTATTATCGCTTCCGCCTGCCTGAGTTCGTCTAAGAATTCGTTTCCTAGTCCCCTTCCTTCATGCGCGCCCCTGACCAGACCTGCAACGTCTATGAGCTCCACGGGTACGAAGCGAAAACCATCCACGCAATTCCCACACCCTCTGCCCACCTCCTGCTGAATCTCTTTGTCTTTACAGGGACATTTTACCCTCACGTATGCTATCCCCACATTTGGCGATATGGTGGTGAACGGATAAGAAGCTATTTCCACATCTGCGAGTGTAGAAGCCTTGAAAAAGGTAGATTTTCCCGAATTTGGCTTCCCTACTATCGCTATTGTTATCATATCTCTGCTCTTTATTTTTTATTTTATTCTTCAGCGGAAATCATTTCTAACTGACTTACTATACTCCACACCAACGTCCTCGTATGGGAAGGAATGTTAGGGTTGTTACTCAGTTCATCCAATTCGGCAATCACCGCTGCCGCTCTTACTGCCAGTGATTCATCGCCATTCAGCAGCTCATTCTTTACTTCACTTACCGATTTTCTTATGTTTCTCGGAACAGAGGTATCTCGTATTATTTTTTCAAGCATCTCTGTGCATTTATTTACGATCTCTTCTTTCTCCACCCTATCCATTCGGTTTTATCACCCTCTCTATTTTTAGTATAAAACATCCTTTAATCGTCCACCTCTTCACCCGCTGCAAGGATAGCGGTCTTCAACGGCTTAACCTTCCTGTACACCTCCTGCGGTGTTTTCTTCTCGCCATTTACTACCAGAAGGTCATTTTCGATGGATATATCAAAAAGTCTCTCGTTCTCTTCCAAGTAAGGTAAAATAAGCGCCCAATCTTCTGACGTTAGAATTGAGAATTCACCACCGTTTAATTGGTCGTTCACCAGCTTACGATGCGGGTCTCTTATATAGATTGCACCGCCCGATGCGAGTGAAAACAGATTTGAACCCGGATATGGCGTATCCTGTTCTCTAAAATTACCGTTCTCATCGGGTTCAAGCCCATTCAGCACTACAAAGCCACCGCCATTTAGAGGGTCACCTGCCATAAACGATTCCGCTAAGTAATCAAGACATGTCCCATTTATCACCACACGCGGTTTTCCAACTGCGTTTATTAGCGGTCTGCCAGCCGCATTTCCCGACACGTATGATTCACCTCCTTTTGCTCCATACATGAACGTCTGTCCGACATCACCGAAGACCACAAGCTTACCATTCTTCAATATCTGCCCAAGCTGGTCCTGCCCATTTCCGTGAATGTAAAGTTCTGCACCATCCATAGACGAGCCGAGGTAATCCCCGGAACTATCATAAACATCAATCCTCACACCTGTTGTATGAGGACCTAATCCCGAGCCACAAAAACGCTGCCCCTGTGCATTATAGACAATGAACCTTTTCCAGTCCAGCTCATAAGCCGTTACGACAAGCCTCGCATCACTTTCTTCTCCTTCTGGTGGAAGCTTCGCCGCATTTACTATCAAAACGTCTTCTCCTCTCTCTGGTGGTCTTAAACGGTCCTTATTCGACCAGCGAATCAAGTGATAGATACCAGCGCTTTTAGCCTCTATTGCCGGAGTCTCATCAAATATCCTGTGTAGTGCTTCTTTTACTATCTGGACTATGGAACTCCTCTTTTTGTTGCCTGAGTCATACCTGCGGTCGTTAAGAAGTGTTAAACCCTCTGTCACGATTGTCTTCTTTCGCTCATCTTCCTTTGCATACTTTGTAAGCTCGAATACCGTCCATCGTAGCTTATTGCAGTCCCATTCCTTAACACCACTTCGCAAGAACTCGAATAAGTTTAGCGGACTTTTCAATTCAGCTTCTATCATTTCTCTTTGTCTATTGCTATCTCGGAGTGGTGTAATAGGCTTTGTGAAATCGCAGTGCGTCTGATATTCAGGTGTTTTCACAACTTCATCGAACTTATTGGTGCATACGAGCTTCTTCTTCGCATCTCCTCTTATTGTGAATATGAACGCACCACCATCGGTATAACTACCGCCTCGTGCATTCCAATATTTATCTGCGACAGAAGGGAACCTCTTATCCTCCTCTGATAAACTCTTAAGTGTTGCATCTATCGCTTGCTTTTCCGAACCGATTAGTCCTATCTGAACGTCATCCCCTTCTACAAGTGCAAATACCTGCGGTCTCAGCATAGATGTGTCAGTTATCCCGATCAACTGGAAATAGTTCTCGTAAGGCTCGTTTCTCGCAATTATAAAAAACCAGGGTCCGTCTGGCGACCCATGAATGTGCATGGTCTGTATAGCGTGGTATATCTCCTGCCTTTCTGGCGGTAGCATATCAAAGTCAAGTTCGGTTGTGGGCGCCATCGCCTCAATAACATACTCCAGCGGATAGTTATACTTCCGGTTTAACAGGTCGAACAACAGAACAGAAACCTCTGTATCGGTCAAGAATAGAGGATGTCTGCCTCGCTGTTCAAGATATTCCACCACGGAATGATAGTTAGCGAAATCACCATTGTGAACGAGCGCTTCATGCATTCCCATGAATGGATGTGCTCCGCCCGGATGCCAGACTCTACCCTTTGTGGGATAACGTTGATGCGCTATCCAGACATGAGCTCTGAAATCCTCAAGTTTATAATATCTTACTATGTCCTCGGCATAACCAACGATCTTCAATATCATCATATTCCTGCCGTGAGAGAGCACAAACGCCCTCTTTTCGCCAAGCGACGCGTAGAACTTCGTATTGATTTTGAAGCTATTTTGATAAATGAATTCGTCTTCTGCCCTTCTTCGGTCTATATCCTCTAATTTAGTTTCTCTTATGTACCTATCAAGCACATCCTCTTTAACCCTGACAAAATACCGCCATACATCCGGTGGTTTCGCATCTAACCCCTCTATCTTACGATAATCTGAAACGGTTGGTATCCTTTCCGACTTATCAACGTCCATTAAAGGCGTTATGAACTCCTCTTCTATCTCGCTGCGAGCTTCCGGGTCGAGTAGTGCTATCAGTGGCAGATAGTCGTCTTCAAGTATTGATCTTGAAACGCCGAGGTCTTCATAAGAGAGACCAACTGCGGCTATACCTCCGCCCTTTCCGTTACCTCGGTTATGCATCTGTATAGCGGGTTCAAATATATGCCTACCTTTGACCGGAATCGTGGATGCGAAACCAACGACTCCGCATCCACCTTCCACTTCAGATTTGTATATCTTCATAACTTCATTTCCTCCTTGTTATAGTAACAATTAATTTTATCTAGTATAATAAGGAGTTATTGACAATATATTTATAGTGATTGGTATGGATGCCGCAACTTTAAACACCGATTTGTTATCGAGAGATGAGATACTTAGTAAGATACAGGAAAAGGCGAAAAGGATAAAGATAGAGGAAGCGGAGTTAGAGAGATTAATACAGAATGCCAAAGAAGCGAGTATTTGAACAAAGGTAAGATAAAGGAGAGGGATTTGGAACATTTAGCGACTGCGAAGGCTTTGAATTTGCCAATAATAGCATACGATAGGGACTTTGAAGGTATTGGGGGGTGTGTTACACCAAAGAGATTCTTGGAAACATTAGGGGTTGAGTTTCATGCAGAAGAGGGACACTCTTGTAGGTGAAGAGAGTGTCTGAAATGAACAAAAAGTTATTAATATTTAAGCGTAAGAAGGCGAAAGGGCTACACGAGAGAGGATGGAGTAACCGCAAGATAGCACGTCATCTACTGGCAAGCAAAAACAGTGTAGGTAAATGGGTGCAGATGGATGAAAGCGAAATATCAAGCGACAACAGAGGCGGGGAAAAGGGGCAATCGAGAAAATACACGCCTGAAACAAAACGGCAAATTATAAAAATAAGAACAGATTTAGAGAAAGAAGACAGTTATTTTATCGGTTCAAAGGTGGTAAAGAAAAATTATGAAAAACAGACGGGCAAAAAAGTCTCAAAGTCCTATGTAGACCGAGTATTGAAAGAGGCAGGAATGGTGAAAAGCC
>JAGXOS010000029.1 GCA_023659775.1 Methanomicrobia archaeon LH_S14 | reverse complement strand
GTTTGAAGCCCGGTGAGCCGGTGATAAGAACGAAAGCACCCTTATCCGTTGAACTCGGACCCGGGATTTTGAAGAATTTTTACGATGGAGTGCAGAGACCTTTGGAAGATATAAAGAACAAAGTGGGTGATTATGTAAAAAGGGGCGTTTATGTAGATGCACTCGACCGCACAAAGAAATGGAAATTCACACACACGCCTACCGCAGAGGAAGGCAAAACGATAGCGGGTGGAGATATTTTAGGTGAGGTTCAGGAAACAAAAGTGATAAGACATAAAATTCTTGTGCCGCCTGGGCGGCATGGTAAGCTTTTAGAGTTAAAAGAGGGGGAGTTCACTGTGAATGATTCGATAGCGAGGATACAAACAGATGGAGAGGATATGGAATTGATGATGATGCAGAAATGGCCCGTGAGGAAAGGAAGACCTTACAAGGAGAAATTAGACCCTGAAGTGCCTTTATTGACCGGACAGCGTATTAATGATACTTTCTTCCCAATCGCAAAGGGGGGGACAGGTGCTATTCCGGGGGGGTTTGGGACTGGGAAATGCGTTAGTCCCGATACGCCTGTAATGCTTGCAGATGGGACTTTGAGGAAAATAGAGGAGGTTTACGCAGAGAACAAAGAGAACGGCGAGAGGGTTCGTAACATGGGCAGCCACGAGGAGTACACAATTTTAAAAGACGCAATTGGTGTTTATTCGCTAAATGACGGGAGATTAAAGGAGAAGGGTGCAAACACGGTTTACAAAGGTAAAACGGATGTTTTGTATCGAGTGAAGACAAGGACAGGGAAGACGGCGGAAGTAACACCTGTTCACAAACTCTTTACGGCAACTTCGGATTTGGAGATAAAGGAGGTTGAATGCAGGGCGTTAAATACGGGCGATTATCTCGTGATGCCGAGGAGGATATTTTTCAAGGGAGCGGTGCAGAGACTCGGTAGCAAGCTGTTTGATGAAGAGCGGGTTTGTGATGAGGAGCTATTAGAAGAAATTCCTGAAGCCATTGACGGCTTGGTGAAGGACAGAGGACAAACAAAGAAAGAACTCGCAGATGATTTAGGCGTGTCTTACGATGTTTTGATTGGATATTATCGGAAAAGAAACCGACCGACCGTGTCTTTTGTAAGAAGGCTGTACGAGCTGGTAGGAAAAATATTAAGAATAACAAAAGTGAAAGGGGAGCGAGCAAGCGAGGTGGTGAGAATACCGAATGAATTTGACGGGGACTTCGCAGAGTTTCTCGGTTTTGTGATTGGAGACGGTTCCGTTAAACCGAGAACGGTTGCGTTCTACAACAACGATGAAGTTCTGAGAGCGAGGTTTGATGAGTTGTCTAAAAGGCTGTTTGGGCTCACGGCAAAACATTCGCGGTGCAACACGGTGGAGTGCTTGCTCGTGGAGAGCTCGGTGCTGGTCAGGCTTTTGAAGCGGCTGGGGGTTCCAGGAACGGGAGAAAAGAAATCGTCTTCGTGCAGGGTGCCGGACATTGTGATGCGGTCGCCGGACGAAGTAGCGGGTAGATTTGTGGGCACTTACTTCGCTTCTGACGGCTACGTGGGCGAGAACGAGTTGGAAATCACAACCGCGAGCCGGGA
This sequence comes from Methanomicrobia archaeon LH_S14, assembly GCA_023659775.1. Taxonomy (GTDB): domain Archaea; phylum Halobacteriota; class Syntropharchaeia; order Alkanophagales; family Methanospirareceae; genus JAGXOS01. The sequence continues at coordinate 15,625 of JAGXOS010000029.1, read as the reverse complement.
GATGCAACTAAGCGTGTCTTACCTCTTGTTGCGGTTCGGAGTTCTGCACTCCTTAAAGGAGCATGTTATTGAAGGGGAAACATATTACCGAATATTTGTACGAGGTAAAGAGGAAATAAAACGGTTTTACGAACGTTGCAATTGCGGAGAGGCATTTGAAAAATTCCTGCGGATAAAAAAATACCTGGAAGATGGAAAAAGGGGATACACGGCAATAGACATTGTACCGGCATCGGCGGAGTTTTTAAAACGCGCATACGAAGAAATGGGGCGACCACATTCGGAATTGGAACGTTTTGGTGTAAATACATCCAATTACTTTGGAGAAAGGGAGAAGAAAGAGAGAATGAGCGTTCAGACGTTCAAGATTTTTTACCAGTTGTCGCGGCGGGATGAGGAGTTGAAATGGATTGCAGAAACGTTGGATTATGTCTTTTACGATGAGATTACCGAGATTGAGGAGATTAAAGGTGTAAGGGACGTTTATGACTTCGTGGTTCCTGGTTCGCATAATTTTGTCGCGGGTTTTGGACCCATGCTTCTCCATAATACGGTGATGCAGCACCAATTAGCGAGATGGGCAGACTCACAGGTTATTGTGTATATAGGGTGTGGAGAGAGGGGTAATGAAATGACAGAGGTATTGGAGGATTTCCCCAAGCTTATTGACCCTTATAGTGGTGAAACGCTGATGGAACGGTCAACGCTTATTGCAAACACATCTAACATGCCCGTTGCAGCACGAGAAGCGTCTATTTATACAGGGATCACACTCGCTGAGTATTATCGTGATATGGGTTATGACGTAGCGATACAGGCGGATTCCACGTCAAGATGGGCGGAAGCACTGCGAGAAATATCAGGAAGGCTGGAGGAGATGCCGGGAGAGGAAGGTTATCCCGCATACTTAGCAACGAGATTAGCGGATTTCTATGAACGCGCAGGCAGGGTAAAAACGTTATGTTCGGATTCGGAGGAAAGGATAGGTTCCGTAACGGTAGTGGGGGCGGTATCGCCGCCTGGAGGTGATTTCTCAGAGCCCGTGACGCAGAATACGTTGCGAGTGACAGGAGATTTCTGGGCTCTTGATTCATCTTTGGCTGATAGAAGGCATTTTCCGGCTATAAGCTGGCTGCGTAGCTATTCACTCTATCTCGGGTATCTTCGCGACTGGTTTGCGAAGTCCGCAGCTCCGGACTACATGGAGCAGAGCGAGGAAATGATGGGTCTATTGCAAAAGGAGGCGGAACTGCAAGAAATAGTCCAGCTTGTTGGTGCAGATGCACTGCCACCGCGTGAGCGAGGAATATTAGAAGTCGCGCGTATGATAAGAGAGGATTTTTTGCAGCAAAACGCATACCATGAGATAGACTCTTTCTGTTCTTTGGAAAAGCAATATCTGATGGCAAAAATCGTTCTTCAGTGGTATGACGGCGCAATGGAAGCGATTGAGAGTGGCATAGGGGTAGAGAAATTGGAGAGGATGCAAATAAAGGGCGCCATCGCGAGGATGAAATACGTGTCAAATGAAAGTTTCCGGGAGAAATACGAGCAGATAATGAAGGATATGAAAGATGAGTTTGAAGTATTAAAGAGAAAGGAGGCAGGTGCTTCGTGATAATTTCACCGCAGAGCACACAGAGAATGCAGAGGCACCAGAAAACCTAAGCAAAGATTGAAACAGTCTTTAAACTCTATGGTCTCGGCGCTCTCCGCAGTGATAAATCAGTATTTTTTCGATGTTTTTATATTGAAAGTGGGTTGATTATGAATGAAAAAAAAAATCGAAAGTTTTATATTTTTATACTCCCTTCTTAAAGAATGGTGAGGTGATGATAAGATGAGAAAAGGCGATAAAGCGAGGGAGGTAATAGGGATATGGGGTGCGATTTTGATTTTGGTTTTGATTGTTGTGGCGAGTGCTTTTAGTTTAGCGATAGGGTCTGAAGAAGAGGAGCAAGAAGGGTCGTTATTCAACACAACAGAACCAAATGAAGTGGCGAACAAATCTATTTGTAGCGTAACGCTTATCACCGGGGATGTTGTTATAGTGTCAACGCTGCCAGACGAGAGAAGAGGATTTGCGATAAAAACAGCAGATTCAACAAAATCAGAGCAGAATTTCCAGATAATTGAAACTCCAAAGGGAACATACGTGTTCCCAGAGGGAATAGACCTCAGCAAAGTGGACAAAGAGCTATTCAATATAGATTATTTGATAAGAGAGGAGTATTGCAATTTAACTTATCTACCAGTTCTCGTTGATTATAAAGATAAAGAGGAGAAGGTATTTGGAGTCGCAGAGCAGAAAGAGTTTGAGATGGAATCAAACATTACCATTGTAAAGAGCTATCACTCGATTCCAACGTTCTCTTCTAAACTTTCGCTTGAAGGTATTGATGAAACATTCAAAACATTGGTAGAAAGACCGGAGATAAAGAAGATATGGCTGGATAAGAAAGTTCATGCGAGTTTGTATGAAAGTGTTCCTCTTATTGGAGCGCCTGAGCTGTGGAATAGTGGATATAACGGCTCAGGTTTGGAAACTGCAATTCTCGATACTGGAATAGATGATACGCATCCAGACCTTGATGATTTGGATGATAATCCTGCTACATACGACCCAAAGGTGATAGTAAAGGAAGATTTTACGGATGATAACACAACAGAGGATTTGTATGGGCATGGGACGCATTGCGCAGGTATTGCTGCGGGGACCGGTGCTGCGCCTTCTGAACCTTACTCCACGTCAACCCCTGTTCTAACACCAACAGCCACATCTACACCGCCTTCATTTGAGCTTAAAAGTTCTAGCAAAGCTGAAGGCGAAGACAAAATACCCGGTGGTGAGTACACGGGAAAAAATTTATATTCTATATATAACAAGCAGGGGCAAGGAATCAAAAGAATTGGAAGAGAAGAAATAAAAAATAAGGAGAAGATAAATGAGATAGAAACAAGAAACATTTCTGTGAGTACAATAAAATCATATAGCGGTGGAATACCAATAACAGGTGGAAATAGGACTGTTGTAAGCGAGACTTATTCAACTCCAATTTATTCAAAAATAATGATTCAGATGGATGACACTGAAGATAATGACCTCATACAATACAAATACGATTTTAATTTGACAGCCGATGGATTCAATTATACCTTCTCAGGGAGTTCTACTCCAACGAAGGAAGACATAAATGAAACACTTTCCTATGACATAGACAGCAATGGGGAGGATGATTTATTCAGAAGTATAAATATCTCAGCTTACACTTCAGACAATGATACATTAGATGTAATGGTGGAAGCATGGAATGGAACAGCTTGGGAACTGCTTTATGGTATAATCCCACCAGCAGAGTTCAATGATGTTTATTCAGATTATGGAGAAGATACGGATGGAGATGGATTATATGATTTCTTGGTTATCAATACTGGAGTAAATGTTACAGAGACTGGAAGATATAGAGTAAGCGGATCTTTGTATGAAAATGGAACTTATAACTCACTGGATTATGCATATAACACAACATATCTAAGTGAAGGAAATCAAACAGTTCAGCTCAGGTTTGAAGGGATAAAGATAAGAAACAATGAATACAATGGAACTTACGATTTGAAGCATCTTTATTTATACGATGAGGAACACCACCAATCGGATTACAGATATTACGCTTACACAACTTCCTACTATAACTACACGAGGTTCCAGATTCCACCAGCAGAGTTTAATGATATTTATGCAGATTATGGAGAGGACACAGATGGAGATGGATTGTATGATTATTTGACCATAGATGTTGGTGTTAATGTGAGAGAAGCGGGAGATTACCGGGTAAGGGGATCTTTGTATGAAAACGGAACTTATAGATCAGTGGATTATGCATATAACACAACATATCTAAGTGAAGGAAATCAAACAGTTCAGCTCAGGTTTGAAGGGATAAAGATAAGACAGAATGAATATAATGGAACTTATGATTTGAAACATCTTAGATTATACAATGCAACATCACCAATTCCAATCCCAATTTCAGAACGTGAATTAGAGCAGAAGATGGAGAGCGGAGAAATCTCACCTGTGAATGTATCAGCTATGTATGGAGAGCGATTGGATTATAGATATTATGCTTATACTACTTCGTATTATAACTGGACTGAATTTCAGAAGCCACCTGCGGAATTCAATGATGTTTATTCAGATTATGGAGAAGACACCAACGGGGATGGGCTATATGATTATTTAGTGGTCAACGTAGGGGTTAATGTTACAGAGACTGGAAGATATAGAGTAAGCGGATCTTTGTATGAGAATGGAACTTATAGTTATAGATCAGTGGATTATGATAGCAACACAACATATCTAAGTGAAGGAAATCAAACAGTGCAGCTCAGGTTTGAAGGGATAAAGATAAGACAGAATGAATATAACGGCACTTATGATTTGAAACATCTTAGATTATACAATGCAACATCACCACTCCCAATTTCAGAACGTGAATTAGAGCAGAAGATGGAGAGCGGAGAAATCTCACCTGTGAATGTATCAGCTATGTATGGAGAGCGATTGGATTATAGATATTATGCTTATACTACTTCGTATTATAACTGGACGGAATTTCAGAAGCCACCAGCGGAATTCAATGATGTTTATTCAGATTATGGAGAAGACACCAACGGGGATGGGCTATATGATTATCTGGTAATCGAGATTGGGGTTAATGTTACAGAGACTGGAAGATATAGAGTAAGCGGATCTTTGGATGAGAATGGAACTTATCACTGGGTGGATTATGCGTACAATACGACATATTTGAGCGAAGGAAATCAAATAGTGCAACTCAGGTTTGAAGGAATAAAGCTAAGAAATAATGAATACAATGGAACTTATGATTTGAAATCTCTCGGGTTATACAGCGAATGGAAAGAAGATAGCTACAAATATTGGAAACAGATTGATTACAGATATTATGCTTATACAACTGGTTATTATAACTACATAGACTTCCAGGAGTTCCCAAGATATATCGGCGTCGCACCAGGCGCTTATCTCTGGAATGTAAAAGTCTTGAATCAATATGGTAGGGGATACGAGAGCTGGGTAATAGATGGCGTTGAATACGCAGCGTACGGACCTGATGGAATTAAAAATACAGGAGACGAAGCAGATATAATAAGCATGAGTTTAGGTGGAGCCCCAACTGACGGAACAGATCCATTATCGCAGGCAGTAAATGATGCGGTAGATCAGGGGTTGGTTGTTGCAGTTGCAGCAGGGAATGCTTGGGATTACTTCACAATAGGCACACCTGGAGCAGCAGAAAAGGTAATAACAGTAGGAGCAAGTGACAAAGAAGATGAATTGGCTTACTTCAGTAGTAAAGGTCCTACTCTCGACCTGCGAGTAAAGCCAGATGTTTTAGCGCCAGGCGTTGATATAATCGCACCTCGTGCTAATAATACCACAATGGGCTATCCTTACAATGATTATTACACCGAAGCGAGTGGAACTTCAATGGCAACTCCTCATGTCGCAGGTGCCGCAGCTTTAATATTGCAAGCTAATCCTAATTGGACACCGAGTGAAGTGAAAAATACATTGATATCTACTGCTGAAGACTTAGGTTACAACGTATATGAACAGGGTGGAGGTCGAATATACGTCCCAACAGCGGCAAATCCAAAGATATTGGTAAACCCAGCTGCAATAAGCTTTAAGAATTTAGATACCACAAGCGGAACGATTACTTTCAAGAATTTGGATACTGTCATGCACACGCTAACCTTAGACGTCAGTGTGAGAGAAGTGCTTAATAATACAGAAGTGAATTGCGCTTACCTTAACAGAACTTCGCTGAGCCTTGCTCCAGGATCCAGTGCTTCTGTTCTTTTGACGATAAACGATACTTCGTTACCTCATTCCCTGTACAGTGGGAAAGTTTCTGCTACTTATTCAGGAGGAGAGGTGCATTCTATTTTCGGATTTTGTACATTGAACGTAGTGAAAATAAACAAAACAAGCATGTATGGTAAGCCATCAGCATACAAACCGATTTACATATTCTCAGATAAATTAGGAGAGATATATTATAAATTGACCAACGGAAATGGCACAGCTATGTTCTTATTACCTGACGGTGCTTACAACATAATTAGTAGTGGCTGGGGTGCCATACCAGCAGCTTCTGTTTACACAGTCCTGGATAATGTTACTATTATAAATGACATAAATTTAACGTTAGACGAGAGGGATGTAAAAACAATCCAACTCGACTACGATTCATCGCAGATATTAACTGAGAAGTATGATGAGGTGTATTACAGAGGCGAGAATGTTAGTGTTAGCTTTGGCAGTCTCCACAGGTATCCAAGTGACCCAAGGACTTTTGTAAGTCCAACCAATCAGTTCAAAGGTATATTCGTTTACAGTTACTATCCAAAAGAGTATTTGCACTTCAATTCTCCAGAATGGCATAAGTTATTGTTCAATTTATCGAATATAACCGAAGACATAACATTCTTGCCAAATCCAGAAGAGCTTGTGAGGAGGACCACTGATTACAAAGTTGCATTAAAGCCTGAACTTGCTGAATGGTATATGTTTGCTTGGTATTCGGGTGTATGGAGTTCATGGAGCTTTGTTTATGAAATGAATGCACCTTTACATAGGATTGAATGGCTATCGCCGTATCCAGTCTCTTACAGCGGAGGATATAAGCAATATGCAGAATGGTGGAATTTGAAATTCTCTGATTGGGGATATGGTATGACAGAGCTAAGTTATCCAACAGGTTCAAAACCTTACTTTGTGGTAGGTGAACATCCCTTTAAATCAGGCACTGAAATTGACATCCCATGGAAAGGCAGACTGGGCATATACGGGACAATATCAGAAGATACTTACGGAAACAGGTTTGCAAACTATTCTGCTGACGTTTCAGGTAACCTTACAGTAATAAAAGATGGTGAAGTTGTAATAGACCATGAGGATATTAAGGATTACTTCTGGGAGTATGTTCACTTCTATGGCACGCCAAGGTTTAATGTGATTATCCAGGGTAATAGCAGTCCGAGATTGTCAACTTATACAAAAACAGAGCTAAACTTCACCGCAGATCCAACAAGAGATTATCAGCCGCCTGAGGTTACGATACGAGTTCTGAATTCCAATTTATATAATACCGTCCCCGGTGGTAATGTGAAGCTCGTAATGGATGTGAAAGACGAAAGTAATATATCCAGTGTAGCACTTGAATATTCGGTGGACAATGGAACGACGTGGAATCCAGCTACGATAACTTATAAAGGCATAACAGGTTGTTCACCAATAAGTGGAGGGAACAGGACGGTTATTGATGAGACATATACAATCCCAAGATATTCAAAAGTGAGAATATTCATGGATGATACTGAGGACAATGACGAGATTTATTACGGATATACTTTCACATTGAAGAAATCAGATGAAACAGAATACACCAAATCCGGTAATTCCATAAGCACACTCGGTGATATATACGATACACGATACTATGATGAAGATAATAACGGTGTTCACGATTTGTTCAAGAGCATTTGCATTGGCGCTTACACAGAAGATGATGATACGCGGGCTGTGAGGGTAGAGGCGTGGAACGGAAGTGCGTGGGAGTGCTTATATGGAAAGAAGATAAGAAGATACGAAGCGAACCTGGGCTATATGAATAGCACTTTCGTGTCTTTAAGGGCAAATGCAACTGATTCAGAGGGAAATAGTATATCGCAAATGGTGATAAAAGGATTCTATGTATCAGTGTCTGAAGAATGCATCCCACCTAATGAATCTTGGAACGTAACGATCTCAGCAACCAATCAATCGGAGCCAGCTATTGTTGGTATGCATCCAAATGCAACCGATGGATATGACCCAGAATTCGATGTTTATGCACAGACACCGGTTCAGGGGAAGGTGATATTGATTCTTGATGACATTTATTCCACGAGTATCAAGAAGACAAGATGTTATAATGAATCTGTTTCATGGAACCTGTCAGTAGGAGTTCCAACAGGTCAAACAACCACTTTATCCTGGGATGTTTCTTCTAACGTTAATCTAACCATCTTTGAAGGTGATGAGGTCTTATCTTCAGGTTCTCAACTTGGCGAAGGCAGTCATGAATTGACGATAACGGCTGAATTGTTGGAATATCAAGAATTCAGCATAAAGTTAAAGGCTGGCTGGAACATGGTTTCTATACCTCTAATCCCGGATAATAATTCTGTCCAGTCAATATTTGGCAGCATTCCTACTTTAGATACCATGCCTATTAAGACTTGGGAATCTCCTTCTTTTGTTAAAGTAGAAGAAGTAGAGCCGAAAATAGGCTACTGGGTGTTCACGCCCGAAGATACCACGATAAATGTTACTGGAAAGTCAATCACCAATACAACCCTAATTTTAGAAGCAGGTTGGAACATGGTTGGCACTGTTGGAATGGAAAATCTAACAATATCAGAGATACCAAATCAAGTGCCGCAAAATCCTGCGGTTACATGGGTCACTCCATCCTTCGTGGAAACTGATATAATCGAACCAGGGAAGTCAGCATGGGTGTTCGTTACGACAGATACAATTGTTACAGTGGGTAAAGCAGTTTCAACCGAAGTGAAAGCGAAGGCCGAGCCAACACTAACAATAACGAAGACAAAATCAGCAATAACTCCAGCGACAACTGAGGAGTGGAATCTTACAATCTCTGCAACGAACCAATTAGAACCTGTCACTTTCGGCATACATCCAGATGCAACAAACGGCTATGATGAATATGATGTCCTTGTGCAGACACCAGTTCAAGGGAAGGTCATACTGATACTGGACGATATTTATGCAACAGAGATAAATAGGGAAAGAATGACATGGAATCTAAGCGTAGGCGTTCCTACTGGACAAACCACAACTTTGATGTGGGATCCTTCAAAAATACCAGCGGATGTTTCTTTGTCATTAGACGGAGTTGATATGAAGTTGCAGAATTCGACGGAGCTTGGGGAAGGGTCACATTCGTTTGTAATCAGTGGTAGTCCTATTGAACCAACAGTGGTTTTCGACACCGGCTCACCAACTAATCCATATCCCAGCATCTCAGGCACGCATACCGGAACAATCACACCATCGCAAGATATCTCTGCGAACAAACTTTACACCTATCCATGCGCTGGCACCGGCGGGCACACCGAGTCTATCGAATTATATGAAAACGGGGTGTTGATAGCAAGTGGCACCTGGAGCGGATATCAAGACGACTGGCATAACATAACAATTACTTCATCGGTCACGCTATTAAAAGACCATGAATACAACTACACCATTGTAACAGGCTCCTATCCGCAAATCATACATGAAAGCAGCAAAGAAGTAACCGGAGGAACTATCAATTGCACATCGTTCGTTGACACCAATGGTAAAGAATACACCGACTGGATACCTGCGATAAGACTGGAATAAGAAACAAACAAAAAACAAAAAAGTTTAATTTTTTTATTTTCCCCTTCTTTTATTTTTTTGAGAGAACATCTGAAAATGAACAGACACGCCATATTTGGGTTTTGCATACTAACTGTTTTGATTCTATCCTCTGTTTTTTCCTTATCCCCAAATCCAGATATAAACCAGGTAGAAGAACAGACAGAAAGAATCATACCCGTATGCAACCGCGACTATTTCTATCACATGCATGCAGAGCTCCAAAACGCTTCCTCTTCCATCCATATCGTCCAATTCCAGATGCGATATTACCCCAGCTATCCGTCCAGCCACTCCAACATATTCCTAAACGACCTGATAGAAGCGAATAAAAGAGGAGTAGATGTAAAAGTCATGCTCGAAGGCGGTGAAGATTTCTTAGGTGAGAATTTTACTGAAGACCAAATAAAAGCACAGGAATATCTTGAGTCGGGTGGCGTAGAAGTGAAGTTCGATGGCGAAGGCATCACAACTCATGCAAAACTCATCGTGATCGACAAGCGAGTGGTCATTCTCGGCTCTACCAACTGGAACTACTACGCACTTGACCGGAATAATGAAGCTTCTGTACTAATTAAATCGAACGAAATAGGTGAACATTATGATGATTATTTCCATAAACTATGGAATCAATGGAACGTAAGGATAAACGAATTCATGCCTGATCCCTCAGGGTACGATGATGCAGAAATGCCCAATGGTGAATGGGTTGAACTTTATAACCTCGGTGAAGAGGATGTAAACGTAAGCGGCTGGGTTCTTTATGATTCATATGATTATCATGGGCTATATATAACGCAATCAAACACAAATACCGGTAATACCATTGTTACACCGAATGGATTTTTAGCTGTTTACAGGAACGGAGATGATGATTTCAGCCTTAATAATAAAGGATATGAAGAAGTGAGGCTTTACGATGGCTATCCAGCACGAGAAAGCACACCTATTGACAAAGTTTCTTATTCCAGCAGCGAGCGAAACAAATCATGGGCAAGTATCCCTGACGGAACCGGAAACTTCACTATTACCAAACCAACTCCGGGGATGAAAAATGTTGCAAATACACATAAACATAATGAAATCTTCGACACTACCGGTGGAACATACCCAAGCCTCCCCGGTACACACGAAGGAATGCTCAAATTAAATCAAACAATTACTGTATCCAAGCTCTATACGTATCCATGCCCCGGAACTGGCGGTCATACCGAATATGTAAGAATATGGAATAATTCAGGTTGGAATGTAACTGCAAATTGGAGTGGTTATAGTGGAGACTGGCACAATATCATCTTTGATACTTCTTTTACACTAAAGGCAAATGAATCCTACAACTACACAATAAAAACGGGCTCTTATCCGCAAATTCACCATATTGATAAATTAAAGGCAGCCAGTGAAACAGGAGAAATCACTTGTGATGAGTTCATTGATGCAAATGGAAAAGTTTATAAAGACTGGATACCTGCTATTAGATTATATCTTTAGTCAAGGTTTTTACTAAGCCCTTACAGGGCTTGCGAGATCGTGGGGTCGTGGGGCGGAGCCCCACAAAGGTAAAAAGGTTCGAGGTAAAAAAAAAAAAATGGCAGCAGATATAGATACTTCAGCACGTGAATACACAACGATACGCGAAGCAGCAGGTCCTTTGATCGTTGTGGGAGGAGTAGAAGGTGTTTCGTATGGAGAAGTAGTGAAGATAGTTACGCCGGAGGGAGAAGAGAAGACCGGGCAGGTGTTGGAAGCGAGTACAGGACTCGCAGTGGTCCAGGTCTTTGAAGGCACTTCGGGAATAGACACGGCAAAGACGAGAGTGCGATTTACGGGCGATATAATGCGGATAAGCGTTTCACAAGATATGGTAGGTCGTTTTTTCGATGGTCTGGGCAGACCGATTGATGGCGGTCCAGAGGTAATACCAGAAGACAGGCTCTCTGTTATAGGCGCAGCAATAAATCCTACTGCACGTGATTATCCCCGCGAGTTCATTCAAACCGGCATTTCTACTATTGACGGCATGAACACGTTAGTAAGGGGACAGAAGTTGCCAATATTCTCCGGTGCGGGGCTGCCGCACAATGCCCTTGCCGCGCAGATAGCAAGACAGGCAAAGGTATTAACCACTGGAGAACCGTTTTCCGTTGTGTTTGCCGCAATGGGGATCACGCACGAGGAAGCTTCGTTTTTTATGCGCGATTTTGAACGCACCGGCGCAATCGAAAGAATAGTAGCATTTATTAATTTAGCCGATGACCCTGCGATTGAACGTCTGATAACGCCGCGAATGGCATTGACAACCGCGGAGTTCCTCGCATACGAATATGGTATGCACATTCTCGTTATTCTTACGGATATGACGAACTACTGCGAGGCACTGCGTGAAATAGCAGCGGCACGCGAGGAAGTTCCAGGAAGGAGAGGCTATCCGGGATACATGTACACCGATTTGTCAATGAATTACGAACGCGCAGGCCGGATAAAAGGTCGAAAAGGTTCGATTACGCAAATACCCATTTTAAGCATGCCTGATGACGACATAACGCATCCCATACCTGACCTTACAGGCTACATCACCGAGGGGCAGTTCGTTCTTTCTCGTGACCTTCACAGACGAGGCATATATCCGCCGGTGGATGTTTTACCGTCGCTGTCAAGATTGATGGATGAGGGAATAGGGCCTGAAAGAACGAGAGAGGACCATGCAGGCGTATCGAATCAGCTTTATGCGGGTTATGCGGAAGGAAGAGACATGCGTGACCTGGTTGCGGTCGTGGGTGAGGAGGCGTTGACAAGTAGAGACCGGAAATATCTGGAGTTCGCAGATGAGTTTGAGAAGCGGTTTGTTACACAGGACCGGAACGAGGACAGGAGCATTGAGGAGACATTAGACATCGGCTGGGATTTATTGGCGACTCTGCCTGAAGGAGAGCTTAAGAGGATTGATGAACACATAATAAAGAAGTATCATCCGAAATATAGGAAAGAGGAGTGAGAATGGTCGTGAATGCAAAATCCCAATGCCAAAATCCAAAAGGAGAAGGATTGACTGAGTGCTGGGATTAAAGCAATATGCGTAATATTCTCTATTTTGAACATCAAAACCGCCAGTAGAGCCATCCCTTTAGGCGGATAATAAGGTCTCCCTTTTCCCTCTCTTTTCATCTTATAAGGTTCGTCCAATTTCCAAATAACCGCCTTTAATGACTGTTTATACACTTTTTCTTTTTACAAAAGAAAACCTGTGCTAAAAGGGAAACATTTTTAGCGTTTCTTTATAGGGCAATCCTTTTCTACAACCATATTCACGTATGCAGAACGAAGCAACTAAATTACCTGTTTTACCACTTTCGTATATCCCCTTTTCGTGTAGCAACCCAAACAAAAATCCTGCTGCGAACGCATCACCCGCTCCTGTCGTATCCACCACATCCGTTGGATATGCATCTATTAAATGTGATTCCCCTGCGCTATCTGTGACATAACAACCTCTTTCGCCAAGCGTCACACAAACAATCTTAGCACCGATGTTCAAGAGAAGTTCAGCACCTTTTTCGTAGTCCTCCCTTTTTATACTCAATGATTTTAATTCCCGGTGACTGAGAAAAACCACTTCACTTCGCTCTATTAGCTCGACCAAATCCTCAAGTCCGTATTTGAAGCAGAGCATACCAGGACTAAAACTGAGTTTCGATTTTATTCTCTTCGCCAATTCGCATTGCATTTCCAGTTGCTCTTTGTTTACAAACGAACTCGTATGCAGGAATCTCGCATTATCCACAAATTCCATATCTATATCCTCTATGCACAGCCGGTCATTCACACCAGAAAGGATATAAAGTGCTCTTTCTCCTCTGGCATCAATGAATCCTATTGCGGCGCCTGTATGGCCTTCTTCTTTTCTCAGCCTCGTCTCCACTCCCTCCTTCCTGAATTCTTCCAGAATTAGTTCGCCTTCTTCGTCGTTACCCACAATTCCCACGAAACCTGGATTAACGCCTAATCTCGCTAATGCAACGATTGTATTTGCTGCAGAACCCCCCGGCGCCTTCTTCACATCTATAATCCCTACTTCTTCCCCTCCTTTCGCTATTCGTTCCACAACATATAAAACATCGTAATTCAAGGCGCCTAAGCCAATTACTTCTTTTCTCATTTTTTCCGAATCGTATTTACTTAAATTTGTTTATTTAAAGATGACGGAGGATTTTACTTCGATGTTCAAGTCTAAAGAGGAAGGTTTAAGGTGGAAAGTGATGCGTATATATGAAATTCTTGAATGCGAATATAATATGGACAAAATCAAAAATCAAAAAACATTTAAATAGCAGAAAATATCATTTGCTATTGCTGACCTATGACAGAAGAAGAGGAAGAAGAAGAGAAAGAAGAGAAAGAAGAGAAAGAGGAAAAAGTACCGGAAGCCCTTTTGAAAGCAGTGAGTGATTTTTATAAGGAAAGTGACACGGTTTTTAAAGAATTTGATGCGATACGAGACAACTATTTGAAGGGCAAGGACATTATGGAAGACTTAAAAGGATTTAGAAGCAAAAGACCGGGCATTTTTGGGTTGATTTACGACACCTTTCATAAAGTGGTAGAACTTGAAGATAAACTTGACAGAGCGGGAATAGAGAAAGAAAAGAAGGATAAGATACTTGAGTTTAAGGAACGTTTCTCTGATTTAGCTGATGAGATAGATTTACTTGTTCTTGGAGAATTAGGATTAGGCAGGTAACAGATTGTGCTCGCTCAATGAAGTATGGAAAATCCTAAATCCCAATATCAAAAAGCCTTAACCAATACCTGCTTTCTTTAGCTTCTTTTCGACAAATCTTGACCCGCATGATAAAATCCTTTTTATCTTTGACGAGCTTTATTACCTCAAACTTTTTTGCTTCGTAAAAACCTTTAAATTTCTTTTTTCGGTCATTTGGATTTGTTTAGGATTTGGTGCCCAGGATTTAGGATTTCCCGCTCCTTATTGAGCATTTACTTTATAAAGGTGATAGATTTCTTGATAGAGAATATTGGGCACGAGTACACGAAGACAGAGATTGCGAAAGGGTCAGGTATAAATTGCCTCCTCTTTAAATCCTCCATTCGCCCTTATTAGCTTCACACCACCCGGGTTTATCCATTTTATATTTATATCATCACCAGCATCTGCATCCACCGGCGTAAATACTGCTGCCTTGCCACTCGCATAATCCAGCTGCCTCAATATTCCGAGTCCAACGATTTCTTTTTCATCGTTTTCGCTTTTACCGTCGAAAAGCCCCAATATCGTGCCTTCTTCGGGAATCCATGCTAAAATAGAGAGTTCAAAAACTCTGTCCTTAGCTGCTCTGAAATATTTGTTATATGCTGCTTCACGCAGTGCTTTTCTCTCTTCTCTCGTCCTGTTCCTCGCTTCACTCGACTTTCGTAGCTTAATGACCTTCAAAATTTTATTTAGATGCGGTAAGATATGCTCCAATTCATCCTCTTTCTCTATTGCAATGACAAAAGAAGGGTTTATCTCTTTTATTTCGAACAGCTTAAACCTCTTCGCATCTTCTCCTTCTATCCATCCCGTGGAGTCCACGATTATAACGTCGGCATTTAGTTCTTTTGCTTTCTTCACAGCCGCCGTTGCCTCTCTCACGCATTCACGCGTACATCCATTAGGCGAAATGTTTCCAACGAAAAAGAGGCTGTGAAGCGGCACTTCTGATAGCTTTTGTATCCCCTTTTCCGGAATACCCATGCCGATGCAACATGGAGGCCCTATATCACTTTGACCAACATCAGCATCCACAACAGCCACTTTTAGCCCTTGCTTATAAAACCCATTTGCAATAGAAGTAACTGCGTACGTCTTTCCTACATCCACGCCGCCAAGCATGAACAGGGTTAACTGCTTTTGCCTTTGCCTTATCTCTTCCTTCACTTCTTCTTCTTCAATACACTTTTTCTTTTTACAAAACACTTTCTTTTAGAAAAAGAACCTGTGCTAAGAAAATAATTCTTTTGGTAAAGCTTTCTTTAAAAAGGTTTGTTTTGAATTTGAAATTAGAATTTGAGATTTGTTATGCGGGGGGCGTGATTTGAACACGCGGACTCCTACGAGACAGGGACCTAAGC
>JAGXOS010000028.1 GCA_023659775.1 Methanomicrobia archaeon LH_S14 | reverse complement strand
GGCTATGAATTTGCAGATGAATTTTTCAAACTGAAGAAAGGAAGTAACGATAATAAAATATGACAAAAGCGAGATTTCATATCAAAGATAAGCCCTTACAGGGCTTGCGGGTGCACGGGCAGAGCCCCACAATGGAGAAGATAGGGGAAGGAGGGAGGGAGAGATGAGAAGAGAATCAAAACATGAGGGAAGAGAGGATGCCGATGGAGGATTATATTAGCATAAGAGGAACAAAAATACGAAAAGGAACCGTGCTCATTATAATCGGTGTGTGTTACAGGTTTTATAAGGGGATGGAGACATAAGGATTAAAAAGGAAGAGATAGAAAAGAGGTGCGAGAAACTAACGTCAGGAGCAGAGATAATTTTATTTATCCCGGATAGAATTCAGGATAGACGGTCTAAAAACTTATTAAGGAGATGAAAGACAGGAAGTTTTATATAATGGGAGGAAGAGATATTTTACACAACACTTTCTTTCTAAAGAAAGAACCTGTGCTAAGAAAGGATGACTTTCTAAAGAAAGAACCTGTGCTAAGAAAGGATGAAAGATAGGAGCGCTACATAATAAATACCGAAAAATATAGGTAGGGGAAAGAAAGTGAAAAGCGAAAATAGCGATAAAGAAATGAAAGCGAAAACAAGTTTCTTTGATAAAACGTTCTTTCAAACTTCTTCAGGGAAGTTTGATCAAAAAGGTTCGCGAAAGCAGGTTTTTGCGATAGCGATTGCAGCGATTGTAGTGGTTTCGGTGGCAGAGGCAAGTATAAGTCCTGGAGGGATGTATAATAATAATGGATGGATGAAAACGGCGTATATATTACTTGGCGTCTCAATATCCTCCTTCATTGCCATGATAATTTATATTATTTATTATTATTTAACTACAATTACAAGAAGGGTTAAAAAGGAGAATAGGATAATAGAGATATTAAAGGAAGCGAAGAGGATAGAAAAAAGGATTAAGGAAGAAGGTTTAACCTCAGCAACAGATATTGTGTTATCAGAAGTTCTTTACGAGATTAGAAGTACTCGTTCTGTGATAGGGTCGTTAATTTTATTTGGTATTGGGATTTTGTTTTCCCTCAGCCTTGCGATAATAGCAATGCTCTTTACGATATATACAAAAATAATATAATAAAGAGAAGGAGAGAAAGAATATTTGGAAGCTTTATATAGTGGGAAGAAAAAAACACGTTACTAAGAAAGGGCAAAAGAAAGATGAAAGATAGAAAGCTTTATAAAGGGATAGAAAGAAAAAGTTTACATTCCTCTCTTCACACCCGGTTGGTGAAAAAGCGAAGGGGGCGATGAGGGGAAGAAATAACAAAATCAAGATGACGAAAGCGAGATTTTACATAAAGGATAAAGTGCAAGAAGTCGGATATAGGGTGCACATAATACAGAAGATATTAAATTCAGGTTTAAATGGGACTGCGTTAAATTTAGCAGATGGCAGAGTGGAAGTGAGATTAGAAGGGGAGAAGGAGCAGATAATAGAATTCTATGAAGAGTTAAAGAAGGTTTCTACGCCGGAATTAGCGGGTAATCCGGGATTTTACGATTTGGAGTTCAATGCCGATTTGAACGTTCCGGATTCAATGCGGTCTTCACAGGCGTTGATGCTTGAGCAGCTTAGCAAAGGAATCGTTTATATTGCTGGGATGAATGAGAGTATAAAGGGGATGAGCGCATGTATTGGAGGAATGGATGAGAACATAAAAGGGATGAATGAGAAATTGGATAAATTGCCAGAAAGGATTGCGAAGGAATTAAAGGAGGTTTTAAAATGAAAGATATAAAATATAAAGCTTTATATAGTAGGAAGAAGAAACATTTTATACTCATCTTTTCATAGATGGATGGGAGCGCTGCGGAGCGCTATACTATATAATAAATACCAAAAAATAGGAGGCAAGAAGAAGTAGAAGAAGAAATGAAGGGAAAGTTTTTATATAGAAAGGAAAGAATAAAAAAAATAGGAGGTGAAAAATAAAAAAAATGAACATAATAACAAGAATAGAAAAGATAGAAGCGATAGCGATAACGGCGATATTAGCGATTTCGGTATTTGCGGGTGTAATGATAGCAATGGCACAGACAGCTACACCCGAAGATGCCGATGAAATAAGCAATGTAGTTCCCGGAGAAGCTTTTACGAGGGATATTAAAATAGAATAGAATAAGATGAAAATGAAAGAAGAAGAAGAAGGAAGAGAGAAGGTGCACACAACCATCAGGTCTGTATTGAGCAGGAAGGCAAACATTGCGATTATCCCTGTGATAATCACGGGTATAGCGATAGCACTGGTGTTCAAGTGGGCAACAACGGGTTCTCCAGGGTTGGAAACGTTGATTTCTGTGAGTATGGGAGTAGTGTTTGTTGCGGTCTTCATCGTCATGGCAATTACTGCTATCAGGAGAAGCGATGAGAAAGAGGTTGAGCGGGTAGTAGAAATACTAAAGAGAGCGAAGAGGATAAAAGAGGAGATAGAGAGGAGAGGTGAGAACCTGACGAAAGAGTATGATATAATCTTAGCTTTCGGTATTGCTATTACCACGGGGTTATGAAAGAAGAAATGAAAAAGAAGTTATTACAGCGAATAGAAGAGCGAAAATTCCTGATGTTAGGGATAATAGCGATAATCACAGGCATAATCCTGGAGTTAAGTGGTTATGGCGCTGGGACAGAAGGTCTGATTATTGGCTTTGGCTTTTTCTTACTTCATACGAATGAGAAGACAAGAGATGAGATAAGAAGCAGTGCAGACAGGATAATAGGAGCGATAGATAAGAAACCTTTCTTTGAAAAAGAAAGCTTTACCAAAGAAAAATGAAAAGAACAGTTTTGCTTTTAGGGATTGCGGGAATGCTGGCAGTGATGGTTTCTACTGCGGCGGTGTTGTCAGGGTCAGAGGAGTTGAAGACAGTCGTAGGATATGCATTTCTGGGATTGGCATTTGTGCTTGCGGGTATTGCTTATGCGTATGCTTTTGTCAGGGGAAGAAAAGAGAAGAGAGAGGACTTAACATCTGAATCAGAAATAATTCTGTCGAGGATAGAAGTCAGGTTGGATGCCGGTCTAAAAGAATTGAAATCATCGGTTACATCAGGGGTAAACGACTTGAAATCGCACATGCTTTTTGGAATAGGAGCAATGCTTGCACTTGGTATTTCTATATTCTCAATGGTATGATCACGCTCATCTTTTCACATATAGAGAGATGGGAGCGCTGCGGAGCGCTACATAATAAATACCGAAAAAAATAAATAGGAGGAAGTAAGAAGTAGAAGAAATGAAGGGAAAGTTTTTATATAGAAAGGAAAGGATAAAAAAAATAGGAGGTGAAAAAGAAAAAAAATGATTTCAAGAAAAAAGATAGAAGCGATAGCGATAACGGCGATATTAACGATATCGGTATTTGCGGGAATAATGCTGGCGATGGCACAAGATGCCACACCCGAAGATGCCGGTACAGGCAATGTAGTTCCCGGAAAGAAGCTTACGAGGGAATATTAAAATAGAATAAGATGAAAATGAAAGAAGAAGAAGAAGAAGGAAGAGAGAAGGTGCACACAACCATCAGGTCTGTATTGAGCAGGAAGACAAACATTGCGATTATCCCTGTGATAATCACGGGTATAGCGATAGCACTGGTGTTCAAGTGGGCAACGGGTTCTCCTGGGTTGGAAACGTTGATTTATGCGAGTATGGGAGTAGTGTTTGTTGCGGTCTTCATCGTCCTGGCAATTACTGCTATCAGGAGAAGCGATGAGAAAGAGGTTGAGCGTGTAGTAGAAATACTAAAGAGAGCGAAGAGGATAAAAGAGGAGATAGAGAGGAGAGGGGAGAACCTGACGAAAGAGTATGATATAATCTTAGCGCAGGTGCTAGCCGGGATAAACGACTTAAAATCCAGGTCGCTGTTCGGAACAGGGCTAATACTCAGTGCCATCTTAGCTTTCGGTATTGCTATTACCACGGGGTTATGAAAGGAGAAATGAAAATGAAGATGAAGAGAACAGTTTTGTTGTTAGGGATTGCTGGAATATTGCTGGCAGCGATGATTTCACCTGCGGCGGCTTCGCTTGCCGTTAGTGTGGATGATACACCTGAGGCTAAAATAGTTCCTGGTGGGACGTATATAGCATACAACATTACTTGTGTAGAAGATGGAAGTGATAGTGCCGCCACAACCTTGAATTGGTTCAACATTTCAGATTGGAATAGGACATTTAGTACTTTTGCAGACTTAGATGACATAGCTAATATTTCTCTATGGAATGCTTCTGCAGCTCCTGATGCCTACCTTGGCCACAATAGCTCAATTACAGGTTTCACAATATCTGTGCCCCTCACTGGCACAATTTCAGCTAATGCAACTGCAGTTATTAATGTCAGTATAACCTTAAAGACTACAGGTTTGATCGACGGCAGAAATATCGTATTCAATGCAACTCTCAAATATGATACTTCTAATAGTGCTAATGCGAACGACACCGCAGCAGAAACCATAGAAGTTTTGGATGCCACTGCAGGACCAAGCGAGGAAATAGCATGGGAAGGCGATAAGAATGTGTTATGTGCAAACGTTACAATTTATCCTGGCAATACGACTGCCCCACAATATTTGAAGAAGATAACGTTCAATAACACAGCTACTGCACCAAGAATTGACCTGGCATACATAGAAAGTTTCGGATTGTGGAATGACACGAATGCGAACAAGACATTTGATGCAGGAGATACACTGATTAGTAGTTCCACACCAACCGAGGGTTCAAATGTAACCTTTGATTTGACTGATTTGACAACTGACAACAGAACAATAGCTGGAACAAAAACATTTTTCTTAACGATGAACATAACTCCGGTTGCACATACGGGCAAGTATCAAGCGCAGATTTTTGAACAGAACATAACGATTAATCAAACTGCAGGTGAAGGAAACACCGGAAACGATACAGCCACTAAAGGATTTACCACTCTCTGGATAGACCCTGTGGATATTTATGTTTATGATTCTCCAGAAGACCTCGTAAGCCCCGGAAAGAGCTACATTGCTTATAATGTAACGTTCGTTGCAAATAAGACTGATCCTGCCTGGACAAATCTATCGTGGTTCAACATAACTGGAATGAACCAGACATTCACTAACTTAGGTGATGTTTACGATATAGCTAATGTCAGTGTGATTCTAAACACAACAGGAGCAAACATAGTGAATTACAGTGCCAGCGGTGTGCCAAATCCGGCAACATTCCCAATAGCTGTAAATTTAAGCGATACGGGAACCGGTAATGATAGTGTTAATACAACTGTAATCCTTAGCGTCAACTTGACAATCAACAACTCAGCGCCAATAGACCCGTGGGATGGGACCAATATCTCAATCAATGCTTCACTTTATGCTTGGGGAAATACTACATTATCACCACCATGGACTTGGGGGACTACGAACAACACAAACGACCCAGCACCAGAGCTTATAGCATATGAAAGTGTAACGGACCCGACAGACGCAGTAATCACCTGGAACGGAACCACGTATTATCCGGACTCTGTTGCGGGAATAAGCGTTTTCGACCCGGATTACGATACCTTAAATTCCAAACAGACAATCGTAGTAAGAGCATGGACAGACACTGCAGGTAATGCCACTTCGGGTTATGAAGAAGTAGAGCTTGCAGAGACAGGCGTTACTTCAGGAAGATTCAATGGCAGCGTAGCGTTCGACCCGATTGCTGATTCGCATGCTAAGGATGTGCTTGCAGTGAGAGACGGAGATCAGATATACGTTCAAATGAAAGACAATCAAAATCAGGAAGGAGTTGTAGCGTATAGAGAAGAAACTGCATGGTTCAACTTCACTCGTACAGGCACTGTTGCCTTGAATGAAAGCACTTACAACACCAGCCAAGTTGCAAAAGTGACGATGAAGGATAAGGATGAGAACACGGATTCCACGTCAATAGAGACTATAAATGTCAATGTGAACAGCAGCACTGATTTAACCGGCTTAACGCTGGCATTAACAGAAACGACGATAAGCAGTGGTAAATTCGAAGGAACGTTCGACTTCACAACCACGGGAGCCAGTTCTGGCACTACGCTTCAAGTAACAAGAAACGCAAGGCACACCGTGAACGAAACGATAAACGTGACGTATTATGATAAAGTCACGGCTAATGGGCCTGCGGAAAATATAACGGATGATGCAACGTTCTACGGGCTGTGGACTGGGAGTGTATCATTAAACCAGACGGTTTATTTGGATGGTCAAGCCCTTAATGTGACGTTATATGACCCGGACCTGAATACGAACATTTCAGCAACAGATTGGGTGCTTAACGCCAGCAACTACACGATAATGTTCATAAATACAACGAATTTATCTGCGTATAGCGAGAAACCAGGTAACTATGATAGTGAGAACATAACAAACATTACAGAGACTGGAGCTGATACTGGATACTTCACAAATACAACTATAACGCTGAACGCTACTACTGGTGTCTACAAGGATAATGGTGAGCTTAACGTTACACCCGGAGGTAGCTTCGCAGTTGTTTACTTCGACTTCAGCGATGAATATGGGGATAACAGTAGCGAATATGCCACTTCAGGATGGGTAAACAAGTCAACCGCTAATGCCACAGCATCAACACTTGAGACCGCAGCCGTAAGCGTATGGTGGAACAAGACTGGAAACATTACCGGAACAGCAATCAACGTGACCTCAGACAATGTATGGGGCAGAGATACAGTAGCAAGAATCAGCATTGACGATGCAGATGGTGGAGGTATCGACTTGACAGACGCTCCTGATAATATAACCGTGAATGTTAACAGCACTGAAGACCCAACAGGTATAGACATAAATCTTACCGAGACAGGTGCAACTACTGGAGTATTTAATGGAACGCTGAAATTCACCAGTGACACATCTGATGCTACTATTCCTGCTATAAAAGTAAATTCAAGCGACTCTGAGCTTGTTAATACCATGATAAACGTCAACTTCAACGATACTACGAACGCAACTCAGCTAGCTGAATGGATGAACGTAAGCTTCACGCACCGGTGGACAGTGAACGGCACGGCGAAGGTATGGAATGGAACGGTGAACGGGACAGTTGATGTGCCTGCAATATTCTACAACACAACGACCGCTACGGTGTATGTGAATGATCCTGATAGGAATAATGATACAACTACGTACAATATGTTCAACGTTACCATCTGGAACGGAACTACTGATACACTTGAGATAACACTGAATGAAACAACTAACAATAGTGAAGTGTTCTACGGGACATTCAACTTCAGTGAAGCCGGAGCAGTGGATAGATTAAATGTCAGTGATGGTTGCAAGATTTATATTAATTACAGTGATACGAACACGAGCTTAGGAAACGTTTCGACATGGTTCAATTACACGTATGGAACATACAAGAAGACGAGAACAGGAACAGTTGATCTCTGGGAGCTAAACCCAGTAGTTGGAGAGAGTGGCAATATTACACTTGATGATTACGACAGAAACGTCACAGCAGGGTATGACACGGTGAATGTAACTGTATGGAGTAACACTTCCCAAGCAGAAGCAGAAAACAAAACGATAACAGTAACACTAAATCAAACCTCACCTACCGCTGAAACGTTCAATGGCACGCTGAGGTTCAGCACAGCAGAAACAAATGCAAGCAATAACCAGATTAAGGTCAGCGACGGTGACAACATCACGATAAGATACGTAGACGCGCTAAACATTAGCGGTTTACAGGAGACCATTACAATCAGCCCCTTACCATGGGTTAGCGTTTACTATACAGGAAACGTTACATTTAACAAGACAAGATACAATCCAGCAGAGACAGCTTTGATAAGACTAACTGACAAAGACCTTAACACATCCACAGGAATCGAAGAATACAACATAGTAAATGTTACCAGCACCTCAGACCAAACTGGATTCAATATTACGGTTAGGGAAACAGGAGATACGACAGGAATCTTTGAAGGAACGATTATATTCAAGTTAGGTGGACCATCGGATGCAGCAGCTAACCAGTTAAATGTTAGCATCGGCGGTATAATCTATGCAAATTACAGCGATGCAAATAATGAGACAGGTGATTCGCAACTCATAAGCGATACAGCTATGATAGTCAAAGCTACCGCAGACACCTTGGATTTAGACTCAAAGTGGTATAATCTTCCCGCAACTGCAACTGTGACTCTGAGCGATTCCGATAGGAACAATGTTACAGACGCTGTGGAAACGCTAACTAATGAAATATCGGTAAATAGCAGCTCAGACCTTTCGGGTATCAGTGTTAGTGTAACAGAAACAGGTGCCAATACAGGAAATTTCGCAGGAACATTTAGCTTCAGTAAAACCGAAAGTAATGATCCTGCCGATATACTAAGAGTCTCTACTAACGATACAATAAATGTCTCTTACTACAATGCAGCAAACAAAACAAATAAGCCAGAAACATTGTTGGAAACTGCAACTTTCGATGACCTTGTGCCGGCAATAACCAACCTCAGTGCTGATGTAAGCCCTGCCAAAGAAAACGATGTTGTCCAAATAACCGTGGACGTGAGCGATAACATAAGCGGAGTGAGTGCAAATCCGACAACAACGGTGAATGGGAACGACGCTAATTACGTTAGCGTAAGCAATAATACCTATACTTACAACTACACTGTCACGGTAAATGATACCGAAGGAAACGCAACGGTTAATGTAAGTGCAACAGACAACGCTACAAACGTTGCTACGAACAGCACAACTCTGTTCGTGATAGACCTGAGCGCACCGACGTTCAGCGGCTGGACGCCTGCGGAAAGCACAGTTGTCGAGAAGAACACGACTATCAGTGTGAACTACACCGATGCATACAGCAGCATCAATACGTCAAGTGTGGTGATGAAGGTTAACGGCGTAACAGCTAATGTAACGGCAACAGCAACAGGTGTAAGTTACGATGCAACTAACCTGCCAAGCGGAGCAAACAATGCAAGCGTTTATGTAGAGGATGAGCTTGGACATGCAAACGAAACGCTCTGGAACTTCACGGTTGACGAAACCGCACCGAGAATAACGAATATGATACCTGATAAGACGAATGATACAACACCAACAATCGGCGCAACGATTTATGACAATGAGACTGGAGTGAACGCATCAACGATTGTGTTGAAGGTTGATGGGAATACGATCTCAAGCGACAAGTACACGTTCAATGCCACATCCGGCGAATTGAGATACACACCAACGGTGTCTTACGGGGAAGGACCATATCCAGTAGAGCTAAGCGTGAGGGACAATGCAGGTTTATCAGCGTCAGCAAGCTGGCAGTTCACGGTTGACCTTACTAACCCAACGGTTAGCGTAGGCGTGGACAAGGCTACGGTTAACGTCAGCGAGAACGCAACGATAACTGTTACGGCAACCGATACGGTTACAGCGGCAGAGAGTATGACCGTTACGGTAACGGTTGACACGACGAGCGTTGAGCTTACAAGAGATGGAAGCAACTGGACTGGAGTATTTGCAAATGCTACACCCGCTACATACACGGTGACAGCGAAGGCGACGGACGAGGCTGGGAACAGCGATACGGCTACGACAACGGTTGTAGTTAAAGAAGTAGCGGTACCAGCATTAACCGTAACCGCAAACGTGACAAACGTAACCGTGAATACGCCAACAGCAGTGGAATTCAACGTTACGAGCGATGGAGAAGCAGTTGGAGATGCATTCGTATCGGTATCGCAGGCTGGCACAGAGTTGATTAACGGAACTACGGAGGCTGGGTTGGTCACATTGTCGGTTAATGCGACAAGTGAAGACACGATCAACGTAACTGCAACTAAGACGGGATACACAAGTAACACAACTACGATAGAGGCGATAACTGGATTGCCGAAGACTGGAGATATGGACGGTAGCGGTGGTGACCTAAATATGCAAGACGTAATCTTGTTGGCAAGACACGTACTGATAAGTCCAACGGAGTACCCATTATATCCATAGGAGAAAGAAAAATGAACAAAAAAGCAATGGGAGAAAGAAAAATGAACAAAAAAGCAATGATAATGGCATTGATGGTAGTAATATCATCAATGTCTATTTTTATTTTTCCGGTCGTAGCGCAAGGTACTAGTGTCTCAATTGAGAGCGCTTCAGCAGATGCAGGCACTACAACGGTAGTTTCTATCGTAGCTCATAACGTGACAGATCTTGGTTCGTTTGGATTACAGCTTGAATACAATCCGAATGTAGTGATAGCAATGAGTGCGGAAAACAATCCACAACTGCCAGACACGTGGGAGATAAGTGACTTTTCGCAAAATGCTACTGGTTTCGTTGGATTAGCCTCTTCGGGAATGACGCTTCCATCGTTGAGCGGTGATGAAGTAGTATTGACAAATGTTACGCTGAAGGCAGTGGGTAATGTCGATCAGACAAGTCCGTTGAATATCACAATCGGCAATCTATTCAAGAGCGATGGAACAACGAAGATAGATGCTACTGATGTAGACGGGACATTTACAGTAACTGGAATTCCTACGGGCGTATATGTTTCTATCGAAAGTGTAAATGCGCCGCAAGATAGAACAGTAGTATCTTCTATCGTAGCTCATAACGTGACAGATCTTGGTTCGTTTGGATTACAGCTTGAATACAATCCGAATGTAGTGATAGCAATGAGTGCGGAAAACAATCCACAACTGCCAGACACGTGGGAGATAAGTGACTTTTCGCAAAATGCTACTGGTTTCGTTGGATTAGCCTCTTCGGGAATGACGCTTCCATCGTTGAGCGGTGATGAAGTAGTATTGACAAATGTTACGCTGAAGGCAGTGGGTAATGTCGATCAGACAAGTCCGTTGAATATCACAATCGGCAATCTATTCAAGAGCGATGGAACAACGAAGATAGATGCTACTGATGTAGATGGGATATTTAGAGTTATCGCACCAGGACCAACGCTCACATGGCAGGACGAACCGCCAGTATCGGTAACACAGGGCGAGGACGTTACTTTCGATGTCAGTTTCTCGGAATCGGCGGATTATTACTTCCGCATTGAGAACAGCACCGGCGGCGTAGTCTGGAGGTATCCAACAACAGGCACCTATTCTGCAATGAACCCAACAGCGAAGACATGGACTACAACTACGGACACACCAACGGGTGACTACACCATCATAATCAACATCAATGATGTGGATAATCCAGACACCAGAACGGTTACGGTTGAAGAGTTAGTAGAACAAGTCCCGGTAAGCAATGCCAAAGGCGGCTATGATCCGGATATTGCACTCAGCAGCGCAGGAACCATTTATGTTGCATTCAGAGGATATGCGAGTGAATATGGAGGTATTGATTTCGCAAAGTCCACGGACGGCGGCGCTGTTTTTAGCCCGCAGATTACGGCTGGCGACGCGGCTTCTGCTAAGTATGCTGCAATTGCAGCCGACGGTGAAACTAATGTGTATGTTGTCTGGAAGTATGACTACAACATTTACTACGCAAGGTCAGCGAACGGTGGTGATAGTTTTGAAGATGCGGTTCAGGTCAGTGATGCGGGAGTAAATGATGCAGATAACCCGGATATAGCAGTTGACAGCAACGGCACGATTTATGTTGTCTGGGAATGCGGTTGGAGGAGCGATGTTTATCAGATACGTATTGACAAATTAACAGATGGAACAAGCTTTGGCACGGATGTCAACGTAACCGCTGGCTCAGCAGTAGCAGGAAATCCTTCAATCGCGATAGACAGCGATGACAACATTCTCGTCGCATGGGATGGCAGTAGCACAGACCATGTGTCTTTTGCTAACTCAACCGATGGCGGTGCTGCATTCAGCACACCAGTCCAAGTTGACGATTCAGACACAGGCGCAGTATACCCATCCATAGCGGTTGACCCGACTGACAGCAGCAAGGTATACGTGGCATGGCAAGACAGAAGAAATGTTTATGCAGACATCTACGCTGCAACTTCAGATAACGGCGGTGCATCATTTGGCGATGATGTGAAGGTGAATGATGACGACACAGATACAAATTCTCACCAGAAGTTCCCGTGCATGGCGGTTAATTCCACCGGTGCGGTCTTCGTAGTGTGGCAGGACGGCAGGAATTACGAATCCAGTGATTACGACGTCTACTTCGCAGGCTCTACTGACGCAGGAAGTACATTCAGTGCAAACAGGAAGGTGAATCCAAACGATACCAAAGCCGTAGCTCCAACACTAACAGTGGACAATACCAACGCATTCGTGGCATGGGAGAATACGGATACGGATGACGGGAAAATTTACTTCAGGAAGGGCAGTTTGAGCGAGTGGACGGCAGTAGAAGAACAGCCAGACCTGATCGTAACAGAAATCGAACCCAAATGTGGCGAGCTGTTCGCAAACGAGAGCAATAATATCACCGCAACGGTCAAGAACAACGGTAGTGCGGATGCAGATGCGTTTAATGTGAGTTTCGCTGCTGCTGACGATTTCAGCGATAAAGTAAGCGTTAGCGGGTTAGCCGCAGGTGCAACTACAACAGTGTATGCTATTGACAACACGACTAGAAATGCTGGTGCCACGGTGACAATAACGGTAACAGCGGATTGCGATGATATGATTAGCGAGTCGAATGAGGGGAACAATGTAAATACAACAGAATCTCTAACAGTGTATAACAACGGCTACAAGGGCAAATCGTTTATGGGCGTGGATTCATTAGAGCTATTCGAGCATGATGAAGAGATGTATGGCGGCATTACGTACAATGTGAGCGGAACGAAGGACTGGAAGTTTGAACCAGGCGAGAACCAGACAAGAATGCATCATATAGATATACCCGCGGGGATGGAAGTGAAGAAGGCGAGGCTGTATATGTATTGGTATGACTACTTCTACAATACACCGCCCGGATGTTTAGCGAACCTGAGTGTGAACTTCAGCGGGACAACATTCATAGTGCCTGATGCGGCATACACTGACCAGAAAGGCTTTGGCAATTGGAACACGCCAAAAGGGGCATACATGTATAATGTGACTTCGCAAGTAACAGGAACAGGTAATTATAGAGTGATTATAGAGAACATTGATCCAACAAACAAAACAGCAATATTGGGCGAGATGCTATTTGTGGTTTATGAAGACCCATCGCAGGAATCAGGTAACAGGACACAGCTATGGATGCTGGAGGGCAATGACTTGCTCATGGCGGCAGACGATACACATGGTGGTTATAACTACGGCGTGTCGCCAGAGGAAGCAACTGCAACAGTAGTATTCCCGGGAAGTATTGATGTGGCAAATGTTAGGTCAGCAACGCTGGTCTCGGTAGTCACACAGGGAATGGACCCCGGATCAAACATGCTATTCAACGATGAAGTCATTAAAACCGATGCGTGGGATTCTCCTACTGAGGCATATTCGGACAGCAAGATAAACGTGGAGTCTGTGAATGTGACAGCAACCCTGACAGCAAGCGGCAACAACATGGGGTTCCGGGATACAGGTACAAGCGGAATGCAGGCGAGTAATGCGATATTGATGGTGGAAGTTACGGCAAGAGTATCGGGTGACGTCAATGGAGATACGGAAGTAAACATCCAGGATGCAGTTTTGTTATTCAATTGGGTCTCATTCCCAGCAGAGCGAGGGACAACGTATGTGCTTGAGAAGCCAGAAAATGCAAATGTAAACGGAGATATGGAAATAAACATCCAGGACGCAGTATTACTGTTCAATTGGGTGTCATTCCCAGCAGAACGAGGAACAACGTATATATTACAATAGGGGGAGAAAAAAATGAGAAAAAATGAGAAAAAAGGGGGGAATATGAAAAATTCCCTTTATATTTTTTCAGTTTTGGCACTTTGCTTAGCGATTTGGGTATCACTGATGCCCGCAGCAACAGCGCAAACTGTCAATACAGTATCAATCGGAGACGTGACATTAGCGCAGGGCTCTTCCGCAGACGTTCCGATAAGACTATTGAGTTCAACAGGCGTAAGTGGTGGCAGTGTAACACTCACGTTCGACCCTGCGATAGTTAACGTAACAAACGCAGTAAAGGGAGATTTCGATAGCATATTTACCGTTGATTATTCAGGGCTAAGCAATGGAATGGTGTTAATAACTGCAACGAAGTTAGGACAGGATTTGACTGGTGATTTGACTTTTGCTACAGTCACACTAAACGCTGTGGGCTCGAATGGCTCATGTGGATTAGGACTGTCCACAGAACTGAGTGACAAAACAGGTACGCCAGTATCTGCAAATGTAAATAACGGAACGTTCACCGCAGACACAACACCGCCAACAATAGACTTTATTGCGCCAACACCACCAGATGGTTCAACGATAACGGTAAACTACGTGAATGTGAGTGTAAGCGTAGCAGATTCAAGCGATGTGTCAACGGTGCTTTTAAATTGGAATGGAATAAATGGAACAATGAGTATGGTGGGACCAAATACATGGTCTGCGACCACGACAAATCTGCCAAATGGGGGCTATACTTTCAAAGTATATGCCGATGATATCGCAGGAAATATGGGTATTAGCGAAGAGCGGGTTGTGACAGTGAATGCAGGGGCAGATACAACACCGCCAACAATATCAAATGTTGCCGCTTCATCTATAACAACAAGTTCAGCAATTATAATGTGGACGACAGATGAGCTTTCTGATAGTTTGGTCAAGTATGGCACAACATCTGGCACTTATACACTAACAGCGAGCGATCCAAGCGATGTTACGTCGCATAGTATCAGCCTTACAGGGTTATCGGCAGGTACGACCTACTACTATGTTGTAAACAGTACAGACCCAAGTGGGAACTCAGCAGAAAGTGCAGAATATAGTTTCGATACTGAATTGATATCAGAGGAAAATGTGGTATCAATTGAAGATGTAACTTTACCGCAGGCCTCTTCAAAAGATGTTCCGATAAGGCTATTGAATTCAACTGGTGTAGGCGGTGGCAGTGTAACACTCACATTTGACCCGACGATAGTTAACGTGACAAATGTAATAGTAGGAGATTTCGATAGCATATTTAACGTGGATGGCTCTGAGCTGAGCAATGGAACGGTGCTAATAACCACAATGAAGTCAGGGCAGGATCTGACTGGCGATTTGACTTTTGCTACGGTCACACTGCATGCTGTAGGCTCAAGTGGTTCATGCGAATTGGGGCTCGCCGCACAGTTGACTACCAAAACAGGCGCACCAGTATCTACAAGTGTGAATAATGGGACATTTACAGTAGGGACAGCAAGAACACCGGGAGATGTCAATGATGATACGAATATAAACATCCAGGACGCGATCGTACTGTTCAACTGGGTTTCATTCCCGGCAGAGCGAGGAACAACGTATGTGCTTACGAAGCCAGAGAATGCAAATGTCAATGGTGATACGAATATAAACATCCAGGACGCAATCTTATTGTTCAACTGGGTATCGTTCCCGGCAGAGCGAGGAACAACGTATATACTGATATAAGGAGGGAAAAAATGAAAAAAGCATATGGTAAGAATGGGGAAAAAATGAAAAAAACCCTCTATATCTCTTTGGTATTGGGGATTTGCACAGTAGTTGCAGTATCCATGATGCAACCAGCGATAGCACAAGCTGCCAATACGGTATCGATCGAAGATGTAACCTTAGCGCAGGGCGCTTCAAAAGACGTTCCAATAAGACTATTGAATTCAACGGGTGTAGGCGGTGGCACTGTAACACTCACGTTCAATCCGTCGATAGTTAACGTGACAAGCGCAGTAAAGGGAGATTTCGATAGTGTGCTTAATGTGGATTACTCCGGGTTAAGCACAGGAACAGTGAATATAACAGCAATGAAGTTTGGGCAGGATTTGACTGGCGATTTGACTTTTGCTACGGTTACACTAAATGCCGTGGGCTCAAGTGGTTCATGCGAATTGGGACTGTCGGCAGAATTGAGTACCAAAACAGGTGCACCAGTATCAGCAAATGTAGATAGTGGAACGTTCACGGTTCTGAGCTATGATAATATCGTATCAATCGAAGACGTAACATTAGCGCAGGGTGCTTCAAAAGACGTTCCAATAAGACTATTGAATTCAACGGGTGTAGGCGGTGGCACTGTAACACTCACGTTCAATCCGTCGATAGTTAACGTGACAAGCGCAGTAAAGGGAGATTTCGATAGTGTGCTTAATGTGGATTACTCCGGGTTAAGCACAGGAACAGTGAATATAACAGCAATGAAGTTTGGGCAGGATTTGACTGGCGATTTGACTTTTGCTACGGTTACACTAAATGCCGTGGGCTCAAGTGGTTCATGCGAATTGGGACTGTCGGCAGAATTGAGTACCAAAACAGGTGCACCAGTATCAGCAAATGTAGATAGTGGAACGTTCACGATACCAGCAGCAGACACAAAAGAACCAACAACTGAAGTGACTGTACCTCCTGATACAACACCAATACCATCGGGAACAACGTTAGACTGGAGTGACTCACCGGTGATGCTATCCTTTCATCGCAGTGATAATACTGGCGCTAGTCCTAGCGGTGTTAATTATACGGCGTACAAGGTAGGAGCGGTATCATGGGTGACTAAATCAGGAGAAGATGACTTTACCGTAAATATAACAGCCGAAGGCGAGACAATAGTATCGTATTATTCAGTGGATAATGCGGGCAACACTGAAGCAACAAAGGATGTGAACGTGAGGATAAGAACACCAATAAACCGCACAGTGAGCCTATCTGCGGATCCGACAACAATCGCACCGGATGATGTATCCGAGATTACGGCGATAGTGATGGAAGCCGAGAACCCTGTTGAAAACGTTAACGTGACTTTTGTGACGGATTTCGGGACGTTCCCCGATTTCAGGGATACTACTGCTACAGTGGCGACGAATGAGCGGGGTGTAGCGATCGTGAACTTCACCGCAGGCACAGAAGAAACGGCTAACATTAGGGCAACAGAACCAAATGGCGCACTCAACACAACTATCGTGACGGTGAAAGAGGCGGTAGTAGAAATCCATGACGTTTATGTTGATACAGGTTACACAGGTACACATGGTACGGGCATAAGGATTGACAATGCCACGGTGGAACAGGTAGATTTAGATCAGAACCTAACAATTGGCGAGACGTATTTCGTCAAATTCAAAGTCGTTAACAATGGAACTGTGGCACCAGAGAATGTAAATGTAACGGTGACAGTCAGTAACGAGACTTGGAGTGAGGAGTTGGATAACTATTCTCGGACGGTAAACGAGTATCATCTGGGCAATGAAACATGGAACACAACAGGTCTTGCACCTGGCAACTATACCATAACGGTGAATGCAAGCATTGAAAATGACGATGCATATCCAGGCGATAACACAGTAACGAGAAACGTGGTAACGGTAAGAGCAGGCTTACCAAAAACAGGAGATATGGATGGCGTTGGCGCTGTTACTTTCGATGATGCATTGCATTTAGCACGATATGTAATCGCACCGGAGCTCTATTCTCTACACGCAGATGGCAATGTAGACAGTATTGATGATGTCAATTTCGACGATGCATTATATCTAGCACGGCATGTAATTGCACCAGACATTTATCCGTTATATCCATGAGGTGATAAAAAATGAAAACGAGATGGATATCAGGAATGAGAACAGGATTAACTGCTTTAATAGCGGTGTCCGTAATGCTATTGTTTGCAACAGCGTCGGTATCAGCAGAAACAGTGGTTTCAATCGAAAATGTTAGTGCAATGTCGGGTGAAGTTGTGGCTGCAGATATTACAGCACATGACGTGACGAATCTCACGCAATTTGGAATACAACTGGAATACAATGCAAGCGTTGTCAATGCAACCAGCGCAGTGAATAACCCTAA
>JAGXOS010000027.1 GCA_023659775.1 Methanomicrobia archaeon LH_S14 | reverse complement strand
TTTGAAATCATACTGCTCATGTAATTTATAGCAGCTATTTTCACTCCCAGTTTTCCAAACAGAGATATATACATGGAAAGACTGTATTTCAGATATACCAGGGTTATAATCAACATGCTCCCGATTAACAAGGTTAAGATGGCCTGTTTTGCGGTTATTATGCCTTCTTTTAGGAGAACAGCTATGGTAGCGTAGCCCGCAGAGAAATGGGCTAAATCCGCAATGAGTGCGGTTATACACTCCCCAGGTAAATCCAATAGCCTTAAAACAGGGTCAAAGAATAAACTGATGTAGTTCATGACTTCGAGCTTGAAAAGAAGACCTACGACTAAAAATGCCACCACCATTATCGGGATTATCTTTTTTAGCGTGGTAAACGATTTTTTTAATGCCGTTTTCAGTTTTTGATTTTGCGATGCCCTGTTAACATCAACATTAATCTCCTCTTCTACATCCTTTTGGGGAGGAAAGCGAGATTTGGAATAAAGGAAAGCAGCAAAGGTCTGAAGAAACGATGAGAAAAGATTAAGAGAGATGTAAATGCCACCAACGAATGGACCTAAAAGCACGAGTGCGATAGGCGCCTGCACCCTGAGCAGCGATTCGCCTATGACAATAGGAAAAGTGCACATCATCACCGTGAGTATCGTTTCCTTATCGCCGATTTTTCCCTCATGGTAGAAACCTGCCAGCGTTGATTTCCCGGCGGTGGGATTAAAAAAGGAAGCGAAAAGAGAAAATACACATTCTTTTGGTAGGTTGGATGCACGACAAAAAGGTCTTATTAGTGGTGATAGTTTCCTTAGCCAGTTGCTTTCGAGCACGATATTCGCAATTATCACGCCTGCGGTAATGAGGATTATTGCTTTAACCAAATAAATCGCTATGTTCATCTCTTATAATTTATCACTTAGGAAGAAAGAATATATTTGTTTGCCGCCGAGAACGCGGAGAGCGCTGAGATGACAAAGAAAGAAAGATTGCAGATTTTGATTGTAGGGTTGAAAGAGAAGGACGCGGGGAAGACGAGTCTTGCGCTGGCGTTACTGGCTTATCTAAGGGAAAAGGGGTTTAATGCTTGTGGATTTAAACCACGAGCTGGCAATAGCGTGTGGTATGATTACGATGTAGTGCATGAGGCTTTATCTCAGGGAAGACTCTACGGGAAGGATGCGAAACTTTTGAAAACTGCTTCGACTTCCCGTTCTGTGGTAGGAGCGGCGAATTTGATAGAAGAATTTATTAATCCCGTCCACAGGCTGTGGACGGAGCCACCCCTCATCGACCCAATCACGCAAATTCCTTATTTTATCCTCGACCGTGTCACGCTTTGGTTTAAAGAAGGAGTAAAGAATCTGGTGGTTGAGAACCATGCGCTGCCAGTTGAGTATAGATGTAACGATACACTTTTTGAAAAATTGCGTGCTAAAGCATCCAGAATTTACCATGTCAGGGATTTAAATACGTTAAATAAGCTAACCGAGGAATATTACGACCCTGCCGTTGAGTTAGCGTATAAGAGGATGGTCGAGCAACATGACTATATGGTCATTGAGAGTTATAGCGATATAGCCTTGCCCTGGAAGGGGCTAAAAGATTTAAACGCTGTTATTGGTGTTAAACCAGGGCAGATTTCGGTATACGCACCAGAGAAGTACCTGGCAGCGGTTCAGCTTTCAGCGTCTACCTATTCACAAGAAGAACTCGCAACTTCCAGAATTGTGGAATTGGTAAAACCAATTAAAGTGGTTAAGGTGCCGCCATTCCGGTCAGAAGAGATAGTGCAGGGGTTAAAGGAGAAAATTCCTCTGTTATTGCAAGTTTAAAAGGATACGAAAAATGGAACTGTACGCATACGATGCCATCTATAAAAAATATGTTTCTCTGAAGATGAAAAATAAAGTGACTCCCGAAATTCAATCCCCCGGTTTCCTGCCTTCAATTGGACCTCGCATTTAAAACCTTTTTCAGGCTGAGACCCTTTTTGTTAATAGTAAGAGCAAAACAAAATGCAACTATACGCATACGATGCAGGGCAGTGCGACCCGAAGAAATGCACGGCGAAGAAATTAGCACGAGCAGGCTTGATAAAATCGGTTAAAGTGATGCGGAAAATACCGTATAACACGATTTTGCTGGCTCCTATTGCGGAACAGGCGCTATCGCCTGCGGATAAAAAATCCGCGAGCAGCATAACCGTTTTTGATTGCTCGTGGGATAAGATAGACTCTTTTGATGATACTCTGAGAAAGCTGAAGAGAAAAAAGCGAGCATTGCCCTACTTAATAGCGGCGAACCCGATAAACTACGGCAAATCGTTTGTTTTGAGTTCTGTGGAGGCGCTAACCGCTGCGTTATTCATTATCGGCGAGCGCGAGCAATCACAATTTATACTGCGTGGGTTCAAGTGGGGTATGGAATTTCTGAGATTGAATGTGGACAGGTTACTTGCATATTCTGAGGCAAAGGACAGTAAAGAAGTAGTAGAGATGCAGAATGGTTTCATGAATGTTGGGAAAAAAGCGAAAAAGACTTAAATTAAAATAATCATTTAGGTATTTGTAATCAGGAAGATGTATGTTTGTTGTGCTGTTGATGTGGTAAATACCGGTGAGAAACACCGTGCAATAAAACTGAGTAGGGAAGATGCAAAGGACACCTCCGCGCTCTATAAAGAAGTATGGCTGGATGCATACGAGTATCCGAAGGAATGGCGAGAGAAGCGTGCGATGCGCAAGGATGAAATAAAGAAAGAGATAGACTCCGGCTATTTCTTCTTCGGTGTTCGTATAAATGGTAAATTGGTGGGTGTGTATAAAGCTTCCATAACAGAAAGAGGTTGTTTCGGCGAACAACAGGCGGTTCTACCGGAATATCGAGACCAGGGCGTGGCATCGGCAATGTATGAGCAGTTCTATGAGTTCGCGAGAGCGAATAAATGTAAGGTGAATTACGTGAATATCCTGGCGGGTAATGAACCCTGTGAGCGAGCAATGGAGAAGTATAACTTCTACAAAACGGGCGAACCCTGGGAGCAAAGTAAGGGGATGCTCGTTCAGACGTACGAGCGGAAGGTGGACTCTTAATAAGCGTGAAACAGAATACTCAAGATTTGATATATTTTGTCTTCTCTTCTTCCCTGATTATATTAACCGCTCCTTCTCTCTTTAATTCGCCCAAAACTTTTCTAACAGTGTTGGAATTGAAGTTCCCTCCTTTCGCTATTTCCCTTGCAGCCAGAGGTTAAGATTTAGCCGACAGCAAAGTCATGGGAGCAAATTTTGTCTGCGCGAGTTACAGTTATTTTAGTTCCTTTTTAAATAAGTTTATAGCTTCTAACATATGAAAGATATAGGGAGTTTTGCAGTTGTTGCTATTGAATGGGAACATCCTAACTATGGCTACTTTGCCGATGCTATGCTATGGATAAACATCTTACATTTAGATGAATGGCGAAACTTTCCCGTAGTTAATTGGTGTATGAAATATGAAAATTTAGATCAATTTTTAAAAGACTACCCTGATTTTAAAAAGTTATTTAAATACAATGGATAAGCAGAAAGTAACTTGGAAAGAAGTTGTAAAGGATGCCTTAGTGGAATTGGGGGGGGCAAGGTCACTTAACTGAGATTAATAAAATGGTAGAAGGACACCCTAAAACCAAGACCAACCCAACCTGGCAAGCTACGATAAGAAGAGTTGTGAGGCAATATAAAATTTTTGAACCGTTGGGCAAGGGCGTTTATAAACTCTTAGAAGAAAAGCCATTAAAAACGCATTCACAGAAATTTACTGAAGAATCAGAGATCAATCACGGAATTGCACAGGGGATGTTAGTAACACTCGGGAAAATTTATGGATATGAAACTTATGCACCTTCACATGATCAAACAATCAGAGATTTCCAGGGCAAACCGTTGAGAGATTATGTTACTGTCTCTGATTGCACCGACATTTTTAGAGGTCCCAACTTGACAAAAATTAGAGAAATAGATGCTTTATGGTTCGATGAGGATGATTATGGATTATTTCCTGTATATGCTTTTGAAGTTGAAGAAACTACACGAGTTAAGAGTGGATTGGATAGACTTCTAAAAATTCCGAGAAGATTCACCGTGAGATTCTATATTATTAGCCCAACAGAAAAAGAAAGGAGTTTATTTGAGCAATATGAGAATCAGACCCCTTTTAGAGAATACAAAGACAATTTCTTGTTCAGGTTTTATAAAGAACTGGAAGAACTTTATAATTCAGCATTGATTCATAATGATCACCGTGAACAATTTGGAATAGTTGAAAGAGGACGATGATGACCACACAAACTAAAATATTTTTTAGGAAAAGAGACGTTAGGAGGTAATAATATGAAATTACAAAGTAGTAGTGGTAGAATTTTATACGGAAGTGTAGTAATTATAGACCCATCAGACATGGAGGATGAAATAGATTATGGAGAGATGCTCTACGAGCTTAAAAAGAGAGGGGTTAGTGATGGTGAGGCATATCAAATCAGCAATGCCGGTGTTATACTTATGTATCGTAATGCGTATGAGAAGTGCAAAGATATTATCAAAAAGTTTGGGGCAATGGTGAATGAAAACCCGGACACTGTATAGCACTAAGAAACAAAGGAAGAGTTAGATATGCAGAACGAAGTAACGTTTAAATGTCTGTGTGGTAGAGCCGTAACCCTTGAACTTGTAGGCGGGCAGTATCAGGATACATACCAGGGAGAATGCGAGTGTGGGCGTAAATGGTCTTTGGAAGAACAATCTGAGTTGTTGGCAGAGGAAGAGAAAGAAGGATAAACATTAAGTTTTTATTGCATAAAGAGAGGGGGATAAATATGGGATGGAAAGACGATAAATGGCAAGAAGCACCGGGATATTGTGTGGAATGCGACAATCTTCGCCCTCTAAACAAAGCTGGTGTATGTAAAGGATGTTGGGAAAGTCATCCAATTTCGTGGTATGAGCGATGGGAAGAAGACGAGTATAATAGCCAGTGGTATTATAAGAGGCTAAAAGAGAAAAAACGATGAAACCAGATATTACAACAAACCATGACCTCACCAAATAATAAAAAGCAAACCCCGGTAGCTTCATGGCTTGACTACGACTTCTTCCCCGAAGAGCAAAAAGCGATAAAATCCCTGACCGTCATATTGAGAACCGTTGGGTGCCAATGGCGAAAATGCACAATGTGCGGCTACTGGCACGAATCCGCAAACGTAACACAGGCGGACATACTAACTCAACTGGAACGAGCGTTACGAAACAGCCCTGATGAACCTTTTATACTTAAAATTTTCACTTCCGGCAGCTTCCTCGACGAACGAGAAATAGCGAGCGATACGAGAAAAGGGATAGCAAAGATGGTAAAAAAGAGGAAAATAAAGAAGCTAATAGTAGAGACAAGACCGGAGTTTATAAACGCGGAAAAAATAGAGGATTTGAAAGCCGTTGAGCATCTTGAACTCGCTATCGGGTTAGAAACCGCGGATGATTTCATCCGCTCGAAATACATAAACAAAGGTTTTTCGTTTGACGATTATCGAACAGCCGCGGAAATCGTGAACGAATGCGGAGCAATTGTAAAAACGTATCTCTTGCTTAAGCCTCCTTTTATATCTGAAAAAAGGGCTATGGAAGACGTTGTAAAATCCGCTGCACTTGTCTCTCCTTACAGTTCCACCATCTCTTTAAATCTCTGCAACGTGCAGAAATACACCCGCTTAGAAGATTTATGGAAAAGAAAGTATTACCGACCACCGTGGCTCTGGAGTGCCGTAGAAGCGATAAAAGAGATAAAGCAACGGGATGCGAATGTCGTGGTGATGTCAGACCCCGTGGGTGCAGGCCATATCCGAGGCCCGCATAATTGTGGTAAGTGCGACATGGCGATAATAGGAGCGATAAAGAAAATCAATATAACGCAGGACTTAGGCGTGTTAGAACGCCTCGAGGAGATAGATTGCGAATGCAAGGAAGTATGGCATGCGCTAATAAAATTTGATGATTTTTTGTTTGGGTCTAACCTTTTATAAGTTAATATGTACTCTAAAATTTATTTTTATGTCCGTAGAAGCAGAAATCCGGGATATGAAGCAGCATCTAATTGATATTTCGGAAAAGATAGATGAATTGCTGTACGAAAGAGAAATTGTATCAATAATGAAACTTGCGGAGAAATCATTATCGGAATTCCTCGAGGATGAGCCTGACATTTACAGAATTGAGGATTTAAAGGTCAGATATAAATGAAGGGAAAAATAGTTCTTGTGCCTTTTCCATTCACCGATTTAACCGCTGCAAAGCTTAGACCAGCGTTAGTTATAAGAGAAACGGTAAATCGCAACTTGAAAGAGATATTCAAGATGTAATTAGCTCTATAGTTAGCTATACAATCGCCTGAATTGCGCTATTCCTTCTTCTTCCGCAATCTCGGCATCAACTTCAATTTGACCAGCCAACCGAGACCGACCAGAATTAATATTGGTAATGCGTATCCAACGAGGATTATAAGTCCTCTTATCACCGACACAAAAGCATCGAAGGCTGAGCGCAGAGCATCCCCTATCCCCCAGCTATGTGTCATCGGCTCAGGCTCATATAATGAAACTGAGATCGTTGCAAGCTCGACACGGTTCTCGAGATAATTTATTCTACCGGTAAGCCGTTCGATCTCGCTTCGCACACGCCATAATTCTCGCTCGACTTCGAGAACTTCCTTTACATCCTTTGCCATATCCAGTATCTCCAGTAATCTCTGCTCCTGTCGCTCTGAATTGTTAAGCCTCGCTTTCAAATCAATGTATTCTTCTGTAACATCCTCCCCGGATGTGTGTTTTGATTTTACATCGCCAACATGCTCTATTTCCGCAATAGCTGTGAGAAACTTAGCCGTTGGCACTCGAATTGTAATATCTCCCCTCCTACGCCCAGTATCTGTGACATACGAGTGAGAATCAGAAATAAAACCATTATACCGCTCTACAATATCAATAACTGAATCAGAACTCGACTGAAAGTCTTTTACTTCGATGCTTAACGAAGCCGTTTGTATTATCTTTCTCTCGGCATCTATATACTGTGATTCCGATGTTCCTGCTAACACTGGCGTTGGTATCGGTGTTACTTCAGGAGGTATTGGAGAAAGAGGAAATCCTTTGCCTCCTTCTGTGTCTGTATCCCAATACATCGAATATTCCTCTGGTCGTGGAGCCGTCGGCCCCCTTACCTCTAAATTCGGTAATGTAGAGACCAGAAAACCTGCTGAAGCTGCTAATATGCAAAGCACGATGACAACCGCTATTTTTGTATATTTTTCCATTTTTATTTTATTACTTACAAATTCTGTTTGTTTTTCATCCCTTATAAGATTTTCGTAAGCTACGAATCGAGTTGAAGTTATGGATTGTTTTTAAATCAGGCAAAACAAAAATAGCCTTCTATTTGCATGATACGCACCTTCTACTTCCTTCGCCTCAAAACGAATCACTTCGGTCGTTTCTATCCCGAAAACATCTTCAAGTGCTTCTTTTACGGATGACACCACATCTTCGCTATTCTTATCGTGAAATATCCTGAACTTCATCATTTTTCAATAACCTTTATATACCTTGTTGCGTATAAAATGTTAAGAGAATGAGAAAAGTAGTGAACAAACCAGATTTGAAGCTGCTTGTGTTCTACGGGCTGATTTTTATACCAACTTTCTTTTTGTGCTACGAGAGGAACCTGTCTTTCTTCTTTGTCATCGTAGCGATGCTTCTGACAAGCGTAATAGAGATCCCAATCTACAAGTTTAGAACAAAGAAGCCGGAATATAGCGAGCTCGAGGCAATGTGTATCGGGGAATTTTATGGCGTGCCAATAGCAGAGGAGATGCAGGCAGACAACGAAAGGGCATTTAAAACAAAGGTAACACTAAATATGGGTGGTTTTATTATACCCCTGTTTTTCTCCTTTTATCTACTGCTAAGCTATTCCGCACTCCTGTTAGAAGTAGCAATGTCCGTCTTGTTAATGACGCTCTTTTCCTACATGCTCTCAGAGGTGAAAGCAGGTGTGGGTATAGTAGTTCCAAGCTATGTAGGTATCTTTGCTATTCCTCTTGGGTTTATACTTGCCGCGCCGTTGGAGCTACCGCTTGAGACCACAGCCGGGTTGTTGATATTTGCGCCGGCGATTTTTGGCATTCTATTGGGGGTGTTGATAAGGCTGGTAACGCTGCCCAAAGAAGAAGTGGGCAGTGCGTTCTTCAACATCGGCGGCATCGGCAGTTTCCATTCGATATACCTCATCTCCCTTCTGGCTTTGTTAATCGGAGTAGTAGCATAGTATCTGCTCAAAATTCCGTGGAATTTTGAACAGACAATGAAAAATGGAAAGTGCAAGATGCAAAGGTAAAGTGATAATAAAATTGGGCGGCAGCCTAATAGAAAAAGGTAGAGACATTGTACGATTTCTCAGAGATTATGCAGAAGAGGAAAGTAAAAAGAACGCTTTAACAATTATATTAATCCCCGGTGGTGGACCTTTTGTAGAACCCGTAAGAAATCTCTCTGAAGATACATCAATGTCAGAGGAGACAGCGCATTGGATGGCGGTCCTCGCGATGCACCAGTACGGGCTCTTTTTAGCAAATGGTGAATTTGGGATACCATTAGTTGAAAGCGTGGATGAAATAGACGGGGCGGGGCATGTATGCATATTACTACCTTATAAGATTCTAAAAGCTGAGGATTGTTTGCCACATACATGGGATGTTACCTCGGACACAATAGCTGCGTTTGTTGCAAATAAAATAGGTGAAAAGACCTTCATAAAACTGACTGACGTAGATGGAATAATAGATGAAAAAGGGCATCTTATCGGAGAAATTCCGGTAAAAGAGATGATTGAAAAAGAGGAGAGGGGGTGCGTTGACGCTGAGCTCCCGAGATTTTTAATGCAGAACAAAATGAGTTGCTTTATTGTAAACGGTAACTTCCCGAACCGAATAACAGATGTAATCGAAGGAAAAGAGACAGTCTGCACAAAACTTTCTTAGCGATTCAACTATACAAATACAAATTAAATAGTCTCTGCCACAGAAACTTTCGCATTTTCCCGACGAGAATGCGGGGAAAGAGCATCTAAATTTAACTTTAACCTCGTCTCCATTTCCTTATACCTACTCCGAATGGTAATCTCAGTTGTACCTGCAACCTTAGCTATTTCCTTCTCCGTCCGATACTCACCTTCGTCACTTAAAACCGCGGCAATGTATATCGCTGCCGCCGCCGTTCCTATCGGTGCCCACCCTCTGGCTGCTCCTGTTCCCTTATTCTCCTTTATTATTTCTATTGCCCTTTCCCTTGTCGCCTCGCTTAATCCGAGCTCGGAGCAGAACCGAGGTATGTAGTGCGATGGATCAGCAGGTGCAATCTTTAATTCCAATTTCCTTAAAAGGAAAATATATGCCCTCCTTATTTTCTTTATAGGACTTCTTGACACCCTGGCAATCTCTTTCAGTGTCCTCGGAACCCCATATTGCCTGCAAATAATGTATAGCATTGCAGAGACCAATTCCTCTATACTTCGCCCTTTAATCAATTTCTTCTTCTCCGCTTTTCGGTACAGCACTGAAGCTGCCTCCTTGATATCATTCGGCAGCTTAAGTGCACATGCCATTCTATCTATCTCGATAAGCGCGAAGGCAAGGGTTTTTTCGCTACTATCCATATTTACCCATCGCAATCTTTTTATCCCCGCGGGCAATTTTGGCATAGGTGTGCTCAGTCCTTTATCATGTATTCTATAACTCATACCCGGTCCTGTTCTTACCCTTTTTGACGCTTGCTCGGAATCGTACGCACGCCATTCAGGTCCAAGGTCCACGAGATTCTCCGCTATCACTATCCCACAGTCGGCACAGTACAGTTCTGCATGCTTAGAATCCGATACAATGTTTTTTGACCCGCATTCGGGACATTTTCTTATTCGATTATTATCCATATCAATAATTATATATGTTTTTCATCTATATAACACTTTCGCTTTTTTAAAGCCGAAAACCTTTTCTATAACCTCGACATATTTTAAAAAGCATGGCAAAAGTTAGCGAAAGGGGTATTTAAAATAAAGGGGGGTGATTGATAATAGGGGAAGAGATTGGTGAAGAAAGAAAAACAAAATACTGTCCAAAATGTGGAGTAAGGGTTAAAGAAGCTCCAACTTATATTGAAAAGAAAAGCACAGGTATTGCAGCAGTTCTGTCATTTGTGTTTGTTGGTTTAGGACAAATTTATAATGGACAAATTGGTAAAGGGATTATGTTTATGATAATTGGAATTATTTTGGTATTAACAATGTTTATTTTGATTGGTTTTATCCTATATCCATTATTTTGGATATACAACATTTACGATACATATTCTACTGCGGAGAAGATTAATGCTGGAAAAATAAGTGTTTGAATTGAAGGATGCATGGGTATAGTATTAGCAGTATATGGCATCATTGCAGAGATATGCATGCTTATCCAGTGGTTTGTGATATTGATACTTGGGCGCAGAAGCGAGGGGTTAAGCAACTTCATTAAGGGGTATCTGGAATATTTTGTGCACGTGATAGGCTATGTTTACTGGATGACTGACGATAGACCAGGAATATTGCCAAAGCCGGTTGAGATACACGAGAAAGAGTGAAAGAGGTATTCATCAATAAATCGGTGAATACCCGCGCTAACCTTTTTCTTTTTTTTCTTTTTTATGTCCATAACATAATTTTTAATTCAAGAATAATATATATATAGAAATAAAATGAGAACAGCGTGGCTAAAGATACGGATGGGGCTATGTGTATTGCTCCTGTTTGCGGCGATATATGCGTTATTGGTCGTTATAGCTACCTTCTTAGGAGGTACAGGGTCAGGCATGATGATAATTTACGCCTTACTCGCCTTTGTAATGGTGGCTATTCAGTTCTTTATAGGTCCGAAGATAGTGGAGCGGTCAATGCGTGTTCGCTATGTTTCGGAACAAGAGCAGCCGGAATTGCACCGGATGGTGACCGAATTAGCGATGAAAGCGGGCATCCCCAAACCAAGGGTAGGGATTTCCGAGATTTCTATACCCAACGCTTTTGCGTTCGGCACATCGAAAAAGAAAGCGAGGGTTTGCGTCACGCGAAGATTAATGGAGATGTTGAAAAGGGATGAGTTAGAAGCGGTTTTAGGGCATGAACTTTCGCATATAAAACATCAGGATATGGTAGTTATAACGGCGCTGAGCGTGATACCGATGATATGCTACTTTATTTTTTTCAGCTTCTTCTGGTCTGGTATCTTCGGTGGCATGGGTGGCGGTAGAGGTAGAGGAGGTGGCG
The DNA here is from genome assembly GCA_023659775.1 of Methanomicrobia archaeon LH_S14. Classification (GTDB taxonomy): domain Archaea; phylum Halobacteriota; class Syntropharchaeia; order Alkanophagales; family Methanospirareceae; genus JAGXOS01. The sequence continues at coordinate 6,689 of JAGXOS010000027.1, read as the reverse complement.
TATCAATGCTTGCTATCGCTTTAATCGCCTTCGTGGTGTATTTCATAAGTAACCTTATCGTGCTTTACGTGTCTCGTATAAGGGAGTATTACGCGGATGCGGGCAGTGCTGAGCTTACGAGGAAGCCGCAGGCACTCGCTTCTGCGTTATACAAAATGATTTACGGTAGTGCGGCTGCGAAGCCGGAAAAGGTAAAAAAGGAGATGGAAAGCATGCGTGCTTTCTTCGCCGCCGACCCGGTAACTGCGAGAAGGGATTTAAAGGATTTGAGCGCTGCCGACCTGAATAAGGATGGGAAGATAGATGAATATGAATTGAGAGCTTTCGCAGAAAGAGCGAGAGCGAGTCGTGCTGATAGAATAATGGAAATCTTTTCCACACATCCTAATCCGGTGAGCAGGGTTAAGAAGCTGGGGGGGTACCTTTAAGGCGTAAATAATTCTGGTATAAATCCTAAACACTAAACACTAAACTCGAAATCCTAAACAAACTCTAATATCTAAACCCAAAACCAATCTTTTTTTTGGAATTTTGAAATTGTTTAGATATTAGAAATTAGGATTTAGGATTGCCCGCCTTTATTGAGCCCTTCCCACTCTCCACCCCCATCTTTATCATCTCCACTACATCCCTCTCGCTCCACCATGATGAATCTATTACCAGGTCATAAATGGAAAGGTCATCCAAATTTATACCGTAATATTTCTCATATCGCTTATGTTCTGACCGTTCTCTATTTTTCATAGCAGAAAGAGCTTCTTCGTAGGTTATTCCTTCTCGACCTGCAATCCTCCTCGCTCTTACCGCTACCGGCGCTTTCAGCCATATCTTTAAATCTGCATCGGGAACAAAGAATCTAGACAACCTGCCTTCTACAATGACATTCCCCCGTTTCATCGCCTCTTCGCACTGCTTCTCATCTATCCGTCTATCGAAGTCATCGTTATTTTCTGCTAATTTGCTGAATTGTTCTAACTGCAACTTCTTTTCATTCGCTATTTGTCGAAACATCTCGCCAGCGGAAATTAGTTCCATGGATAACTCGGTTGATAGCAACTTCGCAACCGTTGTTGTTCCACTGCCCGGAAGACCGCTTATTGTTATCCGCATTACCCCTTTACAACGCCAATAGCTCTAAAAGCCGCTACTTTTTTCGCTATCCCCGACACTTCACAACTCCGAACCACCACTTCGGGGTCTTTATAAGCCGCTGCAACTTCCTCTGCCAGCTCTCCATATTTATCAAACGGAATACCTCTTTTCCGCCTCATATCTCTCTTACTTCGTTCTTGCGTTTTCACCATAATATTCCGCTTCGCTAATTCTTCTTTCACTTCGATTCCTCTGTATTTCCTCATCGCCGCTGTCCTGCTCATCTCTCTGCCGGAACCATGAGCACAGCTACCAAAAGTCTCGAGCTTCGCTACTTCGGTGCCTACCGCTAAAAAACTGCGTGTACCCATCGAACCGGGAATCAACACTGGCTGACCAAAGGTTCTATAAATAGGAGGCAATCGTTCATCGCCGGCGGGGAACGCCCTCGTTGCTCCTTTCCTGTGCACACACAGCTTCTTCCTTTTCCCGTCAACGAGATGTTCTTCCTCTTTCGCTATGTTATGTGCGATGTCATACACCAGCTTTATTTCCATATCCTCCGCGGGGCTTCGAAGCACGTCTTCAAAAACTTTTCTTACCCAATGCGTTGCAAGTTGCCTGTTCGCAAAAGCGTAATTCGCACACGAGCACATTGCTTCAAAATAATCCATGCCGGTGTCGCTGTTCAAATAGGCGCAAGCCAATTCACGTTCTAAACCGAGTATTTTTGATAACGTTGCATCCTTGCTCATCTCTCGTTCGAAATTTCTCAAGTAGTAGGTGCAAACGCCGTGTGAGAACCCTCTACCACCGGTATGAATTAAAACAGTCACCTGCCCCTTCTCTTCTATCCCAAATGCCTTTGCAAGTTGTTCATCAAAAATATCATCCACCACTTCCAGTTCCAAAAAATGATTTCCTGAGCCGAGCGTCCCGAGCTGAGGCGCACCCCGCTTCTTTGATTTCTCGTCTATCTTCTCCGGATTCGCAGCTTTTAATCTCCCTTCTTCTTCCGTCCTCTCTACATCTTCCTCCCAGCCATAGCCGTTCTCAACGCACCATTCCGAACCGCCCCTCAGTACGTCATCTAACTGGCTATACGACAACCTCACTTTACCTGACAGCCCAAGCCCTGCAGGAATATACTCAAATAAGCCGTCCAATATCTCTGACAGATGAGGTCTGACATCTTCCTCCCTCAAACTGGTTCGAATAAGCCTAACACCACAATTTATGTCGTAACCGACACCACCTGGCGATATGACACCTTCCTCGAAGCTCGTAGCCGCAACGCCGCCAATTGGAAAGCCATATCCCTGATGTCCATCAGGCATAACCAGCGAGTATTTTTCTATACCGGGAAGCGAAGCGACGTTGATTGTTTGCTGCAGTGTGAGGTCACTCTTCATCTTATCCAATAGCCCTTCTGCTGCGTATATCCTCGCTGGTGCCCGCATATACTCTTTATAATCCTGCGGTACTTCCCATACATCTTCCCTTATTTTTTTAAGCGGAACGTCCATCTTTAAAACACCTCTTTTGCCTTTGTAAGGGCAAGCGATACCAAAAGTGGAAACAAAATTAAGAGATGAATAAAAATTTGGGTGCGGACCAAACTACGTACCCATCGGCTGCGTAACAGCACCTAAAGCCTCTCGCAACTGTTGTTGTAGTTGTTGATATCTCTTCTGGACTCTTTCCTCCTGTCTTTCCAAGGTCTTCAGTCGCAAGTCATAGGTCTCCTTCCTCTCTGACAAGTCCTCCTTTACCGCTTCCTTGTCGGCTTTTATCATCAACTCGCCAACGTTTTTGTATATCACCGAATTTTCGTCAAGCTTTTCCAATTCCTCTAATGCGCTCTCAGCGTCCCTCAGCAGAGCTTCCACCTGCATCTTTTGCCTCCCCCCGGCTTCTATTTGCACCTTAAGCTGCTGAAGCTGAGCAAGCTGGTTTTGCACCTGAGGAGGTATTTCTTCACTTCCACTCATCTTATTATCCCCTTTATCTTACTATATTTGATTTAAATTATTTTTTCGAGTTTATAAATATAAATTATAAACTCATTTTGATTTTTTTACTTTTAAATTTTATCGCACCTATACAAATTACCATGACGGGAGAAAAAGTAGGGATACTGGTTATTTCTTATGGCTCGAGGGCGGCTGCGGTGATAGATGCGCTTAGCAGAAGTGAAAATTATGAGGTGCGTTTTTATGTTGCAGACAAGCAGAGAAATCCGTTTAATGTGAAGCACGCGGAGAAGCACGTGGTTATTCCGGATTTGGATGTAGGGAAAATATGCGACTTCGTTGCGACTAATAAAAACGACATAGATTTTGGCATATGCTGCCCGGAGAAGCCCATAATAGAGGGTGTTAGAGACGTGGTTGAGAGTAAGACTGGTGTTGCGATGATATGCCCTACGAAAAGATATGCGATAGAGGAGAGCAAAGCTTCGCAGCGGTATCTGATTGAGGAATGTTGTGCAGAAGCGAATCCCGGGTTTAAACTGTTCCCCTGCGCGGAGTACGAAAGCGTAAGCGAAGTGAAAAGTGCGGTATGGGAATTTTTGGATGAAATAGGGAATGAAGTAGCGGTGAAGCCGGATAAGCCTGCGGCAGGGAAGGGAGTGGGTGTGTGGGGCGACCACTTTACGAGTAGAGAGCAGTTGTTCGAGCATTTTATGTCTATCTTTGACGGTGGCAGCGATGTGATAATAGAGGAGAAAATGGAGGGCGAAGAATCGAGTTTCCAGGCGTTCTGCGATGGTAAGCGACTTGCTGTTCTCCCTGAGACACGCGATTACAAACGCGCTTTTGATGTAGACCTCGGGCAAAATACAGGTGGTATGGGCTCTTATAAGGATAATAAAGATTGGCTGCCTTTTATGGATAAAAGCGATAGAGAAGAAGAGGAGAAATTAGTTCAGAAGATATTTAGCAGACTTAGAGGTAATGGAAGCAACGAAGAGCTGAGGGGAATGCCTTTTTACGTTGCTTTCATGCATACCGGTGAAGGTGCAAAGATACTGGAGATAAACAGCCGACCCGGCGACCCAGAGATACAGAATGTGCTGCCTGTTCTGAAAAGCGATTTTGTAGATATTTGCTTTCGCATGATAGAAGGAAATCTTTCGAGGATAGAATGCGAGGAGAAAGCGACGGTGGTGACGTATGCCGTGCCGATGGATTATGGAGGGTACAGGGAGAAATTCAGCGGAGATAAAAAGGTGGATTTGAGTAGTGCGTATGCGTTGCAGGAGAAATATGACGATAATTTGAGAATCTATCCCGGGTCTATGGAGTTAAGAGAAGATGGATATACTTATGCGCTTGGTTCAAGAACTGTTTGCACGGTGGGCATTGGTGAAGACATAGCCGAAGCGAGGGGGATTTCTCTGGACGGCATCAGAAATATAGATGGTGCGTTGTGGAACAGAGGGGATATTGGTGCAGAATATCATATACAGCGAAGTGTGAAAAGGATGCAAAGGGGAGCAGTTAGCGGTTTAGCGGTTTAGCGGTTTAGCGGTTTAGCGGATTGGCGAGTTTCGGGATTTAGATAGAGATGGCTAAAATACATATTTAAACACGCCTTATTGTATTTCTGAGTCCCCTCTCGCGCGCATCACCCTATTATCTTCGCATCCTGAACTCTGCAAATTTTTCATCAATCTCATCCCTCAATTCTTCTCCTACCTCTTGAAACACATCTAATAGCTCTTCATAGATGCTATCAGAAGCAACAAAATTCCAGAATTCCTCACCAACTAAAATTTCGCCCTTCTCTAAATCGTACAACCCCTTTAATGTCCACCGCTCGTAAGGTTCAGGATGATAAGGATTATAAGGAATCGCAAGTCTTGTAAAGGCTTTAGCTTTTTTATTTTGACTCAGCCTTAAAGAAAGCACTCCATCTCAAAAGTTTTAGTTTTAACGCAACGAACTCTTTCATGTTTGGCTTTGCACTCGTAATATCGAAGTAATTCTCTTCGCCTTTTACGCTCACGAACAAGTCTACTACTGAATCAGGATCAATCTTAGCCACTCCCTTCTTTATTTTCTTTCTAATCCGGTTTATTTCACCTACCTTGATTGGAGCAATTTTACCTTTTCTTAATTTGTAGTGAATTTCACGGATGAATTCTTCCGTTTCATCATCTATCTCACCAAGTAATTTATTTTGAAAATAAAATATAGATTCAAAGTATTTATTTTGATCCCGTTCTGTCCTCATAAGCACCGATCTATGAAAAACATCCAACAATTCAAATCCACAAGCTTTACCAATTGTGGGGTAGAGATTGAATTTGTCGTTTGCTACAATGAATATCTTTGCATCATCTATTAAATTAAATACTCAGAAACATTTTTGAAAACCTCGATGATTCCTCGCTGGTATTCTTTTTTTGCTTTTCCATTTTGTCCCTTAGCAGCTGGACCTATTTCTAATTCATCCAGTCTCGGAAAGCCAAATAGTTCATAAGCATATCTGTGCTGTTCGTGATAATCTATAATCCCAACGTAGGGTGGAGAGGTAAATAGCCCATCTATCTTTAAATCTTCTGGCAATTTAATTTTTCTGGCGTCACCCTGAATAATTTTAATAAATGCATCTGTTCTTATCTTGTCAAATTCCTTCAATCGCTTTATTGTATCATAGGAGTAACGATTGATGAACTTCAATGCTTCACCAATAGGCGTGCAGTATCTCTTGTGTTTTATACACCAGTACGTCTCTCTCACAGGTGTTTTAGGTCGTGCCAGGTCATAGTGAGGGATAAGTCTTGCTAAACGGGCGGACCTTGAGAGAATAATTTTTAATATATCTTGATTTTTATAATCCTCTATTATACTTCTGTAAAATAAAATCTCTTGTAATGCCCTATCAGAAAACCACTCCTTCAGATATTCGCTATCCGTTTCAAATCTCTCTGCTGTGTCGTCAAAAAGAGTTTGCCCCTTCTCTTTAATCTGTACTCTGCGGGGAAAAAACCTTTAGCCGTTTCAATGCATCTTTTATTTCTCTTTCGACTTCGGAAATATTGTATTTTCTGGCTTTTACTTCCTGAATAAGCACATTGAAAGGAGAGAGTTCTATTCCAACCGAGTTCATACCCAAAACATTTGCCTCAATTAAAGCAGTTCCAGAACCAGATAATGGATCAAGAATAGTGTCACCCGTTGTAAAATATCTTTTCAAGAAGACCTCGACAAGTTGTGGAATAAATTTGCCAAGATAAGGATGTAGGCGATGAACATGTTTTGTTCGTTGGAATTCTCTGATACGGATAAAAGTTGGCTCATCACCGAGGATTTCAATGTTCCTTTGAGTATCAGTTTTTTCTTCGATGAGATGTGTATCTATGCCAAACTTTATCGCTGCTGCTTTATCTGCTTCGAGCATATTAATAGTAATATACTCCCTGTTTTAGTATTAAACAATCTTGGCAAATAAAAACTTTAGAACAGAGAGAATGGAACTAAAAGAAAGCCCGGAATTTGAAAAACGAATAGGTATATGGTTCTACTTTACGAAGAATGAGGGAATAGGTGGAGTTATAAAAACAAAACCATCTGACTTCTTCGTTCGTG
>JAGXOS010000026.1 GCA_023659775.1 Methanomicrobia archaeon LH_S14 | reverse complement strand
TTTGGATTCTTTATATAAGGTTTACTTTTTCATTTCATTTCCAAATTTGAGATACAATACAAAAAAAATCTTTCTTATCTTCTTTAGGTTAAAAATGCATCAAATAAGAAAAATAGTGGCAATAGGATATTCCGCCAGGCATATCGTATGTTCCGGGAGCAGAGCGGGCTATGAGATGTATGCCGCCGATGCCTTTGGCGACGTAGATACAAAAAGATGCGCAAAAAAATATTTCCCTTTGAATCCGCTTCAGCTTCAAGCAGATATCAAACTCCTTAAAGAGGAGATAGGTAAAGTAGACGGTGTAATTATAGGGTCGGGGTTTGAAAGAGCGGATTTTGATTTCTTAAATGCTGAGGATAGGAGAAAGATATTGGGGAACGCACCGGAGAAGATGAAAGAAGTTGCGAATAAAGAGTGGCTTTCATCTCGATTAGACGATTTAGGCACCCCTCATCCTCTCACCTATACCGGCGGAGAAATAGCAGAAGGAGAAGAAAAAGCGAAGCACTTTCACTATCCCGTGGTAGCAAAACCCGCTTACGGTGGAGGAGGAACCGCTAATTTCTTTTGTAATGATGAAAAAGAGTTAGTTCGACGGGCTAAACAACTACCCGATTTCTTATATCAGGAATATATAAAAGGAGAGCATGCCTCTGTATCGCTCATTTCGGCTAAGCATGAGGCACTTTCGATAAGTGTGAATGAGCAGTTGATAGGCATGGATTCTCTTTGCGCTCCCGGACCCTTTGTCTATTGCGGGAATATCTCACCTTTTGTAACAAAATTTTCAGAACAGATGTGTGAGATTGCAGAAGAACTGGCGATGAAGTTAGAATTGATAGGCTCTAACGGCGTTGATTTTGTTGTTACTGACGATGAACTCTTCGTAATAGAAGTGAATCCACGCTTTCAAGGAAGTCTGGACACCGTTGAGCTTTCTACGGGTTTAAATTTAGTAGATGCGCATGTGAAAGGGGTTAAAGGGGATTTACTCACGGAAAGAGTAGAAGCTAAAAGATATGCTGCAAAAGCGATTGTGTTTGCAAAGCAAGAAGGAGCGGTGATGATAAATTTCGATCCGGGTGGGATAGTTGATATCCCGGAGGAAGGTAGAATTGTAAAGTGTGGGGAACCTATAGCCACTGGAATAGGGATTGGCGATAGCAGAGAAGATGCTTTTGCCGATGCGATGGAAAAAGTTGTACGTATAAGAGCAGGTGTAAGATAATTTTGCCCAAGTTGTCGCCTGACTTTCTCGTTTTTAAGTGTTGCTTTTGCCTTCACTACTTCCTTTTCTTCCTCAGCACCAGATATGCCACTGCGAGCATCTCGTCTACATCACCGTAGCCATCGCCGTCAGCGTCACGAGGTGCTGCTCGGCCGCCAGGTGGAGTAGTAGCGGTCACATTCCGTATCCACGTCTGCATATCGGTTCCATTTGCATTCGCGGCGACTACCGATACGTTGTGTTCCTCTGCTACTTCTGCATGTAGCGTGTAGTTGGCTTCCCTCACGCTCACGTTCTTGAACAGAAACGACTCATTCAGATACCAGCTCACATTTACCGTTTGACTTACAGTAACGTAAAAAGTCCTGAAGTTGCAGACCGTATCGTTAACTGGCGAAGGAGGGGCATAGGAAGTGATATTTGGCGATACTGCTACGGTTACCGTAGAGTTAGACGTTGTCTCGTTATTGTAATGCGTGAGGTTATAGAATCGAATAGAGAAATTGAACGTGCCTGCTGAAGGTTCCGTCCTGCTGAAGTTCGCATTTCCATTTCCACTCGCTATATCCGCGGTATTCACGATATTTCCTTCTCTTATCAAATCCGCTTTTCCGATGAGTTCATCATTATATTCATCTTTTGCACTACCGTTTATCCAGAAAGTTTCGGCTGCATTGTTCGCATCGGTTGCATTTGCCCATACCTCGATAGAGTTGTTTGCAACCGTGTTATTGCTCACTGATTGGTTCTTCCATTTCATACTGTCTTTGGTTATGTTATCCCAGGTAGCGTTTTGCAACCAGTAAGAATAGTTCAAGGTGACGTTGTACGCAGTTGCATTATTCGCAGTTACGGAGTGATTTACCCAGAAAGAACGACCCCAATCCTGTGTTATATTTTGGATATTTCCGAGCGTTAGCGCCGGTCTTTCTTCCTCATTCCCCAGCGGTTTTATAAAATTCCCCGTTCCCGGTGTAGCATCAACCTGATTGTTGTGTGTGGTATTAATCCACTCACTGCTCCTTGCTATGTTTGAAATCCTGACCTAAAGTAAGCACATTGATAGTCTGAGCTTCCTGTGCCAGCAAAAATAAAACCAGGATGTGGGTTATTGCTTGACTCGTCAGTGTCGCGTATTTCAATTTCTACTATATATTTACTTGGGACCGAGACATCTTTAAAAATTACCCCTGGCGTTTTTGAGCCAGTTATTTTTAAAACAGTTCTGCTATCTACCGTTGCAGATGCATAGTCTCCAGTATCCCCACTCCAACCTGAATAAATTTCAAAATCATCAAAGAACTCAAAGGTTGCAGTTCCATTTGAGGTTGAGGAAGCAGAAGGGTTGCCATAGTACATATAAATCGTTTTTCCTGAAGTTGGAATTGAAGGAACCTTAGCCCAAGCCGTAGCACTTGTTGCGGTATAATTTTCAATCCAATAACTCAGGATGTTTCCATTTGTATCAACAAATCTCAGGTCATCATAATCTGATTGCATATCTGCTTCTTTATCTACTACTACTTTAACCTGATAATCTGTTAGTGCGGAGGTTGAACCAGAGATTGTTATTGGCTTCTTCTTCGTCCATCCATCTGCTAAGGGTTTCACCCAAGCCGCAATCGTAATCTCATAAGTAATATTCAAACTCGAATCATTCCCGCAATCAATGTAATCATTTGTGCCATCAAAATAATCAGCACCATCTATCTTGCCTGAAGGAGTGTAAAGATCGGTTATAGTTCCACCACTATACGGAGTTCCACGGTTGTCATTCGAGGTAGAATCTTTGATACAACTTGCCACCGAGCAGCTTTCATTCAAATGCTGCACGAGCTTGTAATTGGTATCCCAAACACCAGCCGGATTCTGCTGATTGCTCGCAGCGGAATTGTTGTAATATATGTAGAGCACGGTGTCGGAGGTGTTGTTCAAAGAAGTGACATTCATCCAAACGATTGACTTTCCCGTAGAGTTATCATATAACTCTATCTCGTGTGCGATCCTGGTCGTGCCATCCGAGGAAGTAAATAAGATATCATCGCCGTCATCCTGAGCTTTCGCTGCTAACTCCGAATCGGAAGATAAATATATAAGAACCGGGAAATTGGTCTGCGTGCCGTTCACCTTGGTGTGGTCAATGGTTATCTTCTTGCGGTATGTCCAGTTTGTGTCATACCATCCCGCCGCATCGTTTTGTGCATACTCAACATCTTCACCATTAAAAAAGTTTAACATATCGAGACTACTTTTTCTTTTCTATGCAATGGACATATGCAAAGGCAGGGGTGGATATAAAAAAGGAACAGGGCGTTGTAAAAGCGCTATCAGCGGAGATAAAAAGGATAAAAGAGTCGAAAGGTTTTTCCGGTCTTTTAGAACTCCCTTTTGATGCGCAACATCTACTCGCTATTTCCACTGATGGCGTTGGCTCGAAAGTGCTGATTGCAGCCGAGCTAAACAAATGGGACACCATCGGTATAGACTGCATTGCAATGAATGTAAACGATGTTTACTGCGTAGGAGCAACACCTATTGCTTTTGTTGATTATCTTGCGATGGAAAAGCCGGATGAGAGGATTGCATCGGAAGTAGGCAAGGGACTGGAAGAAGGAGCGGAAATCGCTGATATTTATATCGTGGGCGGTGAAACGGCGATACTACCAGAAGTAGTAAACGATTTAGACCTTTCTGGAACTTGTGTTGGCTATGTGAGGAAAGATAAGGTGATAAGAGGCGAACTCATAGAAGTAGGCGACCTGGTTCTGGGCATGAAAAGTTCGGGAATTCACAGCAATGGGCTAACACTTGCGAGGAAAGTAATAGAAGGCGCAGGGCTGAGTTATAATGCCCCCTTTGAATATAAGCCAGAGAGAAGCATAGGAGAAGAGTTGCTCACGCCAACGAGAATCTATACCGGGGTTTTAGAGCTCTTGAAACGGTGCGAAGTGCACGGCTTAGCGCATATAACCGGCAGTGGCTTTTTAAAATTAAGAAGAATCACTGACCTTGGCTTCGACATCTACGACCCTCTCGAGCCTAACCCCATCTTCAAGTTCGTTCAGGAGCTCGGTAATATAACAGATGAAGAGATGTATAAGACGTTCAACATGGGTATGGGATTTGCTGTTGTGATTCCAAAGAGCGAGGAACATGAAGCAACTCGAATAACTGGAGGTAAAATCGTGGGTGAAGTCGTGGAAAAGGAGAAAGGGATAAAAGTTGGGAATGTGAAGGTATTGTAGCAATTGCAAAGAGCAAAATTAACTTTAATAAAAGTATCATAAAATAAGGAAGGTGTTTTTCAGGGATGAAAGTTGAAGAGAGGTGAAGTGAAGGATGACAAAAAAGATTGTTATCGTTGGTGGAGGCATCGCCGGAATATACGTGCTGAGGAACTTACTTGCAAGGAAGGACGAAGTGGAGGAGGGGATGGACTTCACGGTATTAAAGCGAGAGAAAAGTGGCTGGGTATCTACTTGCGGATTGCCTTTTGCTTTGCGTGGCTGGTATGAGATAGATAGAACAGAGATAAACAAGCCGCAGTTTTTCCTCGACCAGGGCGTTGATTTCAGAACTGAAACAGATGTAACGAAGTTAAATTTAGAGGAGAGTAGTGTGGCACTTAAAACAGGCGAGGTGCTAAAATATGATTTTCTTGTTATAGCGACAGGGAGAAAACAATTCGTAAAAGAAACGGAACTCGAAGGTGTTTACACTTTTAATAACGAGGATGATGCGAAAAAAATAGAAGCTGCTTTGAATAAGGAGGGAGTGAAAAACGCTTATATTCGTGGTCGTGGTATTATAGGATTGCAAGCGGCTGCCGCTTTCTCAACGCGAGGATTGGAGATAACGCTTCATGGTGGACCACCTTCTTTGCTGCCTTCCAGCTTAGACCCTGATATGGGCGATATGGTCAAAGAACGGATGGAGAAAGACGGCGTAAGATTTATTCTCGATAGAAGAGAGATAACCGCGATAAAAGGACATGAGGGATGGGCGAAATCGGTGGTGATAGGAGAAAAGGAAGAGGAGAAAGAGGAGATTCCGGCAGATATAGTTATAATCGGCAAATGGATAGTCCCTGAGATAGACCTCGCGAGGGAAGTGGGTGTGGATATAGGAGAAAGTGGGGGAATAGTCACGGATAGAGCAATGCACGTTAAAAAAGGAAGGCGACATATAAACAATGTATATGCGGTTGGTGACTGTACGGAAGTTGTAGACGCCATCACGCACCGTCCGAGACTGAATCAACTTGCATCTACTGCCGTCACTCAAGCTATGGTTATAGCTGATAACATACTTAGCGACATTAGTGAGCAACCAGGTTTATATTCCCCTTATGGGTATTGTTTTGGTCCAATAGTAGCAGATGTCGGAGGTGTCTTGATAGGTTCCGTAGGTGTTACATCAGAAGCGGCAAGCCGCACAGGAATTAAAACAATAAGTGGTAAGGCAACGAAACTCATAAAGGCACGATACTTCCCCGGTGCAACGCCTCTCACCTTAAAATTGATCTTCGATGCATATACCAGGAAATTGATAGGAGTGCAAATGGTCGGTGAAACCGGGGTTGCTGAACGTATAAACGAGTTGGGACTTGCCATACGTGCTGGTATAACCGCAGAGGAGATGAGAAATATGGAGAGATGCTATGACCCTTCGGTGTCTTTGCTGATAGATGTGACGATAGATGCTGCGGAAAAGGCTTTGGGAATCACGCCGGTGTATTAGCCTTTTCTTTTTTTATTTACAAAATATCCCCAATCAGCCGCTTCGCCCATTTCAATTTTTTCCTCTTTTTTTCACTTACGTTTTTATCCTCGAAATCAAAACCTATAAGTTCTATCCTTTTCGCACCAAATTCCTTAGCCAGAAACACACATCTATCGCCATCCGTGAACCCGCCGAAGTTGTGCACATTGTGAATCGGCTTGCTCTGCGTTGTGCATATCACGTTCTCATTTAATGAAGGCAATACCTTTTTCAGCATCTCTATGTTGTCCCCATGAGTATGCACAACAATTATCGAGCCAAGTCTGTTTGCATATATTATATCAGCAATATTCCCATCGAGGTCGGTAACCACAATATCAGGTATTATCGCATTGCGTAGAAGAACGGAAGTAGCTCCATCTGCTGCTATTACATCTTGTTTACGAGGAAAAGAAGGAATATCGTTATTGAGTTCTTTTTCTCGTATATCGTTCTCCAAACAGGGTGCATTGCCACAGATTATTGCAGTTTTTCCTTTTATCAGGCTTTCTATCACCCTTTTCACGTCCTTCCCTTTATTACCTTTGCGACTAATTATCTCAGATGCTATCCTTGCCGCTTCCTCGTCCTTTTCCCTTTCAAACCCAAAATCTTTCAATATCTCCTCGTAAATCGGTTCCCAGGCTTTATACCTCATGCTTTTTCTTAGTAAGAAAAAGTTTATCAAAGGAAAAAGTCTTTTAAAAGAGAAAAGTTTAAGAAACAAATCTTATTACAATGAATAAAAACAGAACAGATGAGTGCAGAAGAAAGTGAAATAGAGCATGAGCGGAAAGGGAAAGGTAAGGTGCTGCAAGCAATTTTTGGCTGTGGAAGAGTTGGCTATGCAGTGGCAAAAGAGTTGAAAGCGCGGGGGATTGAGGTTGTCATAGTGGATACAGATGAGAAGAAGATAGAATTGCTGAAGGAGGAGGATTTCATTGCTTTTGTTGGTGACATGAGCGATCCAGAGGTGATCACCAAGGTAATAAGCGAGGGTGAACCAGAAACGGTTTTTATTCTGAGCAACAGCAGCAAAGTGAACAAAAAAGCGGTGAAAAACGTAAAAGAGACGTTACCTCAGACCCGTTTAGTAGTGCGAGCGATTGAACCCGCAGATAAAGAAGATTTAAAGGAATTAGGCGTTGACGTGGTTTTATCCATCCGTGATATAACAGCAAGAGCGGCGATAGAGTCTCTGGAGAATGTAGAGGCTCTGAGGAAAGCGAAAGAATTGACCGTAATGATAGCAGAGATAAAGGAAAAAAGAAAAGAAAAAGGAAAAGGGAAGTTAGGAATTGTTGTCCACGACAGCCCGGATTCTGATGCAATAGCTTCTGCTCTTGCACTAAAGCAGATAGCAAGGCACGTGGATGTATCAGCAGATATATTGTATCGGGGTGAAATAGGGCATCATGTAAATCGAGCTTTTGTAAACATCTTAGGGATAGAGATGAGGAGAATAGAGCGTGAGGATGAATTAAAGGATTATGATAAGTTGGCGCTTATAGATGCCACCGTTCCGGGTGCAAACAATCTTCTACCCCCGGAGGGTAATGTGGACATCATCATAGACCATCATGTGCCGAATAATAAGGTAAAAGTGTATGCAGATTTTTTTAACGTTCGAACAGATAATGGTGCGACTTCAACGATAATGACGAGGTATCTGCAAGAACTGGATATACCGGTGGATAAAGTGTTAGCAACCGCCCTTTTGCAAGGAATAAGAACAGATACGAGTAGTTTTAAGCGTGAGACGCATCCATCGGATTTTTTCGCCGCTGCTTTCCTACACGAAAAGGCGGATAAAGACCTTTTAGAGCAAATAGAAACGCCGCCCATGTCAACAGAAATGCTAAACGTAGTAGGTGATGCGATAGTGCACAAAAAGATAAAGGGGAGTTATTTGATAACAAATGTGGGAGCGGTGGCGAACCGAGATGCTATTCCTCAGGCTGCGGATTATTTGCTTAACCTCGAAGGAATCACAACCGCTATTGTGATAGGACTGTGCGAGGAGATGATATGTGTTTCAGGGAGGAGTAAGGACATAAGAGTGAATATAGGTGATGCGTTTGTCAGTGCATTTGGAGAAATAGGTTCTGCGGGTGGACACGCAACGATGGCTGCGGCACAGTTATCTCTTGGCATTTTCAGGGGTATAAAGGATAAAGATACGCTCATGCAACTCGCAGAAGATGCGGTAACAAAACGTTTTTTATCTGTTATGAAGGAGGAGAAGGAATAAATCGCAAATCACAAGCACCAAACCACAAACAAATCCTAAATCCCAATTTCAAAAATCAAAAATTTGACGGTTTACTTAAAAAGAAAAGAGTTGATTGAGTTAGATTTTCACTATCTGTGCATGGGGCACGCCAGCCACGAAAATCACATTGGCTTCTTCGATAAAATTATTGTCCAAGGCGCATTTTATCGCTCTTTTACCTACCAAATTCGCTATGGTTGCGTGCTTCAAAGAACTCACCACTTCTCTTTCGGTTGCTTCTTCACCTTTATAAAAACTTTCGGTAATTTTGAGGAGAAGATCCCTGTCTTCAAAGCTTTTCCCTATCAACTCCGTATCGCACACTGCTACCATTATATCAGCGCCGAAGTTATACTTCTTTATGTATATCTTTTTTTGTTTGCTCACAATAAAGAATACGTTTTATGAGTAAAAATTAATTAATAATATCCATAGTATAGCCAATAGCTACGCAGGCAATAGGGATTAGGGGGTTAGGCAAATATAATATACTTCCCTAATGGCTATTCACTATTTGGCTATTCGCAAATAAAAAGGGGCTCGTAGCTTAGCCTGGTTGGAGCGCTCGGCTGATAACCGAGAGGTCCGGAGTTCAAATCTCCGCGGGCCCATCAACAAACTTTTAGAAAAAGTTTGATCAAAAACGCTTCGTAAAGCTTTTCTTTATAAGAAAAGGTTTATTAAAGAAAAAATAAAAACGAAAAAGGGAGAAAAATGGGAACTGAGACAAGGGTGATTTTGATCTCGCCGGACTCGGAGATAACACCAGAGCAGGTGAAGAGTAAGATTTTGTCCATGATCAGCGAAGATAAGAGCATGGCGAACTCGGACATCAAAGTAAAATATACATGCTTTGGTGCCTTGCTGGAAGGAGAAGAGAAGAAAGTGAGAGAGATAGTGGAAGAGGTGAGGAAAATGGATAAGAACGGCATTTTTTCAAAACCAAGGGGTTTTCCAATCGGTGACCCGAGGATATGCAGAGCGACGAGAAAAGGAGGACCCAGACCGGGTTTTCACCAGTTGGAGCTTGAATGTCAATTGCTTCCCATAGTGAGGGAAGCATTGAACAAAATAGAAAAGGAGAGGGAAAAGGAAATCGGTGGTTAAATTGAGTGAGGAGGAAGTTGAGGTTAACGAAGAGGGAAGTGTATTTCATAAAAAGCTAAAGATAAAATTAAAGGAGAGGGGGAAAGAGGGCAGGTTAATTTTGCTTAAGGAATATCTGGATTATCTTATAAGGGGTAATAAAACCATTCCTCCGGATTTTCCTACTTTTGTAAGAGAGATTATGGGGCTGGACGAGAGGGGAGGGTTTATCCATATAAGGATATGGCACGAGAACAGCGAGCTTGTAAATTTCGCAAATGCAAGGGGCTACGAGCATAAAATAGATGCCTATGATTGACGAGGGATTTCTGGTGGGAGAGGCTCTTGTAGGAGAAGAGCCGGAAATAGCGCATATTGACCTGATTATAGGCAGTAAGAGAGAGGCGGCAGGTACTGCATTTGCATGTTCTATTGCCCAGCCCAGGCAAGGACATACACCCATTCTTGGCGTTATTAGACCAAATCTTCCCACCAAGCCAGTGACACTTATAGTGCCGAAGGTGAGCATAAGAAACCTCGCGGATGCTGAAAAGATGTTTGGACCAGCACAAAGTGCTGTTGCAAAGGCGGTTGCTGATGCTGTGGAAGAGGGCATGATACCGAAAGATCAAGTAGAAGAACTCGTGGTTATAGTTTCAGTGTTCATCCATCCCCGAGGCAGTGATTATCAGAGGATATACCGGTACAACTATGCGGCAACAAAGCTTGCCCTATCACGAGCGATTCAGAAGTTCCCGGATATAGATAAAGTTTTAGAAGAAAAAGATAAATCTATACATGCTATGATAGGATTCAAAATGAATAACCTGAAAAAGCCGCCATATCTGGAGGTTGCGCTGGACATTCCAGACTGGAGGAGGGTAGAGGGAATTATTAGAGCCTTACCCAGAAGTGATGCGATAATAATAGAGGCAGGAACGCCGCTTATCAAGCGGTATGGCGTTGAAGTGGTGCAGAAGATTCACCAACTGAGACCAGAGACGGTTGTTTTTGCCGATCTTAAGACGCTGGATACAGGAAACTTAGAAGCGAGAATGGCGGGAGATGCCACAGCCGATGTAGCCGGTTTTTCGGGATTGGCTCCAATAAACACAATGGAGAAGTTTATAGAAGAGTGCAAGAAAGTCGGGGCTCTCTCTTTGATGGATACGCTGAATGTGCCAGACCCTGTGGACGTGCTTCGGAAGCTAAAGGTAAAGCCAGACATCGTAGAGTTGCATCGAGCAATAGACATTGAACTGTACCAGAACCGTGACCGAGACAAAGAGAGTGAATGGGGAAATATAGGAGAGGTAAGAAAGGTGTGCGGAAACGAAGTGCTCGTTGCGGTGGCTGGCGGGATAAGAGTGAACAAGGTAGAAAAAGCGCTGAATGCAGGAGCGGATATTATTGTGGTTGGTCGAGCGATCACGGCTGCTAAGGATGTGACTGGAGCGGCAAGGGGGTTCCTTCAGAGGATGGGTGTGGAAGAGGTAGATCAGTTCCGCGTAATGACGGATTTTTAATCAATTGCTAAAAATCCACAAGATTTTGAGCAATTACGTATTACCTTCCTCTCCTTTCCAATATCGCTTTTATCTTCTTCAATCTTATGAAGTTCTCGCGTTCCATCTCCTCCAATCGCATCTGTATATATTTCCTCGTCGCCTTCAAACCTGGAATCATTATATATTCAAGAGCATTAACCCTCCTTTTTGTCTTCTCCACTTCACCAGCGAGATTTCTCACCGCCTCCTCCAGCTCAGCAAGTTTTATTATCTTTTCCAATGCTTCTTCAAAGCTTTTGGCACTCCTGTCCACCGCGGCTGAGGAATCCATAAAACCGTATCCTCGCTCCGTAACTTTCCTTGCTAATTCATTTTCCAATTCCAGGATTGGTACATGCACACCCATTATGCTACGTGAAGAGAAATCCAGTGGGATTTCCTGTGACGTCATTAAAGATAACTGCCTTACCTGCTCAACGCCTAACCCTGCCTGAGCAACGATTAAAAAATCAAAAGCCTCTTTTAACTTTACTTCAACTTCCTTCCTCGCACCCCTTACTTCACTCACCACATCTAAGAATTCAGCAATAAGCGCATCTCTTTTCTCACGCAGCAAATCATGCCCCTTCTCCGCTAACTTCTCCCTTCTTCGCAACCTCAACAGTTCCATTCTCGTGGGGCTTACCCCTTCTATTATCTCTGGCATAAAACTATCTTTAGAAAATGAAGTTTTTAAATTTTCTATGTTCCAGCGCCAACACCTTTCTCTACCAAATAAATCCCGTCTTGAAAGACTCTGTGGTCATAACCCCTTATCCTTGTCCTCTGTTCTATATTCGCCGCAGTCTGTCCAACCGCCCTCTTATCTATTCCAGAAACTACTATCTCTTCACCCTTACCCTTTATTTCCACCTTCACACCTTCTTCGACTTTTGCCATCCTCGGTTTTCTTTCGCCTAAGAAATTTGAAATCGATATGCCACCGCCGTCTTTTGTTACCGCGACTTGCATAGGAAAATGAGCATGCACAACCTTCAACTTATAAAAAAAACCTTCTTTCACACCTGTAACCATATTCTTGAGATGAGATGCGTAAGTTCCAGTCATGGCTCTTATCTTCTTCTTTGAAGAATCACTTTTTACAACAATCTCATTGCCGTTATCTCTCTTCTCCACCTGAATATGCAGCCCGGGATGCCATAGTTCTCGCTCTATCGCTCCTTTTGGACCCTGCGCCTTCACCATTCTCCCATTTATTGTGACATTCACACCTTCAGGGATTGGAATACCGAAGCTAATGCCCGCTTCTTCCTCCATCGAAATTGCCATCTTTATTTATCTCCTCCTTTGCTCTTTGTTTTGTTTAGAGTAAAATAGATAAGAATCTCGCTTATATAAATTTTGAGATCAATTTAAAATTTAAATACAGGGGATAGGGAATGATAAAGAAGATAAAAGAGGTGTACGAAAACAAGGATTTCTTCGATAGAATAGTTGACATTGCGGCAGTTATGCCAGTTGTAAACGAAATAATCACGGAGGTAAAGAACAGAGGAGATGAGGCACTGCGGGAATACACTGGAAAATTTGATGGCGTAAAACTGAAGGAAATAGAAGTGAGGAAGGAAGAGATTGAAGATGCAAAAAGGAGCGTGGATGAGAATACGTTGAGGTGCATTGAAGAAACATCCGTGGCGATAAGAAATTTCCATTACCGCCAAAAGAGGCGAGCATGGATAGAAGAATTTGAGGAGGGTGTGTTCATTGGCGAGAAGTATGTGCCTTTTGATGTGGTCGGTGCTTATGTCCCGGCATCATATTTCAGCACCGCCATGATGTGCGTAATTCCTGCGAAGATAGCGGGTGTAAGAGAAATGGTGGTATGCACACCGCCAGGGCAGGATGGGTATGTGGACACTCTCACGTTAGTTGCGGCTGAACTCGCGGGAGCGACGCGGATTTTTAAACTGGGTGGTGCTCAGGCGATTGCAGCTCTCGCTTTTGGCACTGAGACTATTCCGAAGGTGCAAAAAGTAGTGGGTCCGGGAAACGTCTATGTAACAGCGGCGAAGATGGCGGTTCGAGAAGAAGGTGTGGAAATAGATTTCCCGGCTGGACCTTCGGAAATTTTGATAATCGGCGATGAAACTGCGAATCCCGCTTTCATTGCTGCGGATATGCTTGCGCAGGCAGAGCATGGTGTGAAGTCAAAGGCTGTTCTTCTTACCGATTCGGAAAGGATAGCTGCGGAAGTAGAGGATGAAATTTTAGCACAGGGTGGTAAGGAGGAGGTATCCCAGAACTGGATATTAATCGGGGATAGCATGGACGAGTGCATAGAATTTGCGAATGAATATGCGCCGGAACACCTCGAGATAATGGTAAAAGAGCCGGTAGAAGTTTTGAAGCGAATAAAAAATGCGGGGTCCGTGTTCGTGGGCAATTATTCGCCGGTGGCGGCTGGGGATTATGCAACCGGAGCAAACCATGTGCTACCAACCGCGGGCTATGCGAGGCTATTCTCCGGGCTTGACGTTGACCATTTTATGCATCGGATGACCATACAGTGGTTGGATAAGGAGGGGTTAGAGAAAATAAAGGATATTGTGGTGAGTTTATCCAAAGCGGAAGGTATGGAAAAACATGCACGGTCAATAGAGGTGAGGTTCTAAACTAAATTTTATTAGTTGTAATAATAAATTTGTGAAGAAATGGAAAGAAAAGAGATAGAAGGTGCGAAAGATAAAGAAGAATACATGAGTTACGAAGACTTCCTGGATTTTTGTGACGAAGATACTTTAGCGGAATGGGTGAATGGGAAAATAGAGTGGTATTCACCGGCATCAAATACGCATCAATCCTTGGCGAGATGGCTTACTTCTGTGATGCACATATATGTGGAGACGAAAAAGGCGGGAATTGTAATCCCGGCACCGTTCCAGATGAAGACTGGGCGTGACTTACCGGGAAGAGAGCCGGATATAATTTTTCTCGGGAATGAGAATCTCGATATGCTCAAGGAGACATATCTCGATGGTCCAGCAGACCTCGCCATTGAAATTGTATCTGAGGAAAGCCTGTTGAGGGACCGGGGAGAAAAATTTGCAGAATACGAAATCGGAGGAGTGAAAGAATACTGGATAATAGACCCCGATTTGAAGAGAGCTGATTTCTTCGTTTTGAAAGGGGAGCGGTATGAGAGGTGCGTGGAAGATGAGCGTGGAGTCTATCGCTCTGAAGTCATACAGGGGTTTGGGATAAAAGTTGCATGGTTGTGGAATTTACCACCGGTTCTGGACGTGTTGAAAGAATTGGGGTTGATATAAACCTTTCTAAAGAAGGCTTTACCAAAGAACGCTTCGCAGTTATAAAATGCTGTCAAAAAGATTAAGCGGAATAGAGGAGTCTGCAACCATAAAAATGGGGCATATAGCGAAGAAGCTGCAGGATGAGGGGAACGAAGTATTGAACTTCTCGCTTGGTGAGCCGGATTTTAAAACTCCGGAACATATATGTGAAGCTGCGAAACGCGCTTTAGACCTCGGATATACGCACTATGTGAGCAGTGCAGGCATTGAGGAGTTAAGAGAAGAGATAGCGGATAAGATAAGAGAAGAAAATAAGGTTGATGCCTCCATGGAGAATGTGATAGTGACGCCGGGAGCGAAACAGGCGATATACGAGCTGATGATGAGTGTTTTAGATGAAGGTGACGAGGTAATTTTGCTTGACCCTGCGTGGGTTACGTTTGAATCCGCGGTGAAAATAGCAGGCGGAGTACCGAAATGGGTGAAAAGGCTGGAAGAGGGGCTGAAATACGAATCGCTGGAGTCAGAAGTATCAGAAAAGACGAAAATGATAATGATAAACAGTCCTAATAATCCAGTTGGGTATGTTCTCAGCGATAACGAGTTAAAAGAAACAGCGAAATTCGCAGTTGAGCATGACCTTCTTGTGCTCTCTGACGAGATATATGAGAAGATAATATATGGGCGAAGGCACGTGAGCATTGCTTCTTTTGACGATATGCAAGCTCGAACGGTCATCATAAACGGTTTCTCGAAGACTTATGCAATGACTGGCTGGCGAATAGGGTATGCGGTTGCACCAGCAGAGATAATGAAAGGAATGCTAAAAATACAGCAGCATTCGGTGACCTGTGCACCGTCTATTGCTCAATTTGCAGCTTTAACTGCACTTAAGAGTTCGCAGGACTGCGTGGAGGAGATGGTAGGGCAGTTCAAAAGAAGAAGAGATATTATTGTGAAGCGTCTAAACGAGGTAGGTTTGCGGTGCTTGAACCCGGAAGGTGCTTTTTATGCCTTTGTAAATACGTCAAATCACGGAAGCGATGTGGAATTTACTGAGCGATTGCTAAAGGAAGCGTATATTGTGGTCACACCGGGTTCGGCATTTGGTCCCGCGGGTAAAGATTACGTGAGGTTTTCATTCGCGGCTTCAATCGAGCACATTTTAGAGGGGATGGAAAGGATAGAGAAGATGTTCTCCTAACAACTTTTTACCTTCGGTAAAAAACCTTGACTAACAACCTTTCTTTCATCTTGATTACAATATCTGATTCAGTCGCCCCTTCTGGTATCTTCGCAGGGTCGTAGTTTATGCAAAATTCTATTGGTGGATTGAATTTTACACCATTTTGTCTCAGGTCATATGCTGCTACTGTTCCTTCTAATGGCATTCGTAAAATGCTAATTGAAGTGGTTAATGGATTCCCTTGTACATCCAGAACGGTTGTTCCTTTTGGAATCTCCAAGAGCGCATTTTCATCACGTGAGGTTAAAGTAACCGTGTATCTTACGATACCGTTTGAATCAGTGGGAACATTGGAAATTGGGCCTCCTCCTCCGCCTCCTCCGCTACTGCCAGCATGTCCTTCTTCCTCTGTTGGTGGCGCTTTAGTAGCAAAGGTAATAGCTGTATCGTTAACCCATGAAGAATTAACGTTTCCTGAATTATCAACCGTCCTTGTTCCTATTTCATAGGTTGTGTTAGGAATCAGGTTAGTGGCATTATAAGAATGCTCTGGCGCATACACATTATTAAAAGTTCCATTTATCCATACTTCTGTGTGATTGAAGTCAGCGTCAGAAGGATTTATCCAGGTCCAGTTAATCCATGTTTCTCCTACTGCCGTTTTATTTAGACTTGTAATACTAGGTGGGGGTGTTACGTCAACCGTAAATGACCAGCTTGTAGAGTTTGAATTGGTGCAATTGTCACTTACATTGACGATTATAGTGTGCGGACCATCGCTTAAGTTGGCTGTGGGTGTATAAGACACGCCAGTTTCTGAGAGAGAATCCGGAGTGACAATGTCACCATCTACCCGCATTTCAACCGAACTCACGTTTATTCCTGACGGATCGCTGTAATTTGCAGATATTGTTGGAGTCGCATCGTTGATAAAATAACTCTCTGCGGGTTGCAGGTTTGTTATTGTTGGTGGAGTAACATCATTTACCGTAATCTTCACCGTATCGTTATCCACGCCTCCATACCCATCAGCAACGTCGAAATCAACGTAATATATACCTCCGTCTTCGTGTGAAGGCGTCCAATTACCTTCCCCAGTTGTCGTATTGAAATCAGCAAACAACTCTGTGCGGTTACAAGAATATGTTAAGCTATCCACGTCAAGGTCAGTGGCATTCACGTCTATGGTTAACGTTTCTGTTTCGTTTATTTCCTTGTCCTCAATTGTTTCAATGAGTGGGACATTGTTCGGAATCATGCTTGTCAGATTTACCCAGTTGAGGTTTATGTTTCCTGAGGTATCAACCGTGTGTGTCGAAATTGTCCTCGTTGCATGTAGAATGTATGTATCGTTGTAGTAGTTCTGAGGCGTTGAAACGTTTTCTTCCAATGTTCCATCTATGTAAACCATTGTGTGATTGAAATCAGCATCGGGAGGATTAGTCCAGGTCTAGTTAATCCAGAATTTCCCTGTTATGTTCGTTAAATCGGTAATGCTTGCTGGTGGAGTAGCATTTTCCGCATCCACCAGACCATGTCCAAATTCATCATCCCTACCTGAGGCACCCAAATCTTCTGCCGTGCTTCGCAACTTTTCCCTTACCTGAGTATTTATTGTTGTATTCCGGATACGCTTTCCAGACCAGAGCTGCTGTGCCTGCTACGTGTGGACATGCCATTGATGTGCCACTCATTTTGGTGTATCCTCCTCCCCGATACGTCGAATTGATGTAAACACCGGGAGCTGTCAATTCTAATTCTGGTCCCCAGTCACTGCCCCACCAGCCAGGATAATCACATCGTGCATTGCTCTGATTTATGGCACCAACTGCTATCACGGTTTCATAAGCTGCTGGGTAGTCGATACCATATTCGTTATCATTTCCAGCGGCTACGACGAGCAACAATCCTGCGTTGTAAGCGCTGTCAAGAGCTGTATGTAACGACGCCAAATCGGAATCTGAGCCAATGCTCATTGATATAATCTTCATTCCATTATCAACTGCCCATTGAACTCCAGCTACCACATCACTCTCATATCCAATTCCACTGCTGTTCAATACCTTCACTCCATACAAGTTTACTTTGGGAGCAGCGCCTATCACACCTATCTCGTTATCCACTGCCGCTACAATCCTTGCACAATGCGTTCCATGTCCATGGTCGTCCATTGGATCTGTATCATTATTCACAAAATCATATCCGCCTCTGTAATTGGCAGCCAAATCTGGATGATTATAGTCTATTCCGGTATCCAGAATAGAAACATTGATTCCATCATGCCCTGGCATCCTCTACATCACCCCGTGATTTTTGCTTTTCCAAAAGTGCAAGCGTATCTTTTTGACTGTTCTCTGCAAGAGATCGCATCGAATGGATGATTTGACGTCTTTGTAGTCCTTCTATATGAAACTCAATAGCCTCCTTCATCCTCTGAATCGTCTCTTCTTCCGTGCGACCTGTGGCAATACAACCAGGTAGGTCTGGGCAGTAAGCCGAATAATTCTCTTCCGCTTTCTCAATGATAATAGTATATTTCATTACCTTTTAGCATTTCATGATATATAAAATAAAATATCAGGTTATAAAGCCCAAGCAGAAATAATCTTTAACCCCTCTACTGCTTCGTAGTGTTTCCTATTATTGGTAAGGAGGATAAGGAAGGCCGTAGTAAATGCAAGTAGAAGCAATAAGAAGATCAAAGTTATTTCTTTTCCTTCTTCGAGTTCTAACTTCTCTAAAGGTTCAATAAATCCCCTTGAAAATCCCCCCCCTTATTGTTATTGTCTTTTCCATATTATCCAGACCCATGGTATCACTGGTGGAACCACTGCTGCTACCGCTGGCTGGTTGTTGGCGTGGGCGTCACTGCTGGCGCAGGTGGTCTTAATGCCAGGCATGCAGCGCATTCTGGATTTGGATCGCATGGATCATTCCAGTCTGTTCCTGCAAGCATTTCGTC
>JAGXOS010000025.1 GCA_023659775.1 Methanomicrobia archaeon LH_S14 | reverse complement strand
TAGCCAATAGGGAATAGCCAATAGGGAATAGCCAATAGGGAATAGCCAATAGGGAGAGAAGAGGATAAAGGTGGAGAAAATAAATTCATACCATGATCTGGAGGTATGGCAGAAGGCAATGGAATTGGTAACAGATATTTACAAGGTTACGCGAACTTTCCTAAAAGAAGAGATTTATGGTCTGACAAGTCAATTGCGGAGAGCTGCTGTGTCAGTTCCAGCGAACATAGCTGAGGGATGGGGGCGAGGAATGACAGGGGAGTATATACAATTCCTGAGGATAGCCAGGGGTTCCCTCCTAGAAGTAGAAACATTGATGACAATATCTCACAACCTGAAATATGTGAATACACAAGAACTAAAATCGATATTAGAGAGAATACGAGAGATAAACAAGATGATAAATGCCTTAATAAAGAGTCTTCTCAAATATAGATGACCTATTGCCTTATTCGCTATTGCCTATTGCCTATTGGCTCATAACTACACAAAAGGAGTGAGCTTAAGCTGGTGATGCCCTTCCCCCACGCGTGAAGGCAAAGGCGAGACATTATAGAGGACCGTATGGGGCTTAACGCCATAAAAATTAAGTGTGCCGTTGATTGGGATAAAGCGGAGATGAACGTCAGCGAGCTCTCGTATCTCGTTCTTTAACTTCGCAGAAGGTTTCAAAACGCCTATTAAAACATCCTCAGTTGTTCTCACCCACGATACAACCTCCAAAAGCATTTTCCTTATGTCATCCTCAGCGTAAATATTCAGCCTTGTTAAGCCAAGAACATGCAATACTGGCTTTTTTAGTCCCTTATAAATCTCAAAATACATATCTAAACATTCTTTTACTGACTCAACGTCTGCATCAACGTGGAATAAACACGGGTCTTCACTTTCGCTTTCAGAAGCAGTAGGCATGCGCAAGTTTTTATCCAGCACTTCTTCGCTGACATAATCTGAGAGAAGCTTCTTCACTGAAGAAGAATAAGAACCATCCTCCGGCATGTATAGAACGCCATGGTCATTAAGCAGGAAATCGGAAATCGTGTGGTATAAAAACGGTCTGTAACTCTGACTTATGCTATCATCCATGAGCTCTAACAAGACAAAGCCACCCCGCGGATAGCCACCAATTATCGTATCCAGATCCTCTATCCCCGTGGAATAATTCCCGTGGAGAAGTTTTTTGTCTTTCTCGATTACCCGGTGCTTGCCGCTGCCTAATCCTGACGCGGTAGTCTCAAAATGAGTGAACTTCCCCCCTTCTAAGGTGTAGGGATAGTTATTTCGGAGAACTTGAAAACCTCTCATTTTATCTATAAACACCTTTCGCACGATTCTATCGTCTATCTGCTCCTTTTCTAACCTTAAAATAGCATCAACGAGATAATCCAGTCTTTTCTCTCCCGTATATTCACTTATCAAAATCAAATGCGTTTTCGTTTTTCGCGCAATGTCCAGCATAGAGGTTTCAAGCTTTTCTATGCCCTGATTCTCTTTGCCTATCTGAAAAGAGACCGCATCCCAGCTATCCAGGATTAAAATTGTAACGTCCTCTTCCGCAACAACGCTGTAAACTGACCTCAAGAAACTCGTCAGGTCTTCGTAGAGCACCTGAGACTTGGCTTCAGAAAATTCCGACTGCGTGGCATCAATAACGTTTTTTACGGGTATTCGCTCTTCCAAACCAGGGAATTGCTTATACAGTGCGGTAGGGTCGATACGAGTCGAGATATAGGCGCCTTTACTATCGCCAATACACATTTGTTCGAGCAGAGTCACAGCAAAAGTGGTCTTTCCAGTTCCCGGAGCTCCTTTAAGCAAAAGGGTATAACCCTCCATTGATTTGAGTGCGTTTTCTACTTCGTGCATGATTGTTTTACCTCTATATTATTATCTTCTTGACTTCGTTTTATTTTACGTATTATATAAATATTTGGAATACTTGAAAATTTTTTCATATGTCTTCAAGGCACTGTCTAAAAATATAGTCTGCGATTTATCACCGCGGAGAGCGCGAAATTAGAGGTTTAGTTTATTAGCGATTCAGCTCGTTAGCTAAACATCCAAACCGCTAAACCGCTATCTTCCGTGTGCTCTGCGGTGAATTTTACAATCTATTCGCTTTCGCCACCGACCCTGCCCTTTTCGCTATTATCTCCTCTATGCTCCTCTTCTCTTTTACACTTCGCACCGTATTGATGAAATTGAAGAGCGTCTCGGTATAGAGGCTGCGTTCATTTATCTTTATCACACGCGATTTCCCAATGTCCAGTTCAGTTAGTATGCCCGCGGCTACGAGGTCAGAAATAGCTTTCCTGGCGGTAACGTGGCTCTTATCCAGTGTGTGTGCGAGTTTAGTAATATTGGTGATGTACCCCGGGTTGTTGTAGAACAGAAGTATTATCTCAAGATGCGTGCTATTTCCAAATATCTTCTCCAACATTTCCATAACATACATTAATTATTTTACTTTGCATTATATATAAATAATTTGTAGTCATTGTTGACAGAAATCCTAAGCACTAAACTCTAAATCCTAAACAAATCCAAATGACCGAAATAAGAAATTCAAAACAAACTTTTCTTTAGAAAAGAAAACTTTACCAAAGAAACTATTATTTTTAGTAAAGGTTTTTGCGAAGCAAAAAAGTTTGTTTTGATATTCGGATTTTGAATTTTGATATTATTTAGGATTTAGGAATTAGAATTCAGGATTTTTCTCTGCCGGTTCATGACCTTGCTCGCGCTGTTCGCTGCTCTATTATCTCACCTATGCTCTTGTTCTCGTTTATATCGCGCGTAGAATGGATGAAATTGAAAAGCGCTTCGGTATAAGGGCTGTTCTCATTTATCTTTATCACCCTCGATTTCCCTATCGTCAATTCCGTTAATATCCCTGCCTCGATGAGGTCAGAAACGACTTTTCTAACCGTTACGTGGCTCTTATCCAGCATCTTCGCAAGCCCGGTGATATTATTGAAGTAGCCGCCGTTGTTATAGAACAGGAGTATTACCCTGGTATGTGTATTATCCCCGAATATCTTCTCTAAAGTTTCCATCGTTGTTCATATCAATATATTAATATACATTATATATCTTTCGATATGATGAAAAAAAGTTTACAATGCGTTAAGAATATTGACAAGTATCTGTAAAAAAAACTAAAATAAATTATTGACACCCTGAAGCAAACTATTTATATCACAAAAAGTTATACTTTATATACAATAAAATAAAATGAACGCCGAGACGAAAGAAATTATCAAAGAGGGGCTTCGGCACCTTTTAAAAGAAGACCGGGAGTTCAAGTTTGAGGTATTTGAGATACTTAGTGCCACCTTTGTCACGAAAGAAGAGATTTCAAAGGTTCTGGATGAGATAAAATCTCTTAGAAAGGATTTCAATGCGATGTTTGAGGAACATTCAATAGCGATAAAGGCACTTACAAAAAGAGTAGAGGAGCACTCGATGACGATAGAGGAACATACAAAGAGAATAGAAAAATTCGATGTCACGCTATCCGCGATAGGATCACGCTGGGGGATACTGGCGGAATCAGCATTCAGACAAGCCCTCAGAGGGATGTTTGAGGACCGATTTGGGGTAAGGGTCAGCGAATGGATTACGGAAGATAAGGCAGGCTATGTTTTTGGACATCCAAGTATAGTTCAGATGGACGTAGTGGTGAAGAACGGGGAACACTGGCTCATAGAGATAAAATCAAGTGCCTCAGGGGGCGACGTCTCAACACTGCATAGAATGGGGGTGTTATACGAGAAGGAGAAAGGGGTAAAGCCCGCTAAACTGATCCTGGTTAGCCCTTTCGTAGAGGATAAAGCAAAAGCCATCGCCTCTTCGCTCGATATAGACGTTTACACTTCCCTCATTTAAGGAAGTCAAGTTAGAATTTATTTACATATAACAGCAAGAATTATTTCAATTATTCGCTAAAATAATTGCACTCATCGCACCTTTTAAATACCCATACTTTTAACCTTCATAATCAGGAGGTGAAAAAAACCAAAAAATGAAACAAATGAAACAAAAAAGAAAATCACTGAGAAAAGACACGAGGGGATTCACGGGTTTAGAAGCGGCAATCGTGCTCACTGCGTTCATCGTCGTCGCCGCCGTATTCTCGTACATGGTGCTCGGCGCAGGGTTCTTCAGCACGGAGAAGGCAAAGGCAGTCGTGCATACCGGCGTGGAGCAGGCGACTTCTTCTTGCGAACTCGCTGGTGATGTGATCGGGCATGGAAATACAACAGGGGATGGTAAATTAGAGAATGTAACAATGTATTTAGAGTTGACCGCGGGCGAGAATCCGCTTGATATGGACAAAATGACAGTCAGTTATACCGATAAATACGTCTACGTTGCCAATCTCACTCATAACGACAGTGCTACTGACACGCTACATAATAACACAGACAGTGTCACTGCTGCTGGGCAATGGGATTATGCATTTGTGAAGAACCAGGCAGGTGAGAGAGGGGACGACGACAACATGCTCGATGCGAATGAAAAGGTAAAAGTGTTCATCCGGCTGCCACAAGAGGCGGGAGATGACGCAGGAGTAAGTACTTACAACTGGTTCCAGATAGAAGTGAAGCCAGAGCAGGGAGGAACGCTACCGGTAAAGAAGACAGTGCCCGGATCCATTGACGACATAATGATACTGTATTGAAGAACTGAAAAGAAAAGAGAAAAAAATGATAGAAAAAGGAAGAAACATAAGGAAAGATAAGCGAGGGTTCACGGGTCTGGAAGCGGCAATCGTGCTCACTGCGTTCATCGTAGTCGCTGCGGTATTCTCGTACATGGTGCTCGGCGCGGGGTTCTTCAGCACGGAGAAGGCAAAGGCAGTCGTGCATACCGGAGTGGAGTCTGCAACTTCTTCTTGCGAACTCGTTGGCGACGTTATCGGTGAAGGTACTGGCTCTACTATTGATACGATAAACTTCACCATACAGCTGACCGCGGGTCAACAGCCGGTAGACCTCAGTCAATCAATCATCTCGTTCACGAACAAGACCATTCACAACGAATCTGTGACGTGGGTTTACTCCGTATTAGAGGGCGATACCGACAATCTGCTGGAATCAAACGAGAAGGCGGAGATTAAGGTCACGCTTGATTCAGGACTTGGCACATACAACAAATTCACGTTAGAGTTCAAGCCAGAGACAGGCGGAATACTGCCCATTACGAGGACAACACCAGGAGCAATCAATAACGTGACGAGGCTGTACTGATGAACGGAGTAAAAAAAGGAAAAATGAGACAGAAGAAGAAAAGAAGTTTAAGAAGAGATAAGCGCGGGTTCACCGGTTTAGAAGCGGCAATCGTGCTCACTGCGTTCATCGTTGTCGCTGCGGTATTCTCGTACATGGTGCTCGGCGCAGGGTTCTTCAGCACTGAGAAGGCAAAGTCAGTAATACACACGGGCGTGGAGAAGGCGACTTCTTCCGCGGAAGTTACCGGCGACGTTATCGGGCATGGGTGGCTCAATGGCTCAGTTAATGCATCATCAGGAGAGTGGAAGAAGCCGACTGACGACGTAGCAAACACTACCTATTATGCCTCCTATTACGCCTGGGGTGAGGATATCAGCGACAAAAACCGATTAGATGACACCAACCACACAGTTGTGGAGTTCCAGGTCGAACTCACGGCAGGGCAGGAAGCACTGGACATGGATAAAGTGGTGCTCTCGTACAGTGACGAAGATATCTACACAGCCGAGTTAACCTATATAGCAAACACAGCCGAAAATAATGTAAGTAAAGGCAATCTTACAATGGACCATTGGAGCTACTCGCTTGCAACCGATGAGATGGGCAAGGTGAACATGCTCGACCCGAACGAGAAGATGACCATTATCGTTGCTCTGTCTGACTACGGTGTAACAGTGAACAAGCAGTTCAAGATAGACTTCAAGCCTGCACTGGGTGGTACAATCACCTTGACGAAGGCCGCACCGGGGACCATAGACAAGGCGATGCTGATCTACGAGTGAGCGAGTTGTGAATCCGAAACCGAAAAAATAGAATAGAGGGTTTTTTATTTTTTAACCCTCACCCTTTTTTTTTATTTTTAAACCCTAAATCATTTTCTTTTGTAAAACGAAAAAGTGTAAAATGGAACTGATAGAGCGTATAAACGCACTGGAAGGCGATCAGAAACTGGTGAAGAGCGAGATAAAGAAGGTTCTCGTTGACTTACGCGAGATGATGAACACGGCTGAAAACCCGTTTTCCTATATCGAACAGTTGCAAGAAGCAGGAGCCGGTGGCGTGGACAAAAAGCGACTGGAAAAATTGGAGGAGGCTGTGAAACAATTAAAGGAACTGGGTGGAGGGAATGGAATAGAAGAAGAAAGGATAAAGAATCTGGAGGATAGCATGGAGGAGTTAAAAGAGCTGGGTAACGTAGAGGTAGAGAGGCTGAGAAATTTGGAAGATGCTATGGAGAAGTTGGCAGAAATGGGAACATCAGAAAAAACGCTAATTCACAATCCGATGACCGCATCAGCATCAGCATCAGCATCAGAGCTGAGTGGAATTGGAATTGGAGCCGAAGTCGAAACGGGAAATGGAATAGTTAACACGGTTACGCTTGCACAACTGATGCAATGGGCGGACACCGCACTCAATCTCATCGGAATGGAGAAGTTAAACCAAATCGTTGAGTTATATGAACTTACCGGACGTATATCAAGGGAAATGGCGGATACGATTTTAACAGTCGCTAAACTTCCCGACGCCGTTCTAAGCCCGGAGAAAGAGCAACAGGTAGAAACGAAACACTGCATTATCGCACTGTGCGAATTAGACCGGATTCTCACGGGTGAGCACCAGGAACTGTTCGTGCTTTTAAAGGAACTGTGCAACGACCACTCAAATAGAAGGAAAGAGGAGTGAAAAAAAATGACCGAAACTGCGATTACCACTGCGATAATCACCATTGCTTCCGTTATCTGTGTGACCATGCTCATCAACGCAATCTATCCCGCAATGCATCGCGCTACTTCGTCCGTCGTCGAAACCAGTGCGAAACTCGGCGACCGGATTGAAACTTCCATTGATATTATCGCAGAAGTGAACAAATCGACGTATGAATACGTGTGGGTAAAAAACACCGGGGCTTCAGAAATACCACAGATAGAAAATAGTGATGTCTTCTTCGGCAAGATAAACGACTTTCGACGAATACCCTTCAATTCAACCCTTCCAGCACCGGCTCCATGCTGGAATTACAGTATCGAAAATGACGATGGTGATAACAGATGGGACGTTGGAGAAACGCTAAACATAACGATAAACTATTCCAGTGAAATCACCGCAGGAGACTATTACGTTAAAGTTATCGTGTATAACGGAATATCAGATGAAGACAAGTTCAATATAAAATAGAAACCACAAGGTTACACGAGATTAACACTAAAACTTTTTAGAAAACGCTTTATCAAAAACCTGTTTCTTTGGTAAAGCTTTCTTTCTTAAAGAAAGGTTTCTTGTGAGAATCTGTGTAATCTGGTGGTTAAAACTCAATCTGGTGATTAAATATGGGCTTCGGAACTATATTCGCTACTATTGCTATGGTCGTAATCATCGGAACGGCATCTTACCTCGGCATAACCGGAACTCTGTTCACCATGGATACGTTATCCAACTCGCTAAAAATAGCGAATGAAATAGATAATGAACGGCTAAAAACAGAAATAGAAATAGTAGAAAAGCCTTTTGTAACAAACAACGGAACCGGGATAAATGTTTCTATCAATAACACTGGCTCCACGAAGATATTAAAGTCCGAGTTCAAGCATATAGACGTGTTTGTCTATTATCATAACGACAGCGCAGGGACAATCCACAGATGGATACGTTACAATGATACTGGTTATAGTGCATTGCAGGATAACGAATGGACGGTCGTGAGCATCACGCCGGATTGGATAAACCCCCGAATATTTGACCCTGATGAGCAGATGAAAATCGTGATACGGGTTGAACCTGCGATAAACAGCACGAAGCAGAACGGGAACTGGACAAAAATAGTGATGCCAAACGGAGTTTCTGCTTCCAAATATTTCTCCAATTAAAGTATTTATAGATACAGAAACAATAAGAAAGGTAAAAATAAATTAAGAGGTGATGGAAATGGAGAAAAGATTTGAATATGTGATAAAAGTAAATGGAGAAGTAGTTTGGCGGGGTCTTAATCCAAAAGAAAAGTATTGGGAATTAAAAAGAGAAAACCCCAATAAAGAAGTGGCAATAGCATGGCGAACAAAAGAAAAGGTTTTGGTGTGTTGAAATGGAGATAGAATTCCCATATAAAGAGGAAGAAAGCGATGTTTTTGAATCGGTGAAAGTTAGAGGTTTAAACCTCTTCGATGCAAATTTCTTAAATGGCGAGAAGATTAAACTCCAGTGGTCGTTTTGACAGTGATATGGGGAATGATAAATCAAAAACCGGTTTCTTTGATCAAACTTCCTTTGTGAAAGAAAATCAGTGTCGTAAAAAATATTCCCATCTATTCGTTAATAAAACTCTAAATGTTTGTTAAAAAAATTCGATTCGACAAAAGCCTTTTATCTACCTTTTCACCTATCAGAATTAATTAATAGAGGATGAAATAAGATGGAAAAAGATATTGACGATGAAGAAATAAGACTCGGTTCTGTTTTTGGCAGTAAAGATGTACTTACCAGCGGGAACAGAGAGATGGACAATAAGATGGGGGGTGGAATACCCGCCGGCTCGCTTACCCTTATCGAAGGCGCAAACGATACCGGAAAAAGTGTTTTAACGCAGCAATTAATGTGGGGAGCACTGCAGCAGGGCTTTAGCCTGGCTACCTATACCACGGAGAACACCATAAAAAGCTTGTTGAAACAAATGGACAGTTTATCCTTAGACGTATCAGATTATTTCGTATTTGGAAACCTCAAAATCTATCCCATTCATCTGGAGGGCGTAGAATGGACTGGAGGCGTTCCTTTTCTCGATTACATCGCCACTTACGTAAAAGCTAAGCCCATGGAGGTAATACTCATCGATTCCCTTACTGTTTTCGTCTCTGACAGTTCAGATACCGCGATTCTCAATTTCTTCACATCCTGTAAAAAAATATGCGATTCCGGTAAGACAATCTTGATAACTGCTCACACGTTTGCTTTCAATGAGGAAGTGCTGACCCGCGTGAGGTCAATATGCGACGGACACCTCAGCCTGAAGAAAGAGGAAGTGGGGGATAGACTGGTAAGAACAATGGAGGTTGCAAAGATAAGAGGCGCTCAGAGGATCACGGGCAACGTAGTCGCGTTTGAAGTCGAGCCTGCATTTGGATTGCGAATAATTCCCATTTCCAGAGTAAAAGCATAAATAGAATGCCGAACATAGAACTGCCTTTTGAGCATAATAAAATTGACATTAATGAAGACCCGCATGACCTGACGCAGTGTGGGTTATACCAGTTATTGCCATCCGAGGGTAAGAAACACGTTGAGGAAAGCAAACACGTTCTCCAGTATTTACACATGCTTCCTTTAGATACCGTTGGAACACCAAAATTCTATCCGAAACTTACGAGGAAAATGAGGGCTATAAAGCATCCAAATTTGATATATCCCGTAAATCAAGACATATCCGTGCATATATGCCCTGATAAAGAGGATGCGAGGGACTATTACATTCCTATCGAGCCTGTTCTTTTCAATAACTTTGATGGCTTGATTGAAGAGGTAGAGAAAAAAATATCGGTACTGGTGGATAAATACGAGGAGCCGGAAAACGCAGAGCAGAAAAGGGTTATTCTTACGAGCTGCATAGATGAGGTGTGCGAAATAAAAACAGAGCCAAATGGAGGGGGTAATGGTAATGGAAATGGTAAAATCCAGAAGCTTATATCTAAATTCTGGAATAGTTATGGGAATGGTAAAAAAGTATCTGTAACTCCTTTCGAGCTTAAGGCAGTAAAATACCTTATGATAAGGGATAAAGTGGGATTAGGCGTTTTGGACCCTTTTATGCATGACCCGAACATCGAAGATATATCCTGCTCCGGGTTAGGGAACATATTCATAGAGCACAGGATATTCGAGTCGTTGAAAGCACCGGTAAAGTTTGTAGATAAAAAGGACTTAGACGCATTCGTCATAAAACTGTCTGAGAAGATAGGAAAACCCATTTCTTACTTCAATCCTATTATGGATGCCGTTCTGCCTGATGGTTCCCGTATAAACATCATACTCGGAGAAGACATATCGAAGAAAGGGTCGAATTTTACGATACGGAAATTCAGCGAAGCTCCTCTCAGCGTCCTTCAACTGATAGAATTTGGCACTTTTGATTACGTAATGGCGGCGTATTTCTGGATGTGTCTTAGTCAAGGGCTGAATTGTTTCGTCGCAGGAGAGACCGCATCAGGAAAAACAACCACAATGAACGCTATTACTACTTTCATCCCACCCAGGGCGAAGATAGTGTCCATCGAGGAAACCCCGGAACTCCAGGTTCCACACCACAACTGGATAAGAGAAATTACAAGACCCGTGCAGGGTAAGGGAGAAGGAGAAGGTTCGAGAGTAGAAATGTTCGACCTGCTGAAGGCTGCTTTGAGACAGCGTCCAAACGAGATAATTGTGGGTGAGATACGGGGTCAGGAAGGGCTGATAGTATTTCAGGGAATGCAGACCGGACATCCCGCCATGTCCACTTTCCACGCCGCGAACGTCGAGAAGCTCATTCAAAGGTTGACAGGAAACCCCATAAATGTCCCCAAGACTTATGTGGACAACTTGCATTTCATTGTCATGCAAAATGCAGTGAACGGTCCGGACGGTAAAATGATGAGAAGAATAACGAGCGTAAGTGAAATAGTAGGATATGACCCTTATACCGAATTTTTCAATTTTATCGAAGTTTTCAGGTGGAATGCGGAAAATGACACCTTTGAATTCACCGGAAACATGAATTCGTATCTGCTGGAGCACGTAATAGCACCGAAAAAAGGTATTCCCGCGGGTAACGTGCGAAAGATATATAAGGAACTGGAGAAGCGTGCGCGGATACTGAAGAAAATAAACGATTCCGGAGTTACGGGCTTCTACGAGCTCTTCGCCGTACTATCCAGGATGGAAGCCGAGGGAGTGGTGTAAAATGGAAAATGCGAATACGCGCAAATTGAAAAAGAAGAAAATAAATTTTGATATTGGGAGTCAAATAAAAGAGGACCAGGCAATGATGCTTGACCTTCTTAACATACTCACCTATATGTCATCCATAGCAACTTCGAATGTAAGCAGGGATAAGATCTTCGAGTTCGCGTCCCAACAAGAGGGAATTACGGCGAAATCCATGAAAAAGATACACCTGTTAGCGAAGAATTACGGATATGATTATGCGAGGGCAAGCAGAGTGGTTGCGGAGGAGGCGCATCATCCTGATCTTAAAGACTTCCTTATCCGGCTCTCGAATGCATTAGGGCTGGGAGAGGAGGAAGAGAAATTCTTTCGTGGCGAAACAGAAAGAATGGTAGAAGTGTATACAAATAAATACCTGAGTGATGTAGAAACACTGAAGAAGTGGACGGATGGATATGCTGCACTGCTCGTATCGGTAATACTGGTCATTGCCGTATTCCTTATAAGCACCATGCTGTTCAATATGGGCGATACATTTACTATGTCTATTTTAGCTGGTGCTTTATTTTGCTTCATTGCTTTTTTCGGTGTTTATGTGCTATACAGAGCAGCTCCTTACGAGGTAACGACGCATTCACTGGAGATAAAATCGAAAGAGCAGGAATTAGCGAGAAAGATGAGCATGATTCTTCTACCCACGACCGGTATTACCGCTCTTATTTTAGTGGTGATAGGCGTGGAACACTGGGTTATATTTCTTGTGGTCGCAGCTTTGCTTGCACCGATAGGCGTGGTTGGAATAATGGACGCGAAGAAGATAGAAAGAAGGGACTACGACATATCAACATTTTTAAAGAGCCTTGGTTCTATTGCGGGAACTGTGGGGGCTACGCTTGCTGTGGCAATGGAGTGTCTGGATAAGAAATCCGTGGCTTCGTTAGAAGAACCTGTAAATAGGCTGCAGAAACGATTAATTAACGGAATAAATCCGAAGGTATGCTGGCGTTATTTCACAGGAGAAACGGGGTCCGAATTAATAAACAAATTTACAAACGTGTTCTTAGATGCGGTAGCCCTTGGAGGCAATCCGACAAAGATAGGCGAAATAGTTGCTCACTCTTCATTGGGAATAGCCATATTAAGAACGAAAAGAAAGCTTGTATCCACCGGGTTCGTGAATCTTGTAATACCTCTGCATGCGGTGATGAGCGGTATTCTCATGTTCATATACCGGATAATGTTCTCGTTCAATAATTCAGTAGCAGCGATGATGGAGGAGCATTCAGCAGAGATGGGAGGAGCGGCAGGGAGTATGCCGACAGGCATGGGGTTCTTTAATATCGGCGGGGTCTCTGACCTCGCTTTCATCGCAAAATACGTGACTGTCATTATCCTCATAATAACGATTGCCAATGTGTTTGCGACGAAGTTCGCAGTCGGGGGTAGCAACTACACGCTATGCTTCTACGCTTCTATTTTATTCTTCGTCTCCGCGATCGTTCTATTTACAATCCCAATATTTGCCGATAGCATTTTCGGAATGCAAATGGGTGCTGGTGGATAATAAAGAGAAAGATAAGGAGGAACGTAAAATGGGGTATTTAAAAAAAAATAGGGATGCGGGTAAGAAGCGGGATATTTTAGCGTCTTCGGATCCGAAACCGGAAGAGGAAAAGGGCACGGGCACTGATGCAGAAGGAGCAGAAATATTCGAGGATTTCGATAAGGAAAAAGACAAAGTTCAGGAGTGGTGGTTACAAAAAGGAGTGGAAGAGGCGGTAGAAGAGGAACCCAAAGAAGAGGAGAAGGAATGGGGAGAGGAAAAGGAAGCAGAGAACGAAGAGGATAAGGACGATTTGATATACAGTTTGAGAGAGGAGGAAGAGAAGGAAGAGATGGATATGGCGCTGAAGACCGCGATGGACGAGATGGGAGATGTGAGTGCAGAGGAATTATTAGAATTGGGAAAAACGGCTTTACATGAGATGGGGGAACTGAGGGTGGAGAGAGAATGAGGTGATGGTTGTAACTGCTCAATATCCTGTGGGTAGAAATCCTAAATACTAAATCCGAAATCCTAAACAAATCCAAATGACCAAAATTACAAATTCAAAACCGGGTCTTTACAGGGGACTCGCAGGCTCGTGGGTTGTATGACCGTTTTGGTATTTGAATTTAGGATTTTGATTCCCACTTCTTATTGAGCATATACAATATATTTATATATAGTTGATTATCATACATTCTATCTGCATAAAAATAAATAAATAGGGGGTAAAAATGGTGAAAGACGTTTTTTCTTTTGCGCTTATAACCGTGGGCATCTTATCCCTGGTAGTTGGCTTCTGGGGCATCTACATCACGGCAATAATGACGCGAGAACTCATCCTTCGTCTATCGATGCTGGGGTATGTTAGCGAATTAAGAGTTGTATTCTGGAATGTTATTTTGTTTGCAACACTCATAGCCGCGGGAGGTATTGCACTTGGCTATGCAGTGGGCAAAAAATACGCGTGAATCAAAAAAAAAAAACGAAAAACTTATATACTTCCTTTTCTAATATATCTTAGTGATGAACTACCCAAATAGGATGTTTATATTTTTCATCCCCTACTTCGTGCTCAACTTACTTGACCTTATCTCCACAAGGGTAGCCCTTGCAGCCAGCGGAAGCCTATACGAACTAAACCCCTTTTATCATCTCACTTATTCCGTGCCTTTGAAGTTATTCGCACCGATTCTCCTGCTCGTCTTTTATCTCACCTTATACTACTTTAATAAATCAGAGCACGGGAAAAGAACAATAGGTAAATATGGCTTGTGTTGCGTAATTGCATTGACAATCTTATATTCAATTATTTGTATTAATAACATATGCCAATGGGCATTTGTGGTCTGAATGTATGGAAGGTGTGACAGGTAAAATGGAAGAAAAGAAAGCGAAAATCTGGGCATGGCTAATGCCGAGCGGGAGAATATAGTCATTCCGAAAAATGTGTGCAAATCACAAGCTCCAAGCACCAAATTCCAAATAATATCAAATATCAAAATTCCAATGTTCAAAACAAGCTTTTTACACAAATATTTACTAAAAATGCTTTTTAATGAATTTTGAAATTAGGATTTGGGATTTGTTTGTGGTTTGGTGCTTGAGATTTGGGATTTTTCAACATCAGGTAGTGCAATTTATTCCCGGAATGACTATATATAAGGTGGTGACAAACCAGGGGATGGAACAATAAGAGTCTACAATCCAAACAGGTGTTGGTGCGAAAAGATGAAAAACTAAGTGGGGCAGCAGTAAGCCTCATTGAGAATTCCAAAACATAAGCACAAATTATAAACAACCCTTTCTTTACCAAAGAAACTTTTCTTTTTGCGAAGCAAAATGGCGCAGCATTTTTAGTAAAGGTTTTTGCGAAGCAAAAAAGTTTACTGATAGTTATTTTTCAAATATTGATAAATTATTTTTTTGCTATGCATAACTATTTATATCATATTTAAGAGAATCATATTAATATGCGAAAACTAATTCACGTGTTTGTGCTGCTTTTAGTAATCCTTAGTCCGGGAATGGCATTAATTCTGGTACCCGTATCGGGACTGGATCCACTGAAAAATGACACCGATGGCGATGGCATACCAGATGGTTGGGAGGATGAACATGGACTGAATCCAGATGATGCAACAGATGCAAGTTTTGATTATAACCACAATGGACTGACGAATTTTCAAGAATACGAAAAGAATAATTCTGACCCCTGGGATATGGACTCGGATGATGATGGAATATCAAATTATGCAGAATGTTTCGGTTTATTCGGCTTTTTTACTGACCCCTTCGTATCAGACACGGATGGAGATGGATTAAGCGATTTGGAAGAAATTTGCACGTACATTAATACGGGTGAAGAGACACAGATGAAAGAGATAAATCCAGATAAAACTGATAGAGCGGGTGTAATGGTGAATATAACCAATCTAAGCAGGACGTATCCATACGAACTCGATCCCACAAATTCAGATGTGGATGAAGACGGGCTAAATGATGGTGATGAGATTCTCTGTGACAACAGAACCAATCCCAATCGTGTGGATTCGGATTACGATGGGTTAAGCGATGGTGATGAAGTTCACGAATATGAAACAGATCCAACGAAACAGGATACAGATGGAGATGGGCTGTTGGACTCTGAAGAAGTATTTGGAACATACGGAGTTGTAACAGACCCAACGAAGGCGGATACGGATGGAGACGGGATAAGCGACGGAGAGGAAATATTAGGATTTGGTTTCGTTCCCATTGAACCCAGCGAGCATGCACTGACCTACGAGGAATTCATAAATGGAGCGTATGGCAATGAATCCATCACATTGAAGGCAAAGGTGGATAAGATAAGGTATAATTCTGACTTAACTAATTATCTGGTATTTTTAAAACCGTTGGAATCGGATAATAGTACAGAAGGGAAAAGAGGTGTTGCAATAGTTAATAGTTCTTGGCATTACGATTTTTATCGTGGCGAGATGATGCATGTAGACAGTCGTTTTGGGTTATCTCTCCGTGAATGGGACACGATTGTAGTAGTTGGTAAAGGAGGAAAATTCATGGGCAACACACGTGAAATCGAGGTTGATAGCGGAGGTAAAATATATCTCGTATTAAGTCCCGCAGAGGCAGGAGAGCGATGGTTACCCTCGAAAGAGTATGTTAAGATAATAGCTGACAGGAAGGTGACATCAGAAACGGTAACATCTTTCCCTATGCAAGCTCCAGCTCAAACAACAAATTCTTCTCTAACTCCAACTCCAAATTCAACATCTACATCCTCACCTTCACCTGTGAACGTAACGAACGAGACAGCCGAAACGAACGCAACTGCTGCGGCTGAACCAGGAGACAAAGGCAAAGGCATATTTGGCATGCTTGGCTATGTAGCTATTGTAATTGTGATCATTGTTGCAGCTCTCTTTTTGTACACTAAGTTTGGCAAGCGTTTACAAATTAGGAAAGGGCAGAAAGAAGGTGAAGGTGGTAAACTCCCAGTGAAAATGTCGAGCATGCAGAAGGGAACAAGAAAGGAGTGGAGCTAAAATAAGTTAATTGCAAAATGCAAATTTACTTCACCTGCAATTCCAACGTTCTCAGTTTGTTTTTTTCTCTTTTTAATATGTTATGTTTTACACTAATCCCCGCGATAAGAATCATTATCTTAAAGCCAAACACATATACTACAATAAAAGCAATGAGTGGCACCAGATTTAAAATTGGAGCAAAATTAAACCCCATGTCCACTAACGCTTGAAGTACCTCCGTCTGTCCCTGAAGAGTATCGGTCACGATAGCCCGAGCGAAAGCCAATGCAAACATCGCTGGAAGCAAAGGTAAGAAAATAGATATTACGCCGCTTATCGTTGATTCCCGGAACAGCCACGAAGCGCCAATCCGGGTTTCTTTGAGGTCGTGTATTTTAAATTTTTGTGTTTCGATATCTCTAAGAGGGTGTTTGAAAAGTACAAAACTCCTCTGAAATTTGTATTTATGTTTAAAGTTGATCTGGGCTGATGGAGGATATGCCGGAAAATTAGTGGATTGGGCTATCCAGATAAGACGTCTGGCGCGAAATAATCAAGCTTTAAGATCGTAAATAGACTTTCTAAACACCCTCTAAAAAGCTTCGATTCCGAGACAGAATTAAGTTTCTCTTTTAAATATTCAACTTCTTTTTTAAGTAATGCTACTTCATCCTCTGCCCTGTCATTATTGGTCATTTCAATGATGTTTGTCTCATCTATGTAGATATTTTTTTAGTGAAAGCAGTAATGTGCTCTATTATAGTAACGGTGCTATCTATTAAACCATTCAGAAAGCTAATTAATTGCTCAATCCCGGACATCATTGCCTCAAAGTCATCAATAGCACTGGAATTCATACCGGATGCGTTTTTAGCCCATTCATACTCTTTTTGAGATTGATTAAGCATCTCTTCCGATTGAGAAGACATATTTTTTAGCAATTCTTTCGCCTGGTCAAGACTCTTATTACCAGGTGAATTGGGCTCAGCCAGTCCAGGAACAGGCAAACACGCTAAAAATACCATGAGGATAACACCCAACACCTGAATATTTCGCATTTTCATCATCTCGGATTTCACCTTTAACTTTCTTATAACTTAAGTTATAGAGTATATAAAAAAGTTTCGATTATTGATAAAAAAGTTTATTTAATAGGAACTTTTTTAAAGTAATCATTTGAATTAGCTATAAAAATACAAGGGGGTGTAAAAGAAAGTGCGGTTCTCTTTGCCGGGAGATGATACATGGAGTGAAGGAAAGCTGGTGCTCGAAAACGGGAGTTTATACTTCGGCAGCAACGAGCAATCCAAGCGCTCCTTCCTCTCTCTTCCTTTTCTGAAAAAAGACAAAGAAACCGGCTTCTTCATTACATTAAGGAGTATAAGAGACGTGATACGAGAAGAGAGAGGCATCCTGAGCATAAAACACACCGGTAATGCGACATTGCCTGCACAAGACCCGGGCTCGGAGTCGGAGTTGCTACTTTCAACGCAACTCGCCGCAGACGAGCAGGTGCTGAACGAGGTGGAACGGGAGCTGATAATGAACATGGACGCATACAAGTTCAACGTTTTCTTTACGCATGCGGGCGAAGGGGGTGTGCTATCAATGGAAAAGAACGTAGAGCTTGAAAAAGGGCTTTTGAAGATTTCTAACAACGCATTGTGGATAATCGGACAAAACAGCCATAAGCGAATCGCATGGGACAATATAGTAAACGTGGAGCAGAAAAAAAGGGGCAGGTATAAAGGCACAGAATATGGTGCGGTTTCTATTGACTATTTCGGTGCGGGAAGCACAAACACCAGTGTGATATCCACCATCGTCATCACCAAAGGCAACACCATTGAGGTCTTAAAAAGACATGTCCTGGAACTGCTGAATGCGTATAAAATGGAGGAAAAACTTCCAGACATGGAAAACCAGATACTGACAATGATGTACGCAGGTGCTTTAGACTTGTCCTCTTCCGCACTCACATCGACTGCTGAAGCCTTTGGGCTGAGCGAGGAAGAGCTGAAGAATCAGTTAGAACACCTGAGTGAGCTGGGCATACTTGACCGGGCGAATCAAACACTGACGAAAAAAGGCATTAAATACGTGATGGACCTGTCGAAAAATGGCACTTTCGGTGGTTAGTGGTTATTTTCCACATAGAAGTAGGACGCTTTTATAAGTAAAGAAAGCATATGTAA